>NZ_JBVJDS010000004.1:0-426609 GCF_055582185.1 Streptomyces sp. NPDC042201 | reverse complement strand
CGAGGTGGACGTTGTGGTGGTCGTGGACTGGCTGACGGTCTGTGTGTCGGTGCCGGTCGAGGACGTGAAGTTCGCGTCCCCGCCGTACACCGCCGTGACCGTGTGGCTTCCCGTACTGAGCGAGCCGGGAACGTACGTTGCCACCCCACCCGAATCCAGCGAAACGACCGCCGTTCCCCCACCGCCCACGGTGAACGTGACCGAGCCCGTAGGCGTCCCCGCGCCGGGCGGAACCGCCGCGACCGTCGCGGTCAAGGTCACCGGCTGACCGAACACGGACGGATCCGGAGACGACGTCACCGTCGTGGTCGTCGTTGCCTGGTTGACGGTGTGGGCGTGGGTGCTGGTGGAGGTGGTGAAGTTGGTGTCGCCGTTGTAGGTGGCGGTGATGGTCTCGGTACCGGCTTGGAGCGGGCTTGAGGTGGTGTAGGAGGCCGTACCCGAGGAGTTGAGGGGCACCGTGAGGTTGCGGCCGGTGCTGGAGGTGAAGCTGACCGTGCCCGTGGGGATGGCGGCACCCGGTGTGACCGGGGCGACCGTGGCACTGACGGTGACCTGTTGGCCGTAGGTGGAGGGATCGGGTGTGGCGGTGATGGTGGTAGCGGTTGCCGCCTGGCTGACGGTGTGGGTGGTGCTGCCGTTGGACGGGGCGAAGGTGGAGTCGCCGTGGTAGGTGACGGTGACGCTGTGTGTGCCGGCGCCGAGGGTGGCTGTGGTGACGGTCGCCACGCCGCTGCCGTTCAGGGTGCCGGTGAGGGTGCCTCCGCCGGTGCCGCTGACGGTGAAGGTGACCGTGCCCGTCGGCGTCCCCGTGGCCGGCGGCAGTGCGCTCACGGTGGCGGTGAGGGTGACTGGTTGGCCGTAGCTGGACGGTTCCGGGGAGGCGGTGACGGTGGTGGCGGTCGAGGGCTGCGTCGCCACACTGTGTGTGGTGGTGCCCGTCGAGGACGTGAGGTTGGCATCTCCGCTGTAGAGCGCCGTGATGGCGTGGGTGCCGAAGCCCATGGTGTTGGTGGTGACGGTGGCCACACCACTCGCGTTCACCGTGCCGGTGAGGGTGCCTCCGCCGGTGCCGCTGACGGTGAAGGTGACCGTCCCGGTGGGCGTCCCCGCCCCCGGCGGGACCGGGGTAACGACGGCGGTCAGGGTCACCGTGTCGCCGAAAGCCGTGGGATCGGGCGCGGATGAGACCGTCGTACTCGTCGCCGCCTGGGCGACCGTCTGCGCGTAGGTGCCGGTCGACCCGGTGAAGTCTTCGTCGCCACCGTAGACCGCCGTGACGGAGTGGTTGCCCGCGGCCAAGGTGGTGATCGTGAGGGTGGCCCGTCCTGTGGCGTCGACGGGTGCGGTGAAGATGCCACCGCCGGTACCGCCGACCGTGAAGCTCACCGTGCCCGTGGGGACACCCGCCCCCGGCGGGTTGGCGGTCACCGTCGCACTGACGGTCACTGCCTGGCCGAAGACGGACGGGCTCGGCGCGGAGGTCACCGTCGTCGTGGTCGACGCCTGCCCGACGGTCTGGGTGCCGCTGCCGCTGGATCCGGTGAAGGTGGTGTCGCCGCTGTAGACCGCGGCGATGGGGTGACTGCCGGCCTCCAAGGTGGTGATCGTGAGGGTGGCCCGTCCTGTGGCATCGACGGGTGCGGTGAAGATGCCCCCGCCGTCACCGTCGATGGTGAAGGTGACCGAGCCTGTGGCCGTCCCCGTACCGGGGGCTACGGGCGCGACGGTCGCTGTGACGGTGACCGGCTGCCCGAAAAGTGAGAGGTTGGGGGCGGAGGTGACCGCGGTGGTGGTCGTGGCCTGCCCGACGGTCTGGGTGTGGCTGTCGCTGGACCCGGTGAAGTTGGTGTCGCCGTTGTAGACGGCGGTGCCGATGTAGGCGCCGGCGGTCAGGGTGCCGCTGACGGTCGCGGTGCCGGTGGAGTCCAACGGCGCCTGACTGCTTTGTCCGTTGCTCAGCGTGAAGGTGACCGTCCCGGTGGGGATCCCGGCGCCCGGCGCTACGGGAGTCACCACGGCGGTCGCGGTGATTGTCTGCCCCGACACCGACGGGTTCGGAGACGTGACGAACGTCGTGGTCGTCACCGACTGACCGACGGTCTGTGTGCTGGTACCGGTCGAGTTGGTGTAGTTCGTGTCGCCGTTGTAGGTGGCGTTGATGTTGTGGTCGCCTGTGCCGAGTGTGGTGGTGACGACGGTGGTTGTGCCGGTGCTGTCGAGGGTGCCGGTGAAGGTGCCCCCGCCTGTGCCGCTGACAGTGAAGATGACCGTCCCGGTGGGTACTCCGGTTCCTGGCGGGAGAGGGGTGACGGTTGCGCTGAGGGTGACTGCCTGTCCGAACACCGCGGGGTCAGGCGTTCCTGCGACCGTGGTGGTGGTCGCGGTCTGGGCGACGGTGTGGGTGTCGGTGCCCGTAGAGGTGGTGAAGTTTCCGTCGCCGTTGTAGACGGCGGTGAAGGTATGACTTCCGGCTGTCAGGGTGCTGTTGGTGAAGGTTGCCTGGCCCGAAGTATCCACCGCCACGTCGAATGGGGCTGTTCCGTCGATGGTGAACGTGACGGTCCCGGTCGGGACGCCCGTACCGGGCAGGATGGCGGCGACGGTAGCGGTGACCGTGAACGGCTGTCCGAAGACAGTGGGGTCGGGTGAGGAGGTCACCGTGGTGTTGGTCAACGCATGGTTGACGGTCTGGGTGTCGGTGCCCGTAGAAGAGGTGAAGTTGGGGTCGCCGCTGTAGGCCGCTGTGACGGTGTGGCTGCCTGCCGCCGGGGTGCTGGTGGTCGCGGTGGCGGTGCCGCCCGCGTCGAGCGGCGCTGTCAAGGTGCCGCCGCCGGGGCCGTCGATGGTGAAGGTCACCGTTCCCGTCGGGTCGCCCGCGCCCGGCGGTACGGTGGCGACGATCGCGGTGACCGTGAACTGCTGCCCGAAGACCGAAGGGTCGGGTGAGGACGTCACCGTCGTTGTCGTGGCCGCCTGCCCGACGGTCTGGGTGTCGGTGCCGGTGGACGTGGCGAAGTTGGCGTCGCCGTTGTAGAGCGCCGTGATGGTGTGGCTGCCCGCAGCCAGGGTGCTGGTGGTCGCGGTGGCGGTGCCGCCCGCGTCGACCGTCGTCGTCAAGGTGCCGCCGCCGGGGCCGTCGATGGTGAAGGTCACTGTCCCCGTCGGGACACCCGCGCCCGGGGCGACCGGAGCCACAGTCGCGCTGACCGTGAACTGCTGCCCGAAGACCGAAGGGTCGGGCGAGGAGGCCACTGTCGTCGTGGTCGATGCCTGGTTGACGGTCTGGGTGTCGGTGCCCGTGGAGGTGGTGAAGTTCGTATCGCCGCTGTAGATCGCGGTGATCGCGTGATCGCCGGTTCCCAGCGGCGTGCTTGTGGTGAAGCCGGCGGTGCCGCCGGCGTCCAGGGACACCGTCGCGGTCTCCCCGCCGCTAATGCTGAAGGTGACCGACCCGGTGGGAACTCCCGCGCCCGGAGCGACCGGAGCGACCGTCGCCGTGACCGTGAGCTGCTGCCCGAACACCGAGGGATCCGGCGAGGCGAGGACCGCCGTGGATGTCGCCGCCCGGGCCACCGTCTGAGTCGTACTGCTGCTGGACGGGTCAAACGTCGAGTCGCCACCGTAGGAAGCGGTCACACTGTGGACCTGGGCACCCAAACTGCCGGTGGTCACCGTCGCGACGCCACTTGCGTTCAGCGTGCCGGTGAGGGTGCCGCCGCCGGAGCCCGTGATGGTGAAGGTGACCGTACCCGTCGGGATACCCGTGGCCGGTGCCACCGGGGCGACGGTGGCGGTAAAGGTGACGGTCTCGCCGTAGAGGGAGGGGTCCGGCGAAGATGTCACCCCGGTGGTCGTCGACGGCTGTGTCACCACGCTGTGCGCGTCGGTACCGGTCGAACCGCCGAAATTACCGTCACCGCTGTAGACAGCCGTGATCGTGTGGGCGCCGAAGTCCATGGTGTCCATGGATGCGGTGGCCACGCCACTCGCGTTCACTGTGCCGGTGAGGGTGCCTCCGCCGGTGCCGCTGACGGTGAAGGCGACCGTCCCTGTGGGCGTCCCCGCCCCCGGCGGGACCGGGGTAATGACGGCGGTCAGGGTCACCGTCTCGCCGAAGGCGGACGGGTCGGGCGAGGACGAGACCGTAGTGACCGTGGCCGCCTGGTTGACGGTCTGGGTGTCGGTGCCCGTGGAGGTGGTGAAGTTCGTATCACCGCCGTAGACCGCCGTCACCGTATGGACTCCGGCAGCGAGACCACTGGTCGTGACGCTCGCCACGCCGACGGCGTTCAACGTACCGGTGAAAGTGCCACCACCGGGGCCGCTGATGGTGAAGACGACCGTGCCGGTCGGCGTGCCCGCTGCGGACGGGGTGACAGTCGCCGTAACCGTGACCGCCCGACCGGACACCGACGGATCGGGCCCGGATGTGACCGCCGTGGTCGTCCCCGCCGGCGTGACGGTCTGGGTGCCGCTGCCGGTCGAGCCGGTGAAGTCGGTGTCACCACCGTAAACGGCGGCGATGTCGTGATCGCCGGGAGTAAGCGCACTGGTGACAAGCGACGCCTGTCCCGAATCATCCAACGGCACATCGATCGGGCCGACATCATCGATGAGAAACGTGACCGTACCGGTCGGGATGCCCCCACCCGGCGCTGCAGGCGCGACGGTGGCACTGACGGTCACGGCCTCACCGAACGACGCAGGATCGGGCGCGGACGTGACCGCCGTAGTCGTCGCCGCTTGTTCAACGGTGAGGGTTTCCATAGTGGTTGACCCGGCGAAGTCACCGTCGCCGCTGTAGACGGCGGTGCCGATGTAGACACCGGCGGTCACACTGCCGCTGACGGTCGCGGTGCCGGTGGAGTCCAACGGCGCTTGACTGCTTTGTCCGTTGCTCAGCGTGAAGGTGACCGTCCCGGTGGGGATCCCGGCGCCCGGCGCTGCGGGAGTGACCACGGCGGTCGCGGTGATTGTCTGTCCCGACTCCGATGGGCTCGGCACCACTGTAACGAATGTCGTCGTGGGTGTCTGGTTGACCGTCTGTGTGCTGGTACCGGTTGAATTGGTGTAGTTCGTGTCGCCGTTGTAGGTGGCGTTGATGTTGTGGTCGCCCGTACCGAGTGTGGTGGTGACGACGGTGGTCGTGCCGGTGCTGTCGAGGGTGCCGGTGAGCGTACTTCCACCTGTGCCGCTGATGGTGAAGGTGACCGTCCCGGTGGGTACGCCGGTTCCTGGCGGGAGGGGGGTGACGGTTGCGCTGAGGGTGACTGCCTGTCCGAACACCGCGGGGTCAGGTGTTCCTGCGACTGTGGTGGTGGTCGCGGTCTGGGCGACGGTGTGGGTGTCGGTGCCCGTGGAGGTGGTGAAGTTTCCGTCGCCGTTGTAGACGGCGGTGATGGTGTGGCTTCCGGCTGCCAGGGTGCTGTTGGTGAAGGTTGCCTGCCCTGACGTATCCACCGCCACGTCGAATGGGGCTGTTCCGTCGATGGTGAACGTGACGGTCCCGGTCGGGACGCCTGTACCGGGCAGGATGGCGGCGACGGTGGCGGTGACCGTGAACGGCTGTCCGAAGACGGCGGGGTCGGGTGAGGACGTCACCGTCGTCGTGGACGATGCCTGGTTGACGGTCTGGGTGTCCGTACCCGTAGAAGAGGTGAAGTTGGGGTCGCCGCTGTAGACGGCGGTGACGGTATGGCTGCCTGCTGCCGGGGTGCTGGTGGTCGCGGTGGCGGAGCCGCCCGCGTCGAGCGGCGCTGTCAAGGTGCCGCCGCCGGGGCCGTCGATGGTGAAGGTCACCGTTCCCGTCAAGTCGCCCGCACCCGGCGGCACGGCGGCCACGATCGCGGTGAGGGAGACCAACTCGCCGAAGACCGAGGGATCGAGCACGGACGTGGCCGTGGTGGAGGTCGCCGCCTGGCTGATCGTCTGTGTCGTACTGCCGTTGGACGTGGCGAAGTTGGCGTCGCCGTTGTATGTGGCGGTGATGCTCTCCGTACCCGCCTGGAAGGGCACGCTGGTGGTGAACGTCGCAATCCCGGTGGCATCCAGAGCCACTGCCCGGAAGAGGCCGCTGCTGGACGTGAAGGTCACTGTCCCTGTCGGGATACCCGCGCCCGGGGCGACCGGAGCCACAGTCGCACTGACCGTGACCTGCTCACCGAATGTCGATGGATTGGGCGAGGAGGTCACCGTCGTCGTGGTCGCCGCCTGGTTGACGGTCTGGGTGTCGGTGCCCGTGGAGGTGGTGAAGTTCGTATCGCCGCTGTAGATCGCGGTGATCGCGTGATCGCCGGTTCCGACCGGCGTGCTTGTGGTGAAGCCGGCGGTGCCGCCGGCGTCCAGGGACACCGTCGCGGTCTCCCCACCGCTGATGCTGAAGGTCACTGTCCCCGTGGGGACTCCCGCGCCCGGCGCCACAGGACTCACCAACGCGCTGACCGTGAACGGCTGCCCGAACACCGACGGATCGGGCGAGGCGAGGACCGCCGTGGTGGTGGCCGCGTGGGCGACCGTATGGGTCGTGCTGCTACTGGAGGGGTCGAAGGTCGAATCGCCGCTGTAGGAAGCGGTCACGCTGTGGATCTGGGCACCCAAGGTGGCGGTGGTCACGGTCGCGACGCCACTTGCGTTCAGCGTGCCGGTGAGGGTGCCGCCGCCGGAGCCCGTGATGGTGAAGGTGACCGTACCCGTCGGGATACCCGTGGCGGGCGGCACCGGGGCGACGATGGCGGTAAAGGTGACGGTCGCGCCGTAGAGGGAGGGCTCCGGCGAGGACGTCACCCCGGTGGTCGTCGACGGCTGTGTCACCACGCTGTGCGAGTCGGTGCCGGTCGAACCGCCGAGGTTGTCGTCACCGCTGTAGTCGGCCGTGATCGTGTGGGCGCCGAAGTCCAGGGTGTCGATGGACGCGGTGGCCACGCCGTTGGCGTCCACTGTGCCGGTCAGCGTGCCACCGCCGGTGCCGCTGACGGTGAAGGTCACCGTACCGGTCGGCGTCCCCGCACCCGGCGGGACCGGAACGACCGTCGCGGTGAGCTTCACCGCCTCGCCGAAGGCGGACGGGTCGGGCGAGGACGAGACCGTAGTGACCGTGGCCGCCTGGTTGACGGTCTGGGTGTCGGTGCCCGTGGAGGTGGTGAAGTTCGTATCACCGCCGTAGACCGCCGTCACCGTATGGGTGCCCGCTTCCAGGGCGCTGGTGATCACGGCGGCAGTACCGCTCGCGTCCAGGGGGGCGCTGAAGGTACCGCCACCGGGGCCACTGATCGTGAAGACGACCGTGCCGGTCGGCGTGCCCGACGCGGACGGCGTGACGGTCGCCGTGAAGGTGACCGGCTGACCGAACGCGGATGGATCGGGCCCGGACGTGACCGTCGTGGTGGTCCCCGCCTGGGCGACCGTCTGGGTGTCGGTGCCGGTCGAGCCCGCGAAGTCGGTGTCACCGCTGTAGACCGCGGTGATGGAGTGTCCGCCGGGCGTAAGCGCGCTGGTGACGAGCGAAGCCTGCCCCGAACCGTCCAGTGGCACATCGATCGGGCCGCCGCCGTCGATGAGATACGTGACCGTGCCGGTCGGGACGCCCGCACCCGGGGCCACGGGCGTGACGGTGGCACTGACGGTCACGGCCTGACCGAACGACGAGGGGTCGGGCGAGGAGGTCATCGTCGTCGTGGTCGATGCCTGGTTGACGGTCTGGGTGTCGGTACCCGTGGAGGTGGTGAAGTTGGTGTCGCCGTTGTAGACGGCGGTGCTGAGGTAGGTGCCGGCGGTCAGACTGCCGCTGACGGTCGCGGTGCCAGTAGCGTCCAACGGCGCATCCTGGCTTGGTCCGCTGCTCAGCGTGAAGGTGACCGTCCCGGTAGGGATCCCGGCGCCGGGCGCCACGGGAGTGACCACGGCGGTCGCGGTGAACGTCTGCCCCGACACCGACGGATCCGGCGACGAAGTCAACGCCGTGGTCGTCGCTGCCTGGGCGACGGTCTGTGTGCTGGT
Source organism: Streptomyces sp. NPDC042201 (assembly GCF_055582185.1). Taxonomy (NCBI): domain Bacteria; kingdom Bacillati; phylum Actinomycetota; class Actinomycetes; order Kitasatosporales; family Streptomycetaceae; genus Streptomyces; species Streptomyces sp. NPDC042201. The sequence goes on along the minus strand of NZ_JBVJDS010000004.1, from coordinate 418,611 downwards.
GCCGGTCGAGGTGGTGAAGTCCGCATCCCCGCCGTAGACCGCGGTGACGCCGTGGTCCCCGGTACCGAGCGTGCTGACGATGACCGTGGCCGCACCACTCGCGTCCAAGGTGCCGGTGAACGTACCCCCGCCCGTGCCGCTGACCGTGAACGTCACCGTGCCCGTGGGGGTACCGGCACCCGGCGGGGCAACGGTCACCGTCGCGCTGACGGTGACCGCCTCACCGAAGTCGGACGGGTCCGGCGAGGATGTGACCGTCGTGGTCGTCGCCGCCTGGACGACGGTGTGGGAGCCCGTACCGGTGGAGGGGTAGAAGTTGCTGTCGCCGCTGTAGGAGGCGGTGAGGGTGTAGGGGCTCCCCAACGGGCCGGCGTAGGCGTGCATGACGGTAGCCGTACCGCCCGTGAGCGGCGCCGTCACCGCCGGCGTCCCGTCGCCGAACTCCAAGGTGATGGTGCCGGTCGGCGTGACCGCCCCGATCGGAATCCCCGTCACGGTGGCCGTGATCACCACAGGCTCGCCGGCGACGGAAGAGTCAGGATCAGAGGCCACCACGATCTCCGACGCCGCCATAAAGGTGAATGCGTTCGGAAGGGTGGCGCTGCCGCCGGGGGTGGTGACGGTGACTCCGGTGGGCCCTGTGAGGCCCGGCGGTGTCACAGCGACGACCAGGGTGTCGGAGTACGAGCGGAAGGAGGGGGCGGAGAATCCGCCGAATGTCACACTGGTGGCGTCGGCCAGCCCGGTGCCGCTGATGACAACGGTCGTCCCGCCGGCGATGGGTCCGCTCGCCGGGCTGACGCCGAAGACCGCCGGAACTGCGGCGTAGGCATAGGGCAGTTGGTTGCTGACGCCCCCGACCGTGACGGCATAGACCGGAACCAGGCCGGGCACGGTGGCGGGAGGAGCGACGACGGCCAGGTGCTGGTCGCTGAGCGTCGTGGGGAGCACCGTCGCGTCCGCGACGTGCACGCTCTGCGCGGTGTACAGGTTCGCGCCGGTCAGGGTGACGGGGTTGCCGTCGGCCAGCGGACCGCTGTTGGGGGCGACCACGGACAGGCCGGGCGCGGGGAGGTAGAAGAAGAAGCCGATCGTGGCGGTGCCGCCAGGGGTGGTGACGCTCACCGGTACGGCGCCACCGCCCGACGGGGCGACCGCCGTCAGGCTCTGGTCGTCGATGACCGTGAAGCTCAGCGCCGGGCGGTCGCCGAAACGCACGGCGGTCGCGCCGCCGAGGTGGGAGCCGACGATGGTCACCTGCGCCCCGCCGCCGGAGGAGCCCTGATCCGGGAAGACACTGCTCATGACGCCCACTCGCCCGCACCGTGAAGGCCGGCGCACGCGGTCACCAGTACCGCCGCAGAACTTCCGGCGCAGTCAGGGCACGGACCACGGGCAATGAGCATGACACTCCTCCATCGATGATGAGTCAGGCGCCGTGGTGGATGGCTGACGACGTCGCATCGGATCGGGCCACAGCGGGCATGGCTGACTGACAGGCACCAGCTCAGGCGCGGTGCCGGGCCCGGTCAGCGGTCCGCGGACCACTTCTAGGTGGCGGAGCCGCCGCATCAGCCGCTGCCGGCCCACGGCAACAGCCAACGGCTGCACGTCTTTTACGGGGGTGGCCGTCGCGACACGAAGGGCCTGACGCTGTTCCACCTGATTCAAGGTCAGCGGACGACCGATGGCCGGGTTCCCCGGAGAGAGTTGGACGGCCCGCCAGCTCGGATACTTCAGTAAGCCATTGGAGCGACACGGTGAACAAGAACCTTGACGCGATGCCACCCGATTGGCGGAGCGCGCTATGGGCGCACACCCGCTCGCCCGGAGGGCCGACTCGAGCCGGACGTCGGGGCACACGGTGATCGGTGTGGGTCCTCAGGGACTGGCGCTCACGTCGTCCCTCTCCCGTGTCCGCGCGGGGCTGTCGGTCGGCCGGGCCGTGCGGCCCAGGGGCAGGAATTGCTCCTCGAGCAGGAGTAACAGTGCGGCGACCGTCAGCAGGCCGCCGACCAGGAAGGTGCCGCGCACGTCGAAGACGGGGAGCAGCAGGCCGCCCGCGAGGGCGCCCGCGGCCACTCCCGAGTTGTAGGCGGCGCCGTTCGCGGCGATGGCCGTTTCCGTGCGGCCCGGCGCGACATACATGACGTGGCTCTGCGTGGCCATGAAGATGGGCCCCAGCGAGGCGCCGAGGAACACGATCATGACTACCGCCACGGTCTGCGACTCGCCCGCCACGTACAGGCCCAGTAGCGCCACCGCCTGCGTCGTCACCGGGAGGGTGAGGGTCGCCCGCGGAAAGCGGTCGAGGAGCCGCCCGTACACCGCGACGCCGACGATGCCGGTGATGCCGAGGACGAGGAGCAGGCTGCTGACGGAGGACTCGCGGAAACCCGCTTCGTCCACGAGGAAGTCGGAGATGTAGGTGTACCCGGCGAAGACGCCGGTGACCGTGAGCGCGGTGACGGTCAGCACGACCGCGAACCGGCGGGTGTCCGGCGCGAATCCGCGCACGGCGTGCCCCTCTTCCGGACGGGACGTCGGCAGCACGGTGGCGATCACGATGAAGGCGGGAATGGCGAGCGCGCCGACCACCAGGAACGGGACCTGCCAACTGGTGTGCTGGCCCAGCCAGGTGCCCCCGGGCACCCCGAGGACGAGCGCGAGCGAACCGCCGACGGACAGCGCCCCGATGACGCGCCCGCGGACGTGCGGGGGAAACAGGCCGACCGCCACCGGCCCCATCACCGCCCAGAACAGCGCCTGGGCCACCGCGGTGACCAGACGGCTGCTCAGCAGCACCCAGTACGAGGAGACCAGGGCTGCCACGACGCTTGCCAGGAACAGCGCGGCCAGCAGGGCGCAGAGGACGAGGCGTCGCGGGACCGAGTGGGTCACCTTGGCTATCGGCACCGAAACGAGGGCCACGGTCAGTCCGTAGCCGGACACCAGCAGACCGACGGCCGGCAACGACTGGTCCAGGTCGTCCGAGATCAGCTTGAGGATGCCGATCGGCAGGTTCTCGGTGGTGTTGAAGGCGAACGCGCCCAGCATGAGCGCACCGACCACGGCCACACCACGCCGGTTCGTCGACTTCTCCGTCGCCATCCATCCTCCATGGTCACAGTGAACTTCCTGGTTCTGAGCGCGGAATCTGTGCCGGAAGCGGCGGCGAAGTCCTGGATCTCATCCGACGCCCCTCGCGCAGCCGCCGGGAAGGCCGGTGTGCAGCGTCCTGGGCCCGTAGTTGATCGGTGGCCGTGGTGTGGCTTCTACTGCTGGTGCGGCTTTCCACCGTACGGCGTGACCGCCCCTCAGACCGGAGCCCCCATGATCACCGAAGAAGTGCGCACGGCGCGTCAGAAGCTGGTCCTCGACCACTTCCAGGACGAGGTCCGCCAGGAGTGGGACGACGTCCTCTCGACGTTCCCGCACCCGCACTACGAGCTGATTCCCACGATGACGGTCCACGACGGCGACAGCGCGGTCCGCGGCTACTACCACGACACCCGGGTCGCCTTTCCCGACCAGGACCACGAGATCATCGCCTTCCGGCACAGCGACGACGCCGTGATCGCCGAGTTCTGGCTGCTGGGCACCCATCGAGGCCCGCTCGGCGCGATACCGCCCACCGGCAGCCGCTTCCGGGTGCGCATGACCGCGTACTTCATCTTCGACGACCACGAGAACCTGGTCTGCGAGCGGATCTACTTCGACAGCCTCAGCCTTCTCAAGCAGCTCATCGGCGGTCTGAACATGAGGAACCCCAGGAACTGGGTCCTGGCAGCACGCTGCCTCAGGGGCCTCCTCAAGATGTCCGGCGACGAGCCGCACCCCAACCTCGTCAACACCCCACCGGCCACGTTCGCCGACTGAGCGGCTTGGGCAGGGCGGCGCGCACCCTGCATTTGTTCGGGATGCCAACAATTTTCGCGCCACCCATTGACCCCTCCAAACCTCCGATGTTCACTACGTCTGACGCATGGGCTGGCGCCTCGTCAGAAATCACCGCTCCGTGATCCGCGCAGCCTCGCTCCGCCACGTACTCGTACCTCAGCCGGCGCCTCCGGGCGCACCGAGAGAGGACTGGATAGTGCGCCTTGTGTCCCGCGCTGTGATCGCGTTTCTCCTGGCGGTCTTGTCCCTGGCCGCCCTACCGAACGCGCCACAGGCCGCCCAGGCTTCCGCCGCCGCTCCGCTGTCCAAGGTCCTGGTGTTCTCCAAGACCGCAGGGTTCCGGCACTCGGCGATCCCGGCCGGGATCGCCGCCGTACAGCGGCTCGGCGCGGCCAACGGCTTCTCCGTCACCGCCACCGAGGACGCGGGTGCGTTCACCGCTGCCAACCTGGCGCAATACCAGGCGGTGATCTGGCTGTCGACCACCGGCGACGTGCTGAACGCCGCACAGCAGACCGCCTTCGAGGCATACGTCGGGGCGGGCGGCGGCTACGTCGGCGTCCATGCCGCCGCCGACACCGAGTACGACTGGCCCTGGTACGGCGGCCTCGTCGGCGCGTACTTCGCCTCGCATCCGGCGACCCAGCAGGCCACGGTCAAGGTCGAGGACCGGTCCTCGGTCTCCACCGCGCATCTGCCGCAGCGCTGGACCCGGACCGACGAGTGGTACAACTACCGCGCCAATCCGCGCTCCGCGGTGAAGGTGCTCGCGAGCCTGGACGAGTCGTCGTACACCGGCGGCACGATGGGAGATCATCCGATCACCTGGTGCCAGGACTACCGCGGCGGACGGTCCTGGTACACCGGTCTCGGTCACACCGAGGAGTCGTACGCGGACCCCGCCTTCACCGGCATGCTGCTCGGGGGCATTCAGATCGCCTCCCGCGCGCGGGCCGCGGACTGCCGGCCGGAGAACGGCTACACCCCCCTGTTCGACGGCACGCAGGCCAGCCTCGACCGGTGGCGGCAGGCGGGGCCCGGCGGATTCACGCTCGCCGACGGCACACTCACCTCGGTCGGTGGCATGGGGCTGCTCTGGTACCCGGTGACGCCCTTCAGCAACTACTCGCTGAAGGCCGACTGGATGATGCCGGGCGACGACAACGGCGGTGTGTTCATCGGCTTCCCCGATCCCCAGGGCGATCCGTGGCGGCCGGTCGATCTCGGCCACGAGATCCAGATCGACGCGACCGACGCCGATCCGAGCCGTACGACCGGCAGCGTCTACAGCCTCAAGGCCCCGGACACGGCGGCACGGACCGCCGCGCTCAACCCGCCAGGCACCTGGAACAGTTACGAGATCGGGGTGCGGGGCCGTCACGTCGAGATCTATCTGAACGGCGTGAAGATCAACGACTACACCAGCACCCGTGACATCGCCGTCGGGCACATCGGCGTACAGAACGACGGCGGCGGGATGGACATCAACTACCGCAACATCAGGATCAAACAGGACGGGGCGCAGGCCACCGACCTGGCGAAGGGCCGTCCCGTCTCGGTCTCCAGCGTCGAGCCGGACAGTACACACGTGGGCGCCAACGCCGTGGACGGCGACCCCGCCACGCGGTGGGGCAGCGCCCACTCCGACCCCCAGTCCATCACCGTCGACCTCGGCTCCGTCCGTACGGTCCAGCAGGTCCGGCTGGCCTGGGAGACCGCGTACGCGAAGGCGTACACGGTCCAGACCTCGACGGACAACGTGACCTGGCGCACCGTCAACACCACCACGGCGGGCGACGGAGGGCTCGACGAGATCGCCGTGAGCGGCACTGCTCGCTATGTACGGGTCCAGGGCACCGCGCGCGCCACGCAGTGGGGCTACTCCCTGTGGGATCTCGCCGTGCTCGGAAGCTGAGAGACAGTGCTCCGGCGCTGAGACACCGTGCCGGGACGCACGACCGGGTCCGGCGCTGAGACACCGTACGCGGCCGCATGGCCGGGTCCGGCGTTGAGACACCGTACGCGGCCGCATGACCGGGTCCGGCGTTGAGACGCCGTGCCCGGCCGCACGACCGCGTCCAACAGAACACACCCCCCACCCGCGATCGGCCCATGGAGGTGCCGTGTTGTCGCGCGCTGTTTCCTTCCTCGCTGCGCTGTTCACCCTGACCGCCCTGTTACTCTCGCCCGGCACCGCCGCCGCCGAGCCGCGGGCCGCCGCCGCACCCCCGCCGACGAGCGGGTTCGAGAAGGTCAAGCTCGACGGCGGGCTGCAGATGGGGGAGCCGATCGAGCTCGCCGTACTGCCGGACCAGAAGGTCCTGTACATCAACCGGGGCACCAGCGACGCGGGCGGCCAGGTCCGCGTCTACAACCCCGCCACCCGGTCGACGACGGTCGCACTCACCCTGCCACTGGACGCCAGATTCGAGGACGGGCTGATCGGCATCAGCCTGCACCCGCGGTTCGCCAGTACCGGCTGGGTCATGCTGTTCTACTCCCCGAAGGTCACTCCGCTGGTCAACCGGATCTCCCGGTTCACCTTCGACCGCACCACCAACACGATCTCACCGGCCAGCGAGGACATGATCATCGAGTGGCCGACCGAGCGGGAGCTGTGCTGCCACTCCGCCGGCTCCATGTCCTGGGACACCGCGGGAAACCTCTACTTCGCGGTGGGCGACAACACCAACTCCGGTGGCGACGCGGCGGGCATGGCGCCCATCGACGAGCGCGCGAACCGCAGTCCGCAGTACGACGCCCAGCGCACCTCGGGCAATGCGAACGACCTGCGCGGAAAGATCAACCGGATCCATCCCGAGGACAACGGGACCTACACCGTTCCCGACGGGAACCTCTTCCCCCGGGGGACCGCGCAGACACGCCCCGAGGTCTACATCATGGGCGTGCGCAACCCCTACCGCGTGTGGGTCGACAAGAAGGCCAACAACACTCTGTACTGGGGTGAAGTCGGCCCCGACGCGCCCGCGACCATCGCCAACCGGGGCCCGGCGGCGTACGACGAGTTCAACCGCGCCACCGGCCCCGGCAACTACGGCTGGCCGTACTGCGGCGGGCCCAACGTGAGCTACAACGACTGGGACTTCGCCGCGAACACGCCGCGGGCCTGGTTCCCCTGCGGCGGCGCGACCGGGCCGGTCAACAACTCCCCGCGCAACACCGGCGTCCAGCAACTGCCGCCCACGAAGCCGTCGTTGGTCTGGGAGCAGCACGGCGGCAGCAAGGAGTGGCCGCAGCTGGACAACCCGGGAGGCTGCGGCTCGCCCAATCACACCGAGGTCTACCACTACGACGCGAACCTCGCCTCCGACGTCAAGTGGCCCCAGTACTACGACAACAAGCTGCTGATCTCGGAGTACTGCCGGAACTGGATCAAGGAGGTCCAGTTCAACAACGGCAACCCGTCCACCGGCACCCCCACCGCGATCGAGCCGGTGCTCGACGGTATGCGCTTCATCCACCCGATCGACTCCGAGTTCGGCCCCGACGGATCCCTGTACCTGCTCGAATACGGCAGCGGCTACTTCTCGGGCGCCGAGGACGCCGGACTCTACAAGATCAACTACGTGCAGGGCGGCCGGTCCCCCCTCGCCAAGGCGTCGGTGGACAAGGACAACGGCCTCGCCCCGCTGGCCGTGACCTTCTCCAGCGCCGGCAGCAGCGATCCGGACGGCAATCCGCTCAGCTACGCCTGGGACTTCACCGACAACGGCAGCACCGACTCCACGGCGGCCAACCCGGCCTTCACCTATCCCGGCAACGGCAACTTCCAGGCCAGACTGACCGTCAGCGACGGCACGGGGCGGACCGGCACCGCGACCATCCCGGTGGTGGTCGGGAACAACCGCCCCACTCTCACCATCTCCTCACCACCCGACGGTGGCACGTACGAGTGGAATGAGAACGTCACCGTCACCGCGTCCGCGACGGACCCGCAGGACGGCCCGGTCGACTGCTCGAAGGTGATCGTGCGCGTCGCCCTCGGCCACCAGGAGCACGCGCACGAAGTCGCCGAAGGCACCGGCTGCTCGATGACGTTCAACACCGGACCGATCCACTCCGGGCTCGACGCCACGCAGTTCTACGTGGTGCGCGCCACCTACACCGACAAGGGCGCCGCCGGTACGGTGCCGCTGACCGGTGAACGCCAGCTGACCGTGTGGCCCAAACGGTGGCAGGCCGAGCACTTCGCCCAGCTGTCAGGACCACAGATCATCACCGCCGCGGGAGCCGAGGGCGGCAAGCGCCTGGGCGACGTACAGAACAATGAATGGGTCCGGTACCACCCGGTGAGCCTCAAGGGTGTGACCGGGGTCAAGGCCCGGGTCTCGTCGGACAAGGCGGGCAATGTCGCCACCTTCCGGTACGACTCCGTCACCGGCCCGGTGGTCGCGCGGGTGACCGTGCCGAACACCGGTGGCTGGGAGACCTACTCCGAGATCAGTGTGCCGGTCACCGGCGCCGACGAACGGCCTCGTGACCTCTTCGTGGTCTTCACCGGTGGCTCGGGCGCCATTCTCGATCTGGACAGTTACACCTTTACCGGACCTGGTATCAGCCGGCCGCTCTCCGGGCGTGCGAGTGATGCCCGGCCACCGGGCCCGGCCACGGGCTGACCGCCGGCCGGCCGCACGAAAAGGCCGTACGGGGGAGATGGAGGCGGGTCCTCAGGGGCCCGCCTCCGCGCTTTGTCCGCACCGCGGTGCGGACCCCGGGAGGTGCGGGCCCGCCGGGTTCGGGCACGCAATTCAATTCGCCACGCTATCGGCCGGATCCGGGAAGAATTTAGCAGATTCGGAAGACGCCCCGTGACCTCCGTGCGGTTCCTCCTCGGGCGTTTTATCCCGTGTGATGCATGTCACTTGCCGCCCGCTGGACATTCCATGAGCAGCCCGTTTTTATAAGCCCTTGTGTTGGCCGACGATCTTGGCCAATCGACGGGGGAAGTCCCGAATCTTGTCTTTAGCAATGGTGCTGAACGAGAGGCGCGGCGCGGTGTCAGAGATCCTGACGGATTGTGCACGGTCCGGAGCATTTGCTCCGGAATCCATATCGATGACGGAACGGACCAACAGGGCATCGGCGTGGCGATGCTGAGCCGTGTGCTCCCGCCACGCGGATCGGCCCGTACGCTCACCTGGATCACCCTGGTGCACACCATGGGGCAGGGTTTGTGGATGGCACTCGGCGCCATTTACGCGATTTCCGTCCTGAAATTGTCTCCCGGGCAGTTCGGCATCGGTGTCGGCGTGGCCGCCGGTGTCGCCCTCGCCCTGAGCACTCCGACCGGTCATCTGGCGGACCGGGTCGGCCCGCGCGCCGTACAGATCTGGTCCTTCGTGGCCCTGGGGCCGCTGACCGCGGCGATGCTCGTCATCGACGGCTTCGCCCAGTACCTGCTGGTCATGGCCGCGCAGGCGGTGGCGTACAGCGGCAGCCGCAGCGCCCGCATGGCCATGGTCGCCGGTCTGATCCCGCCCGAGGACCGGGTCTCGGTCCGCGCCTATCTGCGGGCCACCAGCAACGTCAGCGTCTCGGTCGGCGCCGGTATCGCGGGCGTACTGCTGGCCGTCGGGACGACCGAGGCATACCGGGGCGCCGTCGTCTTCAACGCGCTCACCTACCTGATCACCGGTCTGCTCACGCTGCTGCTGCCCTCCGTGCCTCCGCAGCCGGCCAGACCCGGTCCCGCGCTCGTGGTGCTGCGCGACCGTCCCTTCCTCACGTTCGTCGTGCTGGACGGACTGCTGTCCATGCACAACCTGCTGCTGGACGTCGTACTGCCGCTGTGGGTGCTGAGCCATACCGACGCGCCGCGCTGGATGATCGCCGTCATCCTGCTCACCAATACCGTCTCGGTGGTTCTGCTGCAGGTCAGGGCCGCGCGCGGCACAGAAGAACCGACGTCCGCGGCGCGCGCCTCCAGGACCGGGTCCTGGTGGCTGGGTATCGCCTGCGTGATCTTCTCGTTCAGTGAAGGAGCCCCGGCACTCGTGGCTTGCGCCCTGCTGGTCCTGGGAGCGCTGGCCCATGTCCTGGGTGAGATCCGGCAGTCGGCCGGCAGCTGGGGCATCTCCTTCGGGCTCGCGCCCGAACACGCCCAGGGCCAGTACCAGGGCACCTATGCCATGGGCTCCGACATCGGCAAGATGATCGCGCCCGCGGTCCTGACCTGGCTGGTGATCGAGCACGGAACGGCCGGCTGGCTGGTGATGGCGGTCGGCTTCGCCGCGCTGGGCGCCGCCATGCCAGCGGTCGTGTCCTGGGCCGGGCGTACCAAGAAAGCTCCGTCCCCCGCGCACCAGTGACCGCGCTTTCACCTGACGGCGCTTTCACCTGACCGTGCTTTCACCTGACCGTGCTTTCACCTGACGGCGACAGCCGTGGAGAAGTGCTGCGCGAAATGGCCTCGCAGAATCAGTAACGCCACCTTATTTTCATTCTCAGGGGGCCGGTCTGTGCCGCCCGCGCGCCGCCCAGGGAAAATGCGCAATCAATCCAATGAAGAGGAACCATGTCAGTGGGCGAATGGCCTGCCGTTCTACCTGTCGTTGAATCCGCCCTGGCGGAAAATCCCGCGAACGCGGCTCCCGCTCTGCAGCTTCCCACCTGTGACACCGATAGCGGGGACGCCGCCGGTGTGAATTCCCGCGGTTCTTTCTCGTGGTCCGGCGACGTTTTCCAGCCCCTTGCCGAGTTCGTCGGAACCAGGGGTCTCGAGGCCACGGAGTTGTTCAACGCCGCGTTCACCGTGCTGATCCACCGGTACAGCGGCCAGGACGACTTCGTATCGATGCGAGGCGGCGGCCCGGCCGGCGCCCATCCGGTCGCGATCCGCTCGCGCCTCGGCGGCGACGTCACCTTCGCCACCCTGACCGCGTCCCTCTCCGCCCAGTACCGCGCCCTGACCGCGGCTGCCACCGGACCCCGGGGCGCGGCACCCGGGCCCGAGGCTCCCGGCGCAGGGCTGCGCGTCGGATTCGTCAGCCGCGACACCTCGGAGACCGGCTCCCAGGACCACCTGGACCATCCCGATCATCCCGGCCATCCGGACACCTTCCACCTGCTGCTGGAGGTGGCGCACGCGCCGGACACCGTGCGCTTCACCCTGCATTACGACGCGGAGCTGTTCACCGAGTCCGTCATCGCCCGGATGGCGGCCAATCACCGGGTCCTCCTCCTCGACGGCTGTCACCACCCCACCACCCCGGTCGGTGAACTGAGGCTCCTGTCCGAACAGGAAACCCGGTATCTGCTGGAGGACGTGAACGCCACCCGACGGCCATTTCCCCGGGACTCGTCGCTGCACTCGCACGTGGAGGCCCAGGCCGCCCGTACCCCCGACACGCCCGCCGTGGAGTGGCGGGGAAGCGTCCTGACCTACCGCGAACTCGACGAGACGGCCAACCGGATCGCCCGTTCGCTGCTGGCCCGGGGCATCACCCCCGGCGCGAGGATCGGCGTATCGGTCGCCCGCACCCACCGCACGGTGTGCCTGCTGCTCGCCGTCCACAAAGCCGGCTGCGCCTACGTGCCCCTGGACCCGGCCTATCCCGCCGACCGGTTGCGCGGTATCGCCGCCACAGCCGATCTGACCGCTGTCGTCTTCGACGGCTCGGACACCAGGGAGTGGCTCGACGCCACGGACGCGGACCCGCTGCCGTGGAGCGAGCTGTGGGAGAAGGCCGAGGGCGAACGGTCCGACCCCGTGGGCGTCACCGTCGACGCCGCTGCCGCCACCCACCTGATCTACACGTCCGGCTCGACGGGTGTGCCCAAGGGCGTGGTCGTCAGCCACCGCAACGTCGTGGCCCTGCTTGCCTGGGCCTGGGACACCTACCGCCCCGAGGACCTCTCCCGCGTCCTGTTCGCCACCTCCCTCAACTTCGACCTGTCCGTGTTCGAGCTGTGGTCCCCGCTGACGACCGGCGGCCTCGTCGTGGTCGTCGACAACGTGCTGGCGCTCACCGAGGACGACGGTCTGCGGCCGTCACTCGTCAACACCGTGCCCAGCGCGCTCAATGTGCTGCTGCGGCGCTCCGCCGTGCCGGCCACCACCGTCGTGCTGAACGTGGCCGGGGAACCGCTGTCGAAGGAACTCGTCAACGCCGCGTTCGACAGCACCGGCATCGAGCGGCTCTACAACCTCTACGGGCCCTCCGAAGACACGACGTACTCGACGTGGAAGTGCTTCACCGGCCCGACGGAGCACCCTCCCACGATCGGCGTTCCCGTCCACAACACGGTGGCCTATCTGCTCGACGCCCACGGCCGGCTGGTGCCCCACGGTGCGACCGGCGAACTCCACCTCGGCGGCGACGGGGTGGCCGGCGGATACATCAATGACGCCGAGCGCACCGCCGAGGTCTTCGTGCCCGCCCCCGCTCAGCTGCCGGCCGGGATCCTGTACCGCACGGGCGATCTGGCGCGCTGGACCGACTTCGGTGAGCTGCGCTTCATGGGCCGCCGGGACAACCAGGTGAAGGTCCGCGGATTCCGGATCGAGCTGGGCGAGATCGAAGCCGCCCTGCGGGCGACGGTCGGACTGCGGGACGTGGCGGCCCTCCCGGTCAGGAAGGACGACGACACCCTCCTGGTCTGCTACGTCGGCCTGGAGGGCGATGACATCCCCGTCGAGCGGATCAACGACCACCTGCGCCGGACGCTGCCCCAGTACATGCAGCCCGCCAAGATCGTGGTCGAGGACCGGCTGCCGCAGTTGCCCAACGGCAAGGTCGACCGTAAGACGCTCGCGGCCCGGCAGATCGACTGGGGCGAGGCGGGCGGCGCCGGCTTGACCACCGGCGATCCCGACGAGGCCGCCGTCGCGCGCGTGTGGACCGACCTCCTCGGGCTCCCGCAACCCGGCGCCGGCCTGGACTTCTTCTCGGTCGGCGGCCACTCCCTGCTGGCCAACCTGCTGGCCGCCCGCCTGAGCGACGCATCGGGCGCGACCGTCCGGGTCGCCGAGATCTACGAGAACCGCACCCTCGCCGACCAGGCGAAGCTGCTCCGGCGCAAGCGGGAGCAGACACCGGCCGCCACGGACGCCGGCACGGGGACCGCGAACCGGCTGCGGGCCGTCGCGGAGACCCTGCGCGAATCCGGGCGCGGCCACGGAGTGCCCGGCGCCGGAGCGGCCGTGTACCTCGACGGCACACTGGAATTCACGTACTACGGCCTGGACGACATCGAGGACGGCAGGGCCCGCACGGCGGAATCCCGGCAGCGCGTCACCTGCGTCACGAAGGCGCTTCTGGCCTTCGTCGTCCTCAGGCTCGTGGACAGGGGCCTGGTCTCGCTCGACGCGCCGCTCGACGGCCATCTGCCCGAGGTGTTCCTGCGCCGCGACGGCCGCACGGCCGAGGTGACGGTCCGTCATCTGCTCTCGCACACCAGCGGTATCGACGACTCGTACGAGATCTGGCACGACACCGACCACCCGGACCTCGGCCGTTACCTCGCCACCTTCCGGGAATACGGGCAGCTCTTCGAACCCGGCTCGGTCTTCGCGTACTCCGCCTGCGGCACCTCCATCGTCGCCGCCCTCATCGAGAAGCTCCTCGGCATGCCCTGGCGCCGCGCCGTCAACGAACTCCTGCTGACGCCGCTGGGCATCATGGACATCCCCGAAACCCGTTCCGGCGAAGGCCACTACAGCGATGTCTCGGCCGGCTATCTGCGCAGCGACGGCAGCCGGCCCTACCTGCGGCACGAGCCCGGCCCGCAGACCATCGCCGACGACGCCGCCGGTTCGTTCTCGGTCTGCCTCACCCTCGGTGAACTCGCCAAGATCGCCCTTCTGGCGCTCAACGACGGCGTCACGGAACAGGGCGAGCGACTGCTGTCCGCCGAACTCGCCGAGCAGATGCGCACCCCGCAGATCGATGTCCCCGGCCATCACTTCATGCACGCCTGGGGCCTGGGCTGGCTGATGTTCGGGCCCACCGCCTTCGGCTTCAACTCCAACGGCAGCGGTCACCACAACTTCATCCAGATCTTCCCCGAGCAGCGCTCGTTCCTGTTGCTGCTCGCCAACGCGTACCCCGCGTTCGGCCTGTACGAGGACCTGCTGCGCGCCCTCACCGGCGAGGGACTCATCCGCACCGGGCTGCCGTTCGACATGGACCTGGACGACTGCGTGGGCCTGTACGCCTCCGACGGCTACCGGCTGAACGTGCTGCGCGGACCGGACCACCTCCGGTACGAGTACTCCGAGCGCGGGCGCGACGGCGCCTGGCTGCCACGGGACGAGGGGGCGCTCGTCCTCTCCGGCGCGGGCGGATTCAGCTCCATGTCGGAGAAGAACGTCCTCGCCGGTTCCATCTCCTTCATCCCCACGCCCGGTACGAACACCCCGGGCTTCGTGCGGATAGGCCAGAGATTCGCGAGGAAGACCGCATGACGGACCACCCGGGCGCACCCCGGCATGTGGTGTTCGTGACCTGGAAGGCCGGCACCGCGCCCGCCTTCGAGGCGGCCAAGCGCCTCGGCCACCACGTCACGCTCATCCGCTCCCTGCGGATGGAGCAGTCCCAGCACATCGACTTCGACGCCTCGCCCTACGGGGCGTTCGTCGACTCCGTACACGTCCTGCCGGACGCCACCGAGGTCGCACGGCTGCGCGCGTGTGTCCTCGGCATCCACAAGGAGCGGCGGATCGACGGTTTCGTCGCCACCGTCGACGCCCTGGTCGTGCCGGTGGCCCGGATCGCGGAGGAGCTCGGCATCCCCTTCACCAGCGCCCGCGGCGCGGAGTCGGCCAAGCTGAAGAACCGGTGCCGGGACATCCTCGCGGCGGCCGGCCTCGACACCACTGGGCACGCCGTCGTCGGCGGCTTCGACGAGGCCGCCGCGTTCGCCGCCGCTTGGGGTTACCCCGTCGTGCTCAAGCCGGCGCGCGGATCGGCGAGCGAGGGCGCGCACATCATTCCCGACGAGGCGGCGCTGCGGGAGGTCTTCCGTCAGGTGGAGGCCGGCCGAAGCCCCTACCAGGACGGCGTCCTGGTGGAGGAGTACCTCACCGGGACGTTCCTGTCGGCCGAGATCGGGCTGTCCCACGGCCGCTTCCTGCGGCTGGCCGTCAGCGAACGGAAGACCTGGGCGCGGCACGAAGCGCTTGAGGTCGGGACGACGATCCCGGCGGCCATCGACGCCGGGGCGTACGACCGGGTCATGGAGTTCGCCGAAGCGGTCGTCGAGGCGATGGACCTGCGGCTGGGGGTGTTCCATGTCGAAATCATGCTGGGCGAGGACGGCCGGCCCCGGCTCATCGAACTGAACCCGCGTCTGATGGGGTCCTGCCTGCCGAACCTGTTCCGTCTCGCGGGCGGCGGCGACCCGTTCGACCTGCTCGTACGCATCCACCTCGACGAGGAGGTGGAGAGCCGCGAGATCACCTTCGCCCGCTACGCGACGGTCCGCTGGTTCGGCGCTGCGGACACGGCGCCGAAGCCGGCGGAGGTGCCCTGCCTCGGCTGGAGCGCCGAGTACGGCGACAGCCTGCACGCCTTCACCATGAATTTCCCCGACGGCGACGTCCTGCACCCCTGCCGGGGCAACCTCGGCAACTTCGGCGAGGTGCAGGTCGTACACGCCGACCACGCGACATCGATCAGCATCGCCGAGGAGATCGTCGCGAGAGCGGCGGACCAGCTCGGCATAGAGGTGACGAGGTGACAACGGTGACACCCTTCTTCGGCGAAACCCGGGCCCAGCTCTGCAGGATCGGACTGCCCGAGGGCGACGGGTCGCTCGTCGGGAGCTCCGGCCTGACCTTCGACGACGGCTGCCACTTCCGGATCGAGGTGCCGACGGTCAACTCCGTACAGGCGGCCGAGACGCTGCTGTCGGAGAGCCGCCGGCGCGGCTTCACGATCAACCGCATCACGGAGACCCGTGGCATGTACCGCCACACCGCCGGCGAAATGCGCGGCTACGCCGAGCTGGGGGAGGAGTACGGCGCCGAGATCCTGATGTCCGTCGGGCCACGGGCCAGTTACGACATCGGGGCCAGCGCCCAGACCCCCGAGGGGATGCGCATCGGCTACCGGCTGCGTGGCCAGGAACAGCTCGTGCGCGCCGTCGAGGACGTCAAACGAGGCGTGGAAGCCGGCGTACGCGGCTTCGTCGTCTACGACGAGGGCCTGCTGTGGCTGCTGCACCGGCTGCGCGCCGCCGGCGATCTGCCGGGCGACATCCATCTGAAGGTCTCCGCCCACTGCGGCCACGGCAACGCCGCCTCCGCGCAGATGCTGGAGATGCTCGGCGCCAACAGCTTCAACCCCGTGCGGGACCTGACACTGGCCATGATCGCGTCCATCCGCGACGCCGTGTCGATCCCGCTGGACTGCCACGTGGACAACCCGAAGACGTCCGGCGGTTTCGTACGCACCTATGAGGCTCCCGAGTTCGTCCGGGTCGCCGCCCCGGTCTATCTCAAAACCGGCAACAGCGCCCTCGAAGGCCACGGTGTGAGCCCCACGCCGGGACAGCTCGACGACATTCTCCGGCAGGTCGAGATCGTCACCGAATTCCTGGACCGCCACCTCCCGGCCGCCCGGCAGACACCGGCCGGCCACAGCCACACACCCGTCGCTCCCTGAGCGGCCGTGGCCCCTTGAGCACCCGTCACCCTTGAGCGCCCCCACCTCCTTGAGCACCGAGACAGAGGGTTCCACGTATGTGCCGTATTTACGGCTACTTCGACGGTGAGACCGTCGACCGCGACGTGCTGCACGCCGTCGCGCAGGGCATACGGCACGGCGGCCCCGACGAGCAGACGGTCCATGTCGGCGACGCCTGGGCGCTGGGCAACAACCGCCTCGCGGTCCAGGGCATCGCCCACGGTCACCAGCCCTATGTGCTGGGCGACATGACCTGCGTGTTCAACGGCGAGATCTACAACCACCGGGAGCTGCGCGCCGAACTCGCCTCGCACGGTTACCGCTTCGAGGGCGACTGCGACGGCGATGTGCTGCTGCCGCTGTACGAACTGCACGGCGACGCGTTCGTAAAGCGGCTCGAAGGCATGTTCGCCATCGCGATCGTGGACCGTCGTGGCGAGCCCTGCCTGACGCTCTACAACGACCACGCCGGCATGAAGTCCCTGTACTACTACTTCTCCGGCGACGGACGCCGGCTCTGCTTCGCCTCCGAACTGCGGGCCCTCTCCCGCTTCCCCGACTTCCCGGACGCGATCGACCCGCTGGCCGTCGACCGCTACCTCGGCGGCAAGGCCGTGTGGGGACCGGGCACCATCCACACCGAGGTCCACACCCTGGTGCCCGGCGCGACCCTGCGGTTCGCCGGGGGGCGGCTCACACTGACGCACACCCCGCTGGAGCCGGCCGAGGTGGCCTGGCCTGACGGCGAGCCCGGCCTCACCGCGGCTGCGGGCCTCCTCGACGAGCTGCTGCGCCACGAACTGACCCGGATGCTCGACGCCGACGTGCCGGTCTGCGTCATCACCAGCGGCGGTCTCGACTCCAGCTACCTCACCGCGCTGGCCGGTGAGACCGTGCCGGACCTGGCGTCGTTCAACATCGCCTACCGCGGTGACTGGCCCGCCGACGAACGGCATTTCGCCGAGGAGGTCGCGGCGCACTGCGGCACCCGCCACCACCAGGTGCTGATCGATCCCAAGGATTTCCCCGGCACCATCGACCGGTTCATCAGCCATCTCGACCAGCCCAACAACGCGCCGCACAGCCTGAGCACCTTCGCCCTGTTCGAGGCGATTCACGAGGCCGGCTTCAAGGTCGCGCTGACCGGGGACGGCGCCGACGAGCTCTTCGGCGGCTACGCCCGCTACGTCAAGGCCGCCCGCGACGACAGCGCGACCTGGCACCGCGGCTATCAGGACGTGATGGCCGCCTCGGGCACCGCGACGCTGGCCCGGCTGTACACCCCCGACCATCTGGCCCGGGTGAGGTCGGCAGGCGGCCACTTCTCCGACCGGAGCGGCGACGAGCTCGCCCGCCGGGCACGGGCCGGGGACCACGACAAGCTCGAAACGCTGCTGCGCTACGACCAGTCCGAGCGCTTCCCCTACTACATTCTCCGGCGCGTGGACCACCTGAGCATGGCGCACGCGGTGGAGGCCCGGATCCCCTTCCTCCAGCCGGCCGTCATGCGGTTCGCCCACGCCCTGCCGACCGGACTGAAGGTCGTCGGTGACACGGTCAAGGCACCGGTCGCCGAGGCCGCCCGCCGGTGGATACCCGAAAGCATCATCAACCGGCCGAAGCAGCCGTTCACCCTGCCCATCGCAGCGATGATCAAGCCGGGCGAGGCCGTCCACGACATGATCGGCGACCTCCTGCTCGGACCGGACCCCGGATATGGCGCCTTCGTCCGCCGCGACGCCGTCCGCGAGCTGTTCCGGATGCAGTCCGAAAGGCCCGACGCGCACACCGCCGAGGTCCTGTGGTCACTGCTGATGCTGGAGACCTGGCTGTCCGCCAGGAATCTCCGTCCGTAAGTCCCTGTCCCACACATCAAGGAGCCCAGACATGTCCCTCGCGCCCCTCGCTGTCGAGTCGCTGCTGTCCAGCGCGACGAAGGCCGACATCCGCCGCGATCCGTTCCCGCACATCGTCCTTCACAATCCGCTGAGCCAGGACCTCTACGAGGCGCTGGCCACGTCCATGCCGACCGCCGAGTACATCGGCAGCAGCATCGGCAAGCGGATCACGTCGAACGAGCGCTACAACTACATGTCCGAACACGTCCTGCGCGACGAGATGATGGCGAAGGTGTGGAAGGACTTCGTCACCTACCACGCCTCACCCGCGTTCTACCGGGAATTCCTCGACCTGTTCTACGACGACCTGATGGCCGCCAATCCCGACGCTGAGGAGAAGTGCGGCGGCCCCCTGCACGGACTGCGGGTCGGGCGCCGCAACCGGGACACCTTCGACACCCACGACATCCTGATGGACTGCACGGCCGTCATCAACTCGGCGGTGACCGGCCGCCCTTCGTCCTACCGGGGCCCGCACGTCGACAAGCCCTACAAGCTGTTCGGCGGACTGTTCTACATGCGGCTGCCGGAGGACGACTCCACCGGCGGCGACCTCGCGCTGTACAAGTACCGCACCGACGCCCGCCGGTTCCACACGAGCGCGTCCGAGTACGGCGACAGCCGCTTCGACATCGACCCGAAGTACGTGGAAGAGGTCGGCACCATCAGCTACGACAGCAACGTCCTGGTGATGTACCCGATCAATCCGCTGGCCCTGCACGGAGTCACCGTACGCAGTGTGACACCGCACCAGCGGCGCTTCATCGCGCTCGTCGGGGACCTCCAGCACCACCTCTTCGACCTCGCGCTCTGAGGGGCCCACCGTGCTTCCCTTCGACCAGCGAACCGGACACATCTGGCTCGACGGCGGCCTCGTCGAGTGGGCCGACGCGACACTGCATGTACTCAGCCACGGACTGCACTACGCCAGCAGTGTCTTCGAAGGCGTCCGCGTCTACGGCGGCTCGCCCTTCATGCTGCGTGAACACATCAGCCGGCTGCGCTCCTCGGCGCGCATCCTCGACTTCGACCTGGAACACAGCGACGATGCGCTGCACACGGCCACGCTGGACGTCATCGCCAGGGCCCGGATCGCCGAGGGCTACGTCCGTATGAACGCATGGCGAGGATCGGAGGTCATCCAGACCGCCGCGCTGAAGACCTCCGTGCACACCTCGATCGCCACCTGGGAGATCCCGGTCGGCTACTACGCGGCGGCCGACGCCCTCGAGCAGGGGATCTCGCTGCGGAGCGCCGAGTACCGCAGGCCCTCCCCGCGGTACGCGCCCGTGAAGAGCAAGGCCGCCGGCAACTACATGATCGGTACGGTCAGCAAGAACCAGGCGCTGCGCGCGGGCTTCGACGACGCGCTGATGCTGGATGACGCGGGCAACATCGCCGAGGCCACCGGCGCGCATATCTTCTTCACGAAGGCGGGAATCCTCTACACCCCCACCACCCGGTGCACCATCGACGGCATCACCCGGGCGTGTGTGCTGGAGCTGGCACGGCGGGGCGGGATCCCCTGCGTCGTCGGCGACCTGGCCCCCGGGTTCGTCGCCGAGGCCGACGGAGCGTTCATCTGCGGCACCGCCTGCGAGATCCTGCCGGTCGCCCGCATCGACGACCATCGCTACGAGCCGCGTGGCAATGACGTGATCCGGCGGCTCATCACCGACTACCACGACCTGGTCGCCGGGCGGAGCGCCGTGGAAGTGCCGCATACATGGGCACAGTAGCGGCGATGGAGAAGCTGGTACCGGTGGTACTGGCCTTCGGCTGCGGTGTCCTGCTCGCGAAGCGGAAGGTCGTACCGGCCGAGAGTTCCAAGGTCTTCGCCGACTACGCCTTCCTCTTCGCGGTGCCCTGCTATCTGTTCGGCAACATCTACGCGAGCGATCTGGGCGCCCTGTTCGACTGGCGGGCGATTCTCGGCTACGCGGCGACAGCGGGCGTCGCGGTGCTCGTGGTCGGCGTGATCTCGGCCCTGTCCGGTGTGCGTGAGCCACGCGGCGTGGCGCTGCGCATCATGGCGGGCGTCCAGGTGAACACGGCGTACTTCGCCGTACCCGTGTTCATCACGCTCTTCGGAAACGCGGCGCCGATCTTCCCGGTGCTGCTCTTCCAGGTCTGCGTCCTCTCGCTGATCATCATCACGATCATGGAGCTGGGACGCCCCGACACCACCGGAAGCCCCAGGACCCGGCTCCTCCGGGCCGTCGGAGCCTCGCTCGTCACGCCGGTCGTGCTCGCCTGCAACGCCGGCATCCTGCTCAACCTGCTGTCGTTCCAGGTGCCGGAGCCGTTGCTGGACGGCTTCGCGTTCGTGGGGGACAGCGCCTCCCCGGTCGCGCTGTTCGCCCTCGGACTGCACCTCGGCGGCATCAGCTTCACCCTCAGGAGCACGACGCCGGAGGAGATCTGGCTGATCGCCTTCAAGTGCGTGATCTTCCCCCTGATGGCCCTGGCGATCTGCGGCACGGTCTTCGGTGTCGAGGGCGACTGGCTGAAGTACCTCGTGCTGATCGCCGCCATGCCCGCGCCGCAGAACCTGTTCATCTTCGCCCAGCGCTACGACGTCGGCGTCGACATGTCGGCCGCGCTGGTCGTCAAGAGTTCGGTCGCCGCCCTGTTTCTCCTCCCTCTGTGGATGCAGTGGGCGGCCCACTCCGCCTGAGCCCGGCCGACCGGCCAGTCAACCGGTCGGCCGAATGGATATCCCCCATCAGTGATTCGTCGAGAGGCATGACTTTGACCCTGACAACGCACTCCACCGCGATAGACGTCCGCCAGGTCGCAGGGCACATCGGTGCCGAGATCTCCGGGGTGGACCTGCGCGAGGAGCTGGACGACGCGACGGTGGCCGAGATCTGGCAAGCCGTGCTCACCCACCGCGTGGTCTTCTTCCGTGACCAGCACATCGGCCACGCTCAGCACATCGCTTTCGGGCGGCGCTTCGGCGCTCTCACACGGCGCCCCGGAAAGAAACACGGAGTCGCGCCGGAGGGATTTCCAGAAATTCTCACGGTGGACCCGAAAGCCGATGTCGAGCGGTACGGCAAGGGATTCGAGGAGCATTACCGGCGCAAGTGGGTATCCGGAATAGCCGGCTGGCACAGCGACCTCACCCAGGCCGTCAATCCCCCGAACGCGTCCATTCTCCGCGCGGAAAAGACACCTCTCTTCGGCGGCGACACCCAGTGGACGAACACCGTGGCCGCCTACGCGGGCCTCGCGCAGCCACTGCGTGACCTGGTGGACTCCCTCCAGGCCGAGCACGCGTTCTTCACCGGTGTCCACCTGAGGCACTCGGACGAGCGCGACCGGGAGATCCTCAAGATCTACTGCGGGGATCCGCAGGTGGCCGTGCACCCGGTGGTCCGCGTCCACCCCGAGACGGGGGAGAAGGCGCTGTTCGTCAGCCCCGGCTCCACCACCCGGATCATGGGCTTCACCGAGGTGGAGAGCCGGCACATTCTCGACCTGCTGTTCCAGCATCTGACCAGCGCCGAATACACCGTCCGGTTCCGCTGGGAGCCGGGCAGCATCGCCTTCTGGGACAACCGCAGCACCTGCCACTTCGCCCCGACCGACTTCGGGCACCTCGAGGTCGACCGCGTCATGCACCGGGTGACCCTGCTGGGCGAGCCTGCGGTCGGTCCCGACGGTTCGCGCTCAGAGCTCGTCGAGGGCGAACCGTTGAACGCCTGGTGATGGCCGCATTTCCGGCGGATTCGTCCTGACGGCGCCGTACGGCACACATGGATGGGGGATGCCACAGCGGCATCCCCCATTTCTGTGCGACTCGCACCGGTCTTGACCGGACACTCTCGACCGGACAGAACCTAGACGAGAAGGGAATTTACCAGGTTCGCAATGATCGCGAGAATATCAGGAATCATGGTCGACACCCTTTCCTCATGGGAAACCCTCCGAGCTGGGCTTCTGACTATTCGAGAATACCCGTTCTGGCAATAAGAAACTCGCCCTCGTCGATATGGCCCCGAATAGCGCAACACCATTCCACGGGATGCGGTCCATCGGCCGGCCGGGTCTCCGGGGGCCCTGCGCCGTACCCGGCGTGCCGCCGCCCGGGTGTATCTCCGCGCGCGATCGGATCACGGGGTGTATCCGTACGCTCACGCCGTGTGGCAGAAGGCGATGTTCGCCCATAGCGTCGGTTCATGACCAAACGACACGTCAAGCGCCTCGCATGCATCGCGGTCGTGGCGGCCACGGGACTGGGTGCGGCCGCCCCGTCCACCGCCGCGGGCAGCCACACGGTGCGTCCGGGTGAATCGATCCAGAAAGCGGTGGACGCCGCGCGGCCGGGAGACACGATCGTCATCTCTCCGGGCACCTACCGGGAGAGTGTCCTGGTCACGAAGCCGGGCCTCATCCTCAAAGGCGCGGGGACGAAGACCGTGATCGTGCCGGCGGCGGCGTCCGCGCGCGCCGCGAACGCCTGCGCGAAGGCCGGCAACGGAATCTGTGTCCTCGGTAAGGGGGCCAAGACCGTCGACCGCGTACGCATCAGCTCGCTGACCGTCTCGGGGTTCAAGAAGAACGGCATCTGGGCCTCCCGGACCGACCGGCTCAGTGTCCGGCAGGTGATCTCCGAGAAGAACGGCGTGTGGGGCATCGCCCAGGAGAGGTCCACCCGGGGTGTGTTCCGCGACAACACCGCCCGGGACAACGGCGATTCAGGCATCGTCATCGCGAACGTGGTCGACAGCGAGGGCGGAGCCACCGACACCAGGGGTGCGGTGATCCGCGACAACCAGCTGACGGGGAACCGGATCGGCGTCACCGTACGGCGCGTCAGGCACCTCTCCGTCCAGGGCAACAACTTCACCGGGAACTGCGGCGGCCTGTTCGTCGTGGGCGACGAGTCGAAGCCCAAGGCCGGGGCGATGACCATTCAGGGCAACCAGATCCGCAAGAACAACAAGCTGTGCCCCCGCAGCAGCCGGCTCCCGGTCATCCAGGGAGCGGGCATCGTCCTCACCGGTTCCGAGGCCACGGTCGTGCGGTCGAACGTGATCCGGGACAACGTGGGCTCTTCGCCGTTCTCGGGCGGCATCGTGCTCTTCAAGAGCGTCGTGGGCGCCCCCAACACCGGGAACGTCATCCAGGACAACGTCGTACTGGGCAACAAGACGGCCGACCTGGCCAACAGGGACACCGGCAAGGGCAACACGTTCGTCCGCAATGTGTGCCGCGCTTCCGAACCCACGGGAATGTGCTGAGCGGTGTTCCCCCCTACGAGGAGAATCGAGGCGGTATGACCACGGTGAGTCCCACCACCACCCCCACCAGCATCACCCCCACATCCACCCTCACCTCTCTGTCCACCCCCACCCTCGCCTCCGCACCCACCCCGCAGCCGGGCATGCGGCTGCGGGAGCTCGCGTTCGGGGCGGCGTGCGCCGCGGCCGTACGCGCGGCGGCCCGGCTGGGCGTCGCGGACGCGCTCAGGCAGTCGCCCGCCACCGCGGAACAGCTCGCGGCGGTGGTGAACACCGAGCCGGCGCCGCTACGGCGACTGCTCCGCGCCCTGTCCTGCTACGGGATCTTCGCCGAGACCGAGGACGGGACGTTCGTCCACACCGACATGTCCCTGCTGCTGCGCGAAGACGATCCGCACAGCCTGCGGTCCATCTGCCTGTGGTGCACGGAGCCCTGGACCTGGGAGGTCTGGCCGCGGCTCGACGACGCGGTGCGGACCGGCGCGAGTGTCTTCCAGGACCGGTTCGGCAAGGGATTCTTCGACTATCTGCACCAGGACGCGCCGGAGTCGGCCCAGGTGTTCAACAAGGCCATGACGACGTCCAGCACCCAGTCCGCGCTGGACGTCGCGGAACTCCTCGACCTCACCGGGGTCTTGTCGGTCGCGGACATCGGCGGCGGTCAGGGCCATGTCCTCGCGAGTCTGCTGGAGAAGAACCCGGGGGTACGGGGCACCCTGCTGGATCTGCCCGGTGTGGTGGCGAAGGCGGATCCCCGGCTGCGTGACGGCGGGGCCCTCACGGAGCGGGTCCGTATCGTCGCGGGGGACTGCCGCCAGGGCGTCCCGGTCGAGGCTGATCTGTACATCATCAAGAACATCCTGGAATGGGACGACGACAGCACCAGCAGGACCCTGCGGAACATCGTCACGGCAGCCCGCCCCGGAGCCAGGGTCGTCATCATCGAGAATCTCGTCGACGACACTCCCTCGATGCGGTTCACGACGGCGATGGACCTGCTTCTGCTGCTCAACGTGGGCGGAGCGAAGCACACCAAGCAGAGCCTGGTCGACCGGATGGCGCGAGCCGGCCTGGTCGTCGGCGAGATCCGGCCGGTCAACGCGTACCTGCACGCGTTCGAATGCACTGTTCCGGACGAGACGTAGGCAGGGCCGCACCACAACGCCCCGAGCCCGGCGCGCAGCCGGACTCGGGGCGTTGTGCGGTCCTCACGCGGGGCTGTCCCGCTCCCACCGGTAGAACTCGTGGGCCATGGCGTCCTTCGGCCCCCGCCACGTCTCGGGGTCGTACGGACTGACGAAGGCGGAGAGCTGGTCGCTGATGTTCCGGAAGGCCGGAGTCCGCATCACCTTGGCGATCTCGGGGCCGGGGGGCCGGTCGGACTCGATCAGGTGCAGATACACCTCACCGAACTGGAAGAGGCTGCGCCTGGTGACCCCGACCAGGTGCGGCAGTTCGCCGGTGTCGGAGGCCGCGAACACCTTGGCGATGTCCTGGGCCGATTCCGGCGCCATGCGGGCGACGATCAGAGCGTGGTGCATGGGGAAGTTCCCTTCGCAGGGCCTGGGCGGACGGGGCGTCAGTGGGGTGCGACCGAGGCGGGCCGGCCCGCGTGGTCACGCTGCTCGATCTTGTCCCGGATGAGCCCCATCTGGACGCGGGAGTTGCGGTTGATGTTCTCGGTCATCCAGTCGTCGTCGACCGGGGCGTCCGGCTTCATCGCGAAGTCCTGCGTCCAGTGCATACGGGTACCGCCGGGGACCTCCCTGTACTGCCATCGGATGTCCATGTGCTGGAACGGGCCCGTCTCGACCCGGCGGGCCCTGACCGTCCGCGCCGCGCGGTCGGTGGTCCGCTCCGAGACCCAGCTCCAGACCTTGCCGTTCTCGTCGGGGTGCATGGTCAGGCGGAAGGTCGTCGTGTCACCCTCCCGGGTGAGGATCTCGACCTCCGCGTACTCGCTGAACAGCTGCGTCCAGTTCTCCAGATCGTTGGTCATGTCCCAGACGAGGTCCAGGGGGGCAGCGACGGTGATCTCGTTCTCGGTGTGTCCGGACATGTCAGGCTCCAGTCAAGAGGGTGTTGTTGACGAGGTCGAGGAACTCATGGGGTGACTTGCACTGGTCCGCGTCGGGTGGCAGCGGCAGGCCGTGCCGGTTCTCCAGCTCGCCCACGATGCCGAGGAGACCCAGGGAGTCGAGACCGAAGTCGTCGAACCGGGCTTCGGGCCGGCGCTCCATCTCGTTCGGATCGACGGTGAGACCGGCGCTCTTCTTCATCAGCGTGGCCAGTTCTTCGAAGGTCAGTTGAACGGTCATGAGGGAGTTCTCCTTCTCACGAGGGGGTGTTGGTGGCGAGGCGCAGCACCAGCGCGGAGTTCGAGCCCATGAGCCCGCGGCTCAGCACGAGCGCCGTCCGCAGCTCCGCGGGGCGAGCGCGGCCGGTGACCACATCGAGGTCGTGGCACACATCGAAGACATTCGGAGTGGGGGGTACGAGGCCGTGTTCCATGGCCAGTACCGCGGCGGCCGTGTCCAGCACCGGCGCCCCGCAGTACGCCCGTCCGGTGCCGGTCTTGGGCGCCGTCACGGGTATGCGCCGGCCGTGCGCGCCCAGGGCGTCGGAGATCGCCAGCGCTTCCGCGGCGTCGGCCGCCGGTACGCCGAGCGCGTCCGCGAAGACGACGTCTATCTCCTCCGGCGCGCACCGGGCGTCCCGCAGCGCGCCGCTGATCGCACGGGCCAGTCCCTCCCGGGACTCCACCCACCGGGATGCCCCGGTGAAGGTCGTGGCGTGCCCGGCCACCTCGGCACGGACCGGGGCCCCGCGACGCCGGGCCGCCGCCTCCTCCTCGACCACGAGCATCGCGCCGCCCTCGGCGGGCACGAAGCCGCAGGCGTCGGAGGTGAAGGGGCGGTACGCGCGCGTCGGATCGTCACAGGTGCTGAGGTCCTCGTAGCCGAGCTGGCAGACGACCGAGTAGGGCGCCAGGGGGGCTTCGGCCGCGCCGACGACCACCGCGTCCGCGCCGCGGCTGATGGACCTGGCGGCGTGCGCGAGTGCGTCCAGACCGCCCGCCTCGTCGCTGGCCACCACCCCGCACGGCCCCTTGAAGCCGCCACGGATGGATATCTGACCGGTGCTGGCGGCGTAGAACCAGGCGATGGACTGGTACGGGCCGACGTAGCGGGATCCCTGTCCCCACAGCCGCTGCAGTTCGCGCTGGCCGAACTCGCCGCCGCCCGATCCGGCGGCGGTCACCACTCCCACGGCGAACGGTGAACCGTCGTAGTCGGCGCGGCCGAGCCGGGCGTCGTCCAGGGCGAGGTCGGCCGCGGCCATCGCGAAATGCGTGAACCGGTCCGTCTGCACCACATAGCGCTCTTCGATCACCGATACGGGGTCGAAGCCGCGGACCTCGCCCGCCACCCGCAGCGGCAGATGCTCGCACCCCTCGCGGGAGACCCGGTCGAGGACGCTGATGCCTTCCTGCGTCCGCTTCCAGAAGGCTTCGGTGCCGATCCCGTTGGGGGCGACGACACCGATGCCGGTAACGACTGTTCGACGGTCCTGTCGAGGGCTCATCGCGTCCTCCCACTGGGTCGGGTCATGACCACCGCGGACTGGAAACCGCCGAACCCGCTGCCGACCGAGAGCACGCTGCGCAGCTTCAGGGCGCGCGCGGTGCGCGGCACGTAGTCGAGGTCGCACTCGGGGTCAGGGGTCTCGTAGTTCGCCGTCGGGGGCACCACTTGATGGGCCAGGGCGAGCACGCACGCCACGATCTCGATCGCTCCGATGGCGCCGAGCGAGTGCCCGACCATGGACTTGATCGAGCTCATGGGCACCTTGTAGGCGTGCGGGCCGAGCGACCGTTTCACCGCGGCCGTCTCGTGCCGGTCGTTCTGCGTGGTGCCCGAGCCGTGCGCGTTGACGTAGTCGACCTGTGAGCTGTCGAGACGGGCATGGCCGAGCGCGGTGTTGATGGCCTCGGCCATCTCCAGGCCCTCCGGCGTCAGACCGGTCATGTGGTAGGCGTTGCCGAAGGTGGCGTACCCCTTGATCTCGCAGTACACGGTCGCGCCCCGGGCGCGGGCGTGCTCCAGCTCCTCCAGGACGAGTACGGCTCCGCCCTCGCCCATGACGAAGCCGTCCCGGCGGGCGTCGAACGGCCGGGAGGCGTGCTCCGGGTCGTCGTTGTTCGCCGAGGTCGCCTTGATCGCGTCGAAGCACGCCACGGTGATGGGGGAGATCGGCGAGTCCGACGCGCCGGCGACGCACACGTCGACCCGGCCCTCCTCGATGGAGTGGAAGGCGTACCCGATCGCGTCGAGGCCCGACGTGCAGCCCGTCGAGACTGTCTGCACCGGCCCGTGGGCGCCGACCTGTTCGGCCACCGCGGAGGCGAGGGAACTGGGCGAGAAGGCCCGCTGCAGATGGCGGCCCGCCGGGCGGTGGTCGACGTCCCAGCGTGCGCCGGAGCCGCTGACCGCCACGTAGTCGTTCTCCAGACGTGTGGTGCCGCCGACCGCGGTCCCCAGAGACACCCCGATCCGCCAGGGGTCCTCCTTCTCGGTGTCCAGACCCGCGTCCCGTACGGCTTCCTGGGCGGCCACCATCGCGAACTGGATGTACCGGTCCGAGCGTTCCACCTGGTCCTGGTCGAGCCCGTGCGCCGTGGGGTCGAAGTCGCACTCGGCGGCGATGCGCGAGCGGAACCCTGCCGGGTCGAAGAGCGTGATGCCCCGGGTCGCCGTACGGCCGTTCGCGAGGAGGTCCCAGAACGCGGCTGCGCCCGTACCGCCCGGGGCGACGACGCCGACTCCGGTGACCGCCACGCGCCGGGTCATGAGACCGCCTCCGTTCGCCCGGGCGGCCGGCCGAGTTCGGCCTTCTCCGTGTGCTCGGTGTCGACGTGCCCCAGCTCCGGGCGGGGGGCGAGCGGGCCGAGGTGGAAGACCATGCGCGCCTCCACGTCCCCCACGTTGCGGAAGCGGTGGCGCACATGCGGGGGGATCAGAACGCCCTGGTCGGGCCGCATCGCGTGCGGTTCATCGTCCAGGTCCACCTCGAGGAGACCGCTCACGACGTACACGAATTCCTCGGAGTACGGGTGGTAGTGCTCGCCGATGCGCTCCCCGGGCTGAACGATGGCCAGGCCCATGAAGCCACTCGTGGCGCCCACCGCGGTCGGCGTGAGCATGGCGCGCAGGTCGCCTCCGCGCCTGCGGTTGGGCTGAGTCTCGCTGAGGTCCACGATGCGTGGCCGGTGCAGGGTCATGACTGCTTCCTCCAGATGCGGTGTGCGAAGGACGTGGTGCGCGAGCCCCCGTGGTGGAGACGCGGAGGTCAGGACTCCTGTGCCTGCCGGTCGGTGATCAGGCTCATCTCGGAGCGCACGAGGAACCGGGCGATCTCCTCGTCGCTCGCCGGCAGGCCGTCCGCGTCGCTGTCGAGCAGCCGCGACAGCACGGTTGCCTTGCGGGGGCCGTCGACGCCGAGGGTCAGAGCGGGCCGCGCGTCGACCGGGCCGGTCATCTCGATGAGCCGGACGACGATGTCGTCCCGCTGGAAGATGGTGCTGCTGTCGATGGGGCTCGTGGGGTCGTCGGCCGCTGTCTCGTCCTGATCGGCGAGCAGCCGGGCCAGCGCCATTCCGCAGCCCTGCTTGGCCGGGTAGAACAGCGCGTGCCGCTGGACTCCCGCAGGGGTGTGCCCGCCCGCCGCCACGTGGTGCACCATCGGCAGAGCGGCCCGGGTGAAGAACATCCGGGCGGAGTCGGGGTCGGAGAGGTCCCGGTCCTGCTCCAGATACGGGTTGATGGACTCCTCCACGGCCCTGACCTCGGGCTGCCTGGCCACATGGCGCAGCGCCGCCAGGAGGTCACCCTCGACCTCGACCGCCCGTACGACGCGGTTTCCGTGCATGAAGAGCGAGGTGCGGCGCAGCCGGGTGTTCTCGTCGACCTGCGCGTTGGGGGAGCTGTACCCGGCGAGGATTTTCGCGACGACGTCCTCGCTGCCCGGTTTGACGGTGAAAGTGAGGGCGTGCCGGACCACCCCATCCCCCAGACGGGGAGAGGCCTGAAGGCGGCCCTTGACCGACTCGGAGGCGCTGGCGCTGACGTTTCCGGTCTCCCGCAGAACGCTGTAGCGCAGCGACCGGGTGTCCCGTACGCAGGCGTGCAGCGGCTGGACCATCTGCACGTGTTCCTCGCTGTTGACCCAGGCGAGGAAGGGCGGTGCGCTCTCCCATTCGCTGGTGATGAGCCACTGCGAGGGGTTTTCGATCGACTGGCACAGCTGGTCGCTGAGGTGTCCGGGGACGGAGGCCACCTGCTTGCGCAGGTGCTCGTACGCCTCGAGGAACTGCTTCTGGGCACCGTCGTACAGGTCCAGGAGCAGTACCACCCGAAGCCTGGAGCCGTCGAAGGCAGACTGCGAGATCCGTTCCGACAATGCTGTCATTTTCCACACTCCTTCGAGGCGGCGCGGCGGCCACGTCCGGTGGGCTGCCGTCAGCCGTCAGTCGTCACTGCGATCGGAGCGGGTCGCACACCCCGTGGATATGCGTGGCTTGCCCCCCAGTTGCGCGGGTGTCGCTCCTGGAATCGATCGTGGGCTGCTGGTAGGGGTGGCGCGAGATGTGGGAACCAAGCGGGTGAATGGGCGTCCGAAGCGGTCCTGCCGGGGGCATGGAAACCTCATCCCCGCAGGACGCCGAGCTCGGGAGCACCTCATGAACACACACGTCGACCACCGCGTACCGGTCCTCATCGTGGGCGGCTCCCTGGTGGGCCTGTCCGCCTCCCTGTTCCTGGGCCGGCTCGGCATCAGGCACCTGCTGGTCGAGAAACACGCGGCCACCTCGACACACCCACGCGGCCGCGGGAACAACGTGCGCACGATGGAGCTGTTCCGCACGGCGGGCGTGGAGCCGCTGATCCGGGAGGCCGCGTCGGTCCTCGCCGACAACCACGGCATCCTGCAGGCGGGTTCGCTGACCGGCGACGACCAGGAATGGCTGTTCAAGGAGATCGACCCCGGTGGCGCGCTCGCGCGCTTCAGCCCGAGCGGCTGGTGCCTGTGCAGTCAGAACGATCTGGAGCCCGTGCTGCTGGCCCAGGCCCGCAAGCACGTGGGCGACCTGCGGTTCGCCACCGAAATGCTCTCCTTCGAGCAGGACGCGACGGGCGTGCGCGCGGTCGTGAAGAACCGGGAGACGGGGGAGGACACCACCGTGCTCGCGGACTATCTCATCGCGGCCGACGGGCCCCGCAGTCCCGTCAGGGAACAGCTCCGTATCGGCCAGACGGGCTCCGGCGACCTGTTCCACAACGTGAGCGTCACCTTCCGTTCCGAGGGGCTCGCGCAGGTGCTGGGCGACCGTCGCTTCATCGTGTGCTACCTGACCAACCCCGAAGCGGACGGCGCTCTGCTGCCGGTCGACAACCGGGAGAAGTGGGTGTTCCACCTGCCGTGGCAGCCCGACCGGGGCGAGACCCTGGAGGACTTCACCGACGAGCGGTGCGCGGAGCACATCCGCAGGGCGACCGGCGTACCCGGCCTCGATGTCGAGATCACCGGCAAGGCGCCGTGGCACGCGGCCGAACGGGTCGCGGAGCGCTACTCGACCGGCCGGGTCTTCCTCGCGGGGGACTCCGCCCACGAGATGTCACCCACCGGCGCGTTCGGCTCCAACACCGGCATCCAGGACGCGCACAACCTCGCCTGGAAGCTCGCCGCCGTGCTGGGCGGTTCGGCCGGCCCCGGCCTGCTGGAGACGTACGACGCGGAGCGCCGGCCGGTGGCCCGGGCGACGAGCGAGCGCGCCTCGGCACGCTCCGGGGAACACAGCCACCCGGGGTACGCCGCCGCGCCCGGCGTGGGCGGGGGGAAGCAGGGCGGGATGCTCTCGGTGGCCATGGGCTACCGCTACGCCCGTGGCGCGGTGGTGGGGGTCGACCCCGCACTGCCCGTCGTGCCCGAGCGGATGCGGCTGACGGGCGACCCCGGCACCCGGGCACCGCACCTGTGGGTCCGTGAACGCGACGTGCGCAAGTCCACCCTGGATCTCTACGAGCGGTCCTTCGTCCTGCTCAGCGGCGCCGAGGGCGCGCCCTGGCGCTCGGCGGCGAAGCGCGTCGCGGACCGGCTCTCCCTCCGCCTCGATGTCTACGGCGTCGGCGCGGGACCGGACGCCGATCTGGTGACCGAGGACGGCGCCGACTGGGCCGAGGCCCACGGCACGACCGCCGAAGGCGCCGTACTGGTGCGTCCCGACGGCTTCGTGGCCTGGCGGTCGGCGGGGGCCGTGCCCGACCCGGAAGTGGCCCTCCACGACGTCATGACCTCGGTGCTGTGCCGGGCCTGAGGGCCGCCGCCCGACCGGCGCTTTCCCGACCGGCGCCGCATGGTTGCCTGAGCCCGATCCGATTCGGGCGAGTCCGATCCCAGGAGTCCCCGTGCCTGTCGTGCCGCTGACCGACATCCTGTCCGACGCTTTCGAAAAGCGTTACGGCGTGCCGGCCATCAATGTGTTCAACGACCTCACCATGGAGGCGGTTCTCGCGGCCGCCGTGGAGAAATCCTCGCCACTGATCGTGCAGACGTCCGTCAAGACGGTCAGATCGATCGGCAGCGACGTGCTCCATACGATGTGGACGTCGATGACGGCCGGTATCGAGGTGCCCGTCTCCCTGCATCTGGACCACTGTCCCGAGCGCGCGGTCATCACCGAGTGCCTGGACCGGGGCTGGAACTCCGTGCTGTTCGACGCCTCGCGGCTGCCGGTGGAGGAGAACATGCGGCAGACCGTCGAGGTCGTCGCCGAGGCCCGCCGGTACGGCGCCCACGTGGAGGGCGAGATCGAGTCCATCACGGGGGTCGAGGACGACATCGGCAGCGACAGCGCGGCCGCCCAGAAGGACCTGGACGTGGCTCTGGAGTTCCTCAGGACGACCCACGTCGACGTCTTCGCGCCCGCCATCGGAAACGCTCACGGAACCTACAAGCGAACGCCGGTACTCGATTTCGACCGGGTTTCCGACATCGTGGCGGCGTACCCCCTGCCGATCGCCCTCCATGGCGGCAGCGGTCTGTCCGACGAGCAGTTCCGCGATCTCATCTCCCGGGGGTGCGCGAAGGTCAATATCTCGACCGCGCTCAAGGAGAAGTTCATGAAGTCGAACCTGGCTTTCCTGGAATCGGCCGCGGAGAGACAGAAATGGGATCCGCCCTCCCTGTTCCGGTCCGTCCGCCAGGATGTCATCGACATGACCGGCTCGCTCATGACGACCTTCGGCAGCGCCGGCCGGGCCGGGTGAGACCGTGCCCGCTCTCGTCTTCGACTGCGACGGCGTCCTCGCCGACACCGAGCGCTACGGGCATCTGCCCGCGTTCAACCGGACCTTCGAGGAATTCGGCCTGCCCGTGCGGTGGAGCGACAGCGACTATGCCGAGAAGCTGAAGGTCGGTGGCGGCAAGGAGCGGATGAAGACGCTTCTCACCCCGGAGTTCATCGCCGAAGCGGGGTTGCCCACCGAGCCCGGCGCGCTCGACGAGCAGGTCGCCCGGTGGCACCGGCGCAAGACCGAGATCTATCAGGCGATCATCGCGGGCGGCGCCATTCCGCCCCGGCCCGGTGTACGGCGAGTCGCCGCGGAGGCCGACGCCGCCGGGTGGACCCTGGCCGTCGCCTCGACCTCGGCCGAGCCGTCCGTACGCAGTGTGCTCGAACTCGCCGCGGGCCCGGAACTCGCCGCGCGTTTCAGTGTGTTCGCCGGCGACATCGTCCCGCGCAAGAAGCCGGCGCCGGACATCTACGAGTACGCCGTGGACCACCTCGGGCTCGACCCCGCGGCCGTGGTCGTGATCGAGGACAGCCGGAACGGGCTGCGTGCGGCGCTGGACGCGGGCCTGGGATGCGCCGTCACGACCAGTGCGTACACCCGGCAGGAGGACTTCACCGGCGCGCTGCTGGTCGTGTCGTCGCTGGGCGACCCAGGACCGGAGGAGACCACCACGGAGGTGCTGAGCGACCCGCTCGGCGCCGACCCGCGTCCCTTCGTCCGGCTCGCCGACCTCGCGTTCCTGCTCACCGGCGCACCCCGCCCGCACTGACGTCACGCCGGTCAGGAGAGTCCAGTCAGGAGAGACATGCCATCGACACCAGCCAGTGATCTCGAGTTCGTCGTCAGAACCATCGCCCAGACCTCGGTCGACAACGAGCGCGCGTTCTCCGACCTCGACGCCGTCGTGGGCGACGGGGACTTCGGATACTCGCTCGCGCGGGGCTTCGAGATCGTTCTCGCGGACTGGAACTCGTTCGACCGCAGCTCCCCGTCGGCGTTCCTGAAGCAGGTGGCCCTGGTCATCTCCAAGCGGGTGGGCGGGACCTCGGGGCCGCTGTGGGGCACCGCGTTCCTCCGGGCGGCCGGAGCCGTCAGCGACCGGGCCGAACTGAACGCCGGGGACGCGGTCGCCATGCTGCGCGCCGCCGCCGAGGGCATCAAGAAGCGAGGCAGGTCCGATCTCGGCGACAAGACGCTGCTGGACGCGCTGATCCCGATGACCGACGCGCTGGAGAAAGAGGCGCACACCGGCGCCGGCGACCCGGCGAATCGCTCCGCCGGCCTGGCCAGGGTCGCGGCGTCGGCCGCCCGCACCGCCGCCGACGCGACCACCCCGATGCGGGCCATGCGCGGCAGGCCGAGCTACACCGGCGAGCGCAGCATCGGCTCCCCGGACGCCGGAGCCGTGGCGGTCGCGGTCATGGCGGAACGCGTCGCCGACGCATGGGCCGCACGCAGCTGACCCGCCCCACCGACCGAGCCAGGACCGAGTCCGTCGCCACGCCGCAACGCCGAGAACCATCCCCGCGCCGCAACGCCGAGAACCAGGAGCGACCGTATGAAGAAGTTCGTCAACGACCCGAAGAACTTCGTCCCGGAGATGCTGCAGGGGCTGGCCCTGGCCAACCCCGACACCCTCCGGTACGTCCCCGAGTACAACCTGATCATGCGCGCCGACGCCCCACGCCCGGACAAGGTCTCCCTCGTCCAGGGATCGGGATCAGGGCACGAGCCGGCCCATGTCATGTCCGTCGGCAAGGGAATGATCGACGCCGCCTGCCCGGGTGACATCTTCTCCGCGCCGCCCACCGACTACGTCTACGAGACCGTCAAGCTGGTCGCGTCCCCCAAGGGCGTCCTGCTGCTGGTCAACAACTACACGGGCGACCGCATGGCCTTCGAGATGGCCGAGGAGCTCTCGGAGGCCGACGGTCTCACCGTCCGTACGCTCTTCATCGACGACGACGTGTCCGTACAGGACTCCACCTACACGGTCGGCCGGCGCGGGGTGGCCGGCAACTTCTTCGTGATGAAGGCCGCCGGCGCCGCCGCGGAACGCGGCGCCGACCTCGACGAGGTGTACCGGATCGGCGAGAAGGTCAACTCCGTCACCCGCACCATGGGCATGGCGCTCACGGCGTGCACTCCGCCGGCCAAGGGATCCCCGCTGTTCGACCTGCCCGACGACGAGATCGAGATGGGCGTGGGCATCCATGGCGAGCCGGGCCGGCGCCGCGAGAAGCTCCAGCCCGCGGAGGGGATCGTGCGGGAACTCGTCACCGCCGTCGTCGACGACCTGCCGTTCACCTCGGGCGACGGCGTCGCCCTCATGGTCAACGGCCTCGGCGGCACCCCGATCGGTGAGCTCTACCTGGTGTACGGGCTGGCCCACAAGCAGCTCGCCGACCGCGGCATCGAGGTACGCCGCAGCTACGTCGGCGAATACTGCACCTCGCTCGACATGGCCGGCGCCTCCATCACCCTGGTCCGGCTGGACGACGAGATCTCGGACCTGCTCGCGGACCCCGCCGAGACCCCGATCCGCGTCTTCTGACCGGGTGGGAACCGGGGCCCGCGCCGCCCGGCCCGCACCGCCGGGCGGTGTCAGCGCCTCGGCGGCTTGACCGCCGTTTCGAGGAAGAACGCGTCGATGCTCCGTACGGCCTGGATGAAATCGTCCAGATTGAGCGGCTTGATGACATAGGCGTTCGCGTGCTGGTGATACGCGGAGCGCACGTCGTCCGGGGCGCCCGAGGTGGTCAGGACCACGACCGGGATGGTCAGCAGCTGCGGATCGTCCTTGAGCACGGTCAGCAGTTCCCGGCCGTTCATGCGCGGCATGTTCAGGTCGAGCACGATCAGGTCCGGGCGGGGCTTCTCGGCGTCCCGCAGGTACTCCAGCGCCGCCACACCGTCCTCGGCCTGGTTGATGGAGCGGGCCATCCCGTGTTCCTGCAGGGCTTCCTCGATGAGCAGGGCGTCGGCTGGGTCGTCTTCCACCAGCAGGACGTCATAGGAGTGGCTGAGGCTGTTCATGGGGGAGTTCCTGCTCTCTTGCGGGGGTATGGGGCGCGCGGGGGGTGTGGCGGTGAAGACGAGCCCCGGCCATCGCCGCCGGGCTCCTTGGCGGGTGATGTGCCAGGCGTCGCCGAGCTGCGGATAGCCGGCTCCCGCCCGTGCGGCCTGTTCGGCTTCGGTCCGTGCCTGGCGCTCCACGGCACGATTGAGGTGCATGAGGATGCGCAAGCGGGCGAGAGAGCCGGCCACGGCCTCGCCCGGATCACCGGCCCCATCGCCGCCCGCGGGCTTCGGTGACCCGTCCCGTGGGCCCGGGACGGGCACGTCGAAGACCTGGTCGGCGAGCCGGTGGGTAAGGTCGTCGACCGCGAGGACCGTCATCCGGTCGATGTCTTCCTCGCTGAACTGGGAGGACAAGTCGTTCCGGCGCATGGCCACAATGTAGACGCATCCCCCTCGACAACAACAGTTGTCGAAGAGAGTACGCTGACGCCGTCGTGGTCAGGCCGGTGGTGGCCTCCGACTCCAGGAGCGAACAGTGAGCGTCCCCGCACCCGCACACCGTCCGACCCCGGATGCGGCGCCCGCCCGCCGCCCGGACGAGGACACGACCGCTCCGGCTCAGGCGCCCACGCGTGGCACCAGCCGGTGGACGGGCCGGTGGACGACGCGGCGGTGGCTCACGACGGGAGTCTGTGTCTCTCTCCTCCTGCTCACCGTGCTCTCCGCCCTCGGCGCCTGGGTCCTGACGCACTCCACGCAGATCAACACCCGCCTGGTGGACCACAGCTCGCCCGCGCTCATCGCGTCCGTACGACTGGAATCGGCGCTGGTCAACCAGGAGACCGGGGTCCGGGGCTACGAACTCACCGGGGACAGCGCGTTTCTGGAGCCCTACCGCTCCGGGCTGCGTGACCAGACCAGAGCCGGCGCCACCCTCCGGCAGGCGCTCGGGGACGACCGCCGCTCGGCCGCCGACCTCGACCTGGTCCTGGCACGGGCCGACTCCTGGCGCGCGCAGTACGTCCGCCCCATCGTCACCGCCCCGGCCGGCCGCCCCGTACCGGCGGATCCCGCCCGAGCGCTCGCGAGCAAGGCATCCTTCGACTCGCTGCGCACCGCGCTCGTCACACAGCAGCGGCACCTGGAGACGGAGCGCGCCACGGCCCGTGCCGATCTCCAAGGGGTCAGGACCCTGCGCAACTGGGTGTTCTCCACCATTGCCGTGCTCATCCTCGCCCTGCCAGGGATGATCTTCATCGGCTTGCGGCGCGGCATCACCACCCCGCTGGAACAGCTCTCCCGTGACGCGCGGCTGGTCGCGCACGGCGACTTCACCAGGCCCGTCACCAGCGAGGGCCCGGCCGATGTGCGGAAACTCGCGGACGATGTCGACGCCATGCGCCGGCGGCTCGTGGACGAGCTCTCCTTCACCGAGGATGCCCGTACGCGCCTCGACGAGCAGGCCGCCGACCTGCGCCGCTCGAACGCCGAACTGGAGCAGTTCGCCTACGTCGCCTCCCACGATCTCCAGGAACCCCTGCGGAAGGTCGCGAGCTTCTGTCAGCTCCTCCAGCGGCGCTACGCGGAACAGCTCGACGAGCGAGCCGGCCAGTACATCCACTTCGCGGTGGACGGCGCCACACGGATGCAGACCCTCATCAATGACCTTCTGGACTTCTCCCGTGTCGGCCGGATGCACAACCAGACCGCCACCGTCGACCTTCAGGAGACCTTCGACCGGACGGTCGACTCGCTCAGCATCGCCATCGAGGACGCGGACGCCCGGATCTCCCACGACGCCCTGCCGGTCCTCACGGGCGATGCCACCCAGCTGAGCATGCTGGTGCAGAACCTGCTGGGCAACGCCGTCAAGTTCCGTGACCCCGAGCGCCCCCTGCGGATCCACCTCGGGGCCGAACGCCGGGGCGACACCTGGCACTTCTCCGTCACCGACAGCGGCATAGGAATCGAGCCCGAGCACGCGGAGCGGGTCTTCATCATCTTCCAGCGGCTGCACACCCGTGAGACGTACGGCGGGAACGGTATCGGCCTGGCCGTGTGCAAGAAGATCGTGGAGTTCCACGGCGGAACGATCGCCGTGGACCCGCACCACGCCCCCGGCGCCCGGATCACCTTCACCCTCCCCGCGCTCGACATCCCCGCTCAGGCGCCGGCCCCTCAGGCCTGACGCGGGATCACCGGCGTCAGGCCGGGGCGCTCCGCCTCTCCCTCGACAGCAGCCACAGCAGGTAGACGCCGCCGAGGGCTCCGGTCACCAGTCCCACGGGGATCTGGAAGGGGGCCAGGAGGCGCTGGGCGAGCAGGTCGGCCGTGGCGAGGAGGAGTGCGCCCGTGACCATGGCCGATCCGACCGGAGCGCCGGGGGAGCGGGCGATCCTGCGCGCGAGCTGAGGGGCCGCCAGGGCGAGGAAGCCGATGGGCCCCGCGACGGCGATGGCCGCGCCGGCCAGGGCGACGCCGAGCAGCAGCGTGAGGGCGCGGATCCGCGGGACGTTCACCCCGAGGGCGCCCGCGGTGTCGTCCCCCATCTCCATCAGTCTCAGCGGTCTGCCCACAGCCAGCGCCGCCGCGGCGAGGACGGGCAGGGCGATCACCAGGGGGGTGATCTGGGGCCAGGAGATGGCGTTGAGGCTGCCGAAGGTCCAGGCCTTGGCGCTTTCCGCGGACTCCAGATCGGCCCGGGTGATGAGGTAGTCGTTGACCGAGGCGAGCATGGCACCGATGGCGATGCCGGCGAGGACCAGCCGGCTGCCGGAGACACCGCGCGGTGCGGTGAATCCGTACACGGCCGCCGCGGTGACCAGGCCGCCGAGGACCGAGCCCGCGCCGACGCCCAGTCCGGCCGTGCCGCCGCCGGCCAGGATGACGACGAGCGCGCCGCTGGTGGAGCCGGTGGTGAACCCGATGACGTCCGGGCTGCCGAGCGGGTTGCGCGACAGGCTCTGGAACAGCGCGCCCGACAGACCGAGGGCCGCTCCGACCAGGAGCGCCGCGCAGACGCGCGGCAGCCGCTGGCCGACGACGATGAAGCGGTCGGTGCCTGACCCGCCCCCGGTGAGCACGTCGACGATCTGCGCCGCACCGATCCGGTACGTACCGGTGAACATGGTGAGCACCCAGACCGCCGCGCAGCCCAGCAACAGGACCGCCACGACGACGGCGGCCCGCCCCGAGCAGCGCAGCGTGATCCCTCCCGGCAGCCGCAGCACCCGGGCCGGGGCGGCGGAACGACGCGGTGTGTTCACGTCTGGACCCGCCCGCGCCTGACGACCAGCCACAGCAGCGCCGGGGCCCCGATGAAGGCGGTGACGATACCGACCTCGATCTCACCGGGGCGGGCGATCACCCGGCCCGCGATGTCGCTGACGAGCAGCAGGATCGCGCCGCCCGGCAGGGAGAACGCCAGCAGCCAGCGGAGGTCGGGGCCGAGCATCAGCCGCAGGACGTGCGGGACGACCAGTCCGACGAACGCGATCGGCCCGGCGGCGGCGGTCGAGGCGCCGCACAGCAGCATGATCGAGAGGAAGCCCGCCGCACGTACCCAGGGCACTCTGAGCCCGAGCGCCGTGCCGACGTCGTCGCCCAGCGCCAGGGCGTTCAGGGACGGGCCGAGCACGAGCGCGATCACCGCTCCGGCGACAACGAAGGGGACGATGGCGGTGAGGGCTTCCGTACCCCGGTTCTCCAGCGCTCCCACCACCCAGAAGCGATAGGAGTCGAAGGCCGCGGTGTTGAACATGGTGAGGATGCCGGTACCGGCCCCGAGACTCGCCGACAGCGCCGCACCCGCCAGCACGAGCCGGGTGTGGTGGTGGGACCTCGTGGCGCCCGAAGTGAGCGCGAAGACGAGCAGGGCGGCCAGGACGGCTCCGGCGAACGCGAACCAGATGTAGCCGGACACGCCGGTGACGCCGAATCCGGCGATGGCGATCACCACCGCGAAGGACGCGCCGGAGTTGACGCCCACGATGCCCGGCTCGGCGAGGGGGTTACGGGTGAGGGCCTGCATGACCACACCGGCCACGGCCAGCGCCGCCCCGACGAGGACGGCCAGGGCGGTACGGGGCATCCGCAACTGCCGGACGATGATGGCCTCCGCGCTCCCGTCGTCCTGGAACAGGACGCGCCATACGGTCCCCAGCGGCACGCTCCGGGCGCCGACGCCCAGGCTGACCAGGACGAGCAGTACGACGATGCCGAGGCAGACCACCAGGACCGCGAGCCGGTTCCCGCCCCGGAGCCGGCCGGTCCGCGGCGTGCCGGGCCGCCGGCCGCCGGGGGACGGCGGCGGATGCGCGGAATCCCCGCCTCCGGATATGTGATCTATCGCATGACTGTCATACCTACTCGTCGACACTTAGGGAAGCCTAAGCTAATCGACCGTGAACCGCTTCCGTGATCTCCATCTCACCCGTCTCATCAGCGGCGTTGTCGTAGCCAGCGCCCTGTCGCTCAGCGGCTGCTCCGCGAACTCGACCGCCTCCTCGGGCGGCGGTCCGGCCGAAGCCCCCTCGGCCGCGTCGACCCACACCGCGCCCCGCTCCGTGCCCAAGGGCATGGGAAGCGGCAAACCGGACGGTGAATTCCCGCGCACCGTCAGCCACTTCGAGGGCAGGACCACCATCAAGGCCGAACCCAGGAAGGTGGTGGTGATCTCCACCGGCCAGGCCGACGCGCTGCTCACGCTCGGTACGGTTCCGGCCGGCTCGACCCGGGGCGACGGCGCCGATCTCGTACCCCAATACCTCTTGGACGACTTTCCCGAGGACGCCGCTCAGCTGGCGAAGGTCGCCGACGTGGGCTCCCGTGTCGACCCCGACCTGGAGACCATCGCGAACATCGAGCCGGATCTGATCCTGATGAACACCGCCGGCAAGAACGCCAAGAGCCTCTACACCGCCCTGAGCGCCCTGGCGCCCACCGTCGCCACGCAGGGCACCGGGCTGTACTGGAAGCAGGACTTCCTGCTCGTCGCCGACGGGCTCGGCAAGACCGGGCAAGCGCAGAAGTTCCTCGACGGCTTCCACGCCGACGCCGCGCGCCTGGGCCCGTCGCTCGACAAGCCGGTGACCGTGTCCTTCCTGCGGCTGAACGGCGACCGCCTGCGGGTCTTCGGCGTGCCCTCGTTCACCGGCAGCATCGCCGAGGACGCCGGGCTCGGGCGGCCCGAGAGCCAGCGGTTCGACAAGACCTCGCAGGACATCAGCAACGAACAGCTGGACCGTGCCGACGCCGACTGGCTCTTCTACGGAGTCCAGGGCAGCGCGGCCAAGGCGTCCGCCCTGACCGGGGCGCCGCTCTGGCCGACGCTGTCCGCGGTCGCGGGCAAGACCGCGATACCGGTCGACGACGACGTCTTCTACCTCAACACCGGCCCCACGGCGGCCCGCGACGTCCTGGCCGTACTCAAGAAGGACCTCACGACGACACGATGAGGCGGACACCCGCGCAGAACCGGGCCCCGCTCCTCCCGGAGCGGGGCCCGGTGGCCGTCAGCCTATGAAGATCTCGGTGACGGACCAGATGGCGAGGCCGAGCATGCACAGGCCGCCGATGCGCTGGACGGTCTTGAGCGGGACGCGGGTGGCGATGAAGCGGCCGGCGAGCAGCGCCAGCGCGGAGACGGACATCAGGGCGGCGGCCGAACCGATGGCGGTCGACCAGGTGCCGTTGCTGGCGGCGAGGTTGGCGGTGGTGATCTGGGTCAGATCGCCCCACTCACTGATGAAGACGGCCATGAAAGCGGTGGAGTAGACGGGCCAGAAGCCGGTGACGGTCTTGCTCTCCGTGTCCTCGTCATCGTTGTCGCCTCCGCTGCGCAGCAGCATGAAGGCGCCGAAGGCGAAGAGGACGGCGGAGACGAGCTTGACGATCCAGTCGGGCAGCAGGCCGATCAGGCTGCCCGCCCCGACGGCGATGGCGACATGCACGATGAACGCCGTCGACGTACCGAACCAGACGTAGAGGGGGCGCATGCGCGTACCCATGGCCAGGGACGCGAACATGGTCTTGTCGGGGAGCTCCGCAAGGAAGATCAGCCCGAAGGCGGTGAGGATCGCCAGGGGGTCGAGATGCATTCCGGGTGGCTTTCTCTGAGGGCCGGACCCGGATCTTCGCGAAGCACCGTCAGGAGCCAGGAGGACCACTCGGCCCGGCATGACGGTGGTGCCCGCGGGACGCGGACACGTCAATGCCTGACCGAAGGTCTCGCCCGCCCGCCGGATCGGCGGGCCCGGCCACCGGGAACCCGAGGGCTCCAGTGTGTCGACGACCGGTTCGCGGGGCTACTCCCCTTCGCAGCCGCTCACAATACCCCATTC
Source organism: Streptomyces sp. NPDC042201 (assembly GCF_055582185.1). Lineage (NCBI taxonomy): Bacteria > Bacillati > Actinomycetota > Actinomycetes > Kitasatosporales > Streptomycetaceae > Streptomyces > Streptomyces sp. NPDC042201. Next base: position 376,202 of record NZ_JBVJDS010000004.1, on the reverse strand, counting down.
GATGAGGCCGCTGTCATCGGTGGGGGGTACGTCGGACGGCTCTGCCAGGTGGCCCGGTGCCGGGCGGTGCCGTGTAGTGGGGGGTGCGGCCGTGATCAGGCGGCCGGAGTGCTGCCCCCCGGGGTGGCCGGATCAGAGGAGTCATTGATGAGGAGCAATACCAGGACAGCCACCGCCGTGGCCACGGCCCTACTGTGCGCCGCGGCGCTCGCCGGATGTTCCGACAGCGGGAGCGGATCGTCCGTGAACGAGCAACCGGCGGACTTCGCGACAGCCTCCGGGAGCGCGTCGACCTCCCCCTCGATGAGCTCGTCCGCGCCGTCCCCGGATGCCGGGAAGGTGTCCGCCAAGACCGGGCCGCTCGGGAAGGTCCTGGTCGACTACAAGGGCCGCACCCTCTACATCTTCGAAGCGGACAAGACCACCAAGTCCACCTGCGACGGGGACTGCGCCATGGACTGGCCGCCGCTGGTCATCACCGGCAAGCCGCAGGCCGACAAGGGCGGCGTCAAGCAAAGCCTGCTGTCCACCAGCACCCGCAGCGACGGCAAGAAGCAGGTCACGTACGACGGCCACCCCCTGTACCGGTTCGAGCCCGACAAGAAGGCCGACGAGTTCAACGGCCAGGGCCTGACCGCCTTCGGCGCCAAGTGGTACGTCATCGGCACCGACGGCAAGAAGATCACCACCCCGCTCCCGAGCTCCAGCGGTTCGGCCAGCCCCAGCACCACCTCGGCGAGCCCCAGCGGCTCGGCGAGCTCCAGCAGCTACTGACCCTGAGCAGGGCCGGGGCCCGACAGCCCGGAGGGACCATGCCGCTCCCGCACCGCGCCGGACGCACACGCCTCGCGGCCGCCCTCGCCGCTGTCTGCGTCACCACCCTCGCAGGCTGTTCCGGCGGCAGCAGCTCGCCCGCGTCCACCACGCCCGCCCCCTCCGCCGGCGGGAAGGTGGAGATCACCATCGACAACTTCACGTTCATGCCCGCCGCACTGACCGTGGCCCCGGGCACGAAGGTCACGGTGACCAACAAGGACAGCGTCACGCACACGTTGACCGCCGTCACCGGCAGAGCCTTCAACACCGGCGACATCGCCGCTGGGAAGACGGCCACCTTCACCGCGCCCGCCAGAGCCGGCACCTACAGCTACATGTGCACCATCCACCCCTTCATGAAGGGCACCCTCACCGTCCGTTGACCCCTCGGAGCCGACCTGACCGAGGTGCGGCCCGGTCGAAAGCGGTCGCCATGTGACTCGTATATGCCAGTGGCCCGTGCAGAGGCGAGCATCGCCCGCAATCGGTGATCATTGAACGGCACGGGCGTTCCGCGGTGAGCGGGCGGCAAGCATTCCTGAGCAGGGCTGATCGCGGTGTTCGCCCCGGACACCGCGGAGCGTCCGGGACCGCGTATCTGGAACGAGCAGCTGATCCGGTACGCCGGCCACCGCGCCGCCGACGGAGTCGGTGCGCTTTCTGCGCCATGTGGAGGGCGAGGCACGCAAGGGCCGTGACGTACACGCCGATTGGGCCTGGATCGTGCCGCCGATGTCGGGGGCGACGACCCCCGTCTTCCACCGTACGTACGACGCGACCGAGCTTCGCCCCGGTTTCGTACATCATCCCGAGGCACTGGACCGCGCGCGGCGAATCGTTTGGCCCCGGGTCATGAGCGGGACAGGCGCAGACGGTCGGCCGCCCCGGACATACGCGGCGGGCCGGGCGGCCCGGCAGGTCCGGGGCGAGCGGTTCGGTTACTCGGCGTCGATACCGGTGATGACTGGCTCTCCGAGAGGCGCGGTCCGGATGGTGAACCCCGCTTTGTCGAGCGCGTCGCTCGCGATCCGCCGGGCCTCCTCGCCCGCCGCGTTCGAATCGTCGGCCTCGACTTCGAGCCGGACGGTGAACGTGGACTGTTCACTGTCGACGGACAGCAGGTCCAGGTCTTCGGCCGCTCCGAAGTCGGTGCCCTTCGGATCCGCGGGCCGGAGGGCACCGACCAGAATTGACCGGGCCTCGTCGGTCAGCGCCTCTTTCAGCGTGCCGGGGATCGTCACTACGTAGGTGGTCATACTCAACATTTGTCCAGCACCGCGCCCGACACACCCGTCCGCGCCCGACACACCACGGGTGCGCTCACGCCGCCGGCCACGCGTGCGTGGCCGGCGGGGCGTGGTGCCGGGGGCAGGGTCAGTGGCTGGGGCGGCCCCGCTTGTCGCCGAGGTCCTGGTCGGTGCGGCCCGGGTCGTACTCGATCTGTTCCTTGCGGACCTCGGAGGCGACATCCGTCTCCTCGGTCACCTTCTCCGTCTCCATGCGCACGCGCTCGACGGCAACGGTCTCCTTCCGGATGACCGGCTGGTCCGCGTGCAGGGTCATTTCGGTCTGGGCCTCTCCGATGATCGAGCGGCCGGCGCCGCCGGGCTCGCCGGGGGCGATCGGTTCGTGGATGACGCGGACTTCCTCGTGGCTGAGGGGTACGGACGTGGTGACGTTCTCGGTCACGACGATCTTGCGCAGCCGGGCCCGGCCGACCTCATGCTCCTCGGTGGTGATGTGCAGCTGCTCCTCCGACCGTATGAGCTCTTCGCTCTGGTGACGGGAGGCGTCCTCCTGGCTGCCACGGGCGGCGGTGCCCCTCATCCCGGCCCCCGCCCCGGCTCCGGCCATTCCCGGGGTTCCAGCGGGTGTGGTGGCGGGGTCGGGCGGCATCCCTGTGCCGGACGTCATTCCCGAGCTCGCGCCGGAGCCCTTGCCCGTCGCCGCACCCATGCCGGCGGCCGTACCGGTCCCGATGCCGGCGCTCGTCCCCATGCCGCCGCTGGTGCCGGTCTCCGTACGCGTGCCCATGCCGCCCCCCGTGCCGGTGATGCCGTAGTGCTGGTAGAGCTGCTGCTCCTGGCTGGGGTCCAGATGCTCGTCGGCGTCCAGGCGCGGTGCGTCCTTGACGGTCTCCTTGGGGTACGGGACGTGGAGGTTCTCGCCGTCGCGCCGGGCGCCGGCCAGGGGGACGAGACTCTCCTTCATACCGAAGAGACCGGTTTTCACGGTCACCCACTCCGGGCGGCTCGTGCGGTCGTCGACGTACACATGGCCGACGTTGCCGATCTTGTCGCCGTCCTGGTCGTACGCGGTCAGGCCGTTCAGCTCGTTGGGGTTGTTGAAGACGCCGTCCGCTGACATCAGCGATCACTCCTCGCGTGGGGGAAGCACGGCTGCGGGGCCGGACACTCGCGGCCAGGTCCCTCACGGTCAGTCGCGCACCCGTCCATCGCGCCTCCGTGCGGGGCTCACGGCAACCGGGGGAGAGCCCGGTCACGGCCGCGGTTCGCCGTCCGGGCAGCGCTCACCCGCATGCAGCGCACCGTCGGCACTATCCGCCATTCGGGTGAATGCCCGATCGGACGGGACCTGGGGAATCCGGCGCGCCGGGACGCCGTGGACCGCCCGCGTTCCCCGTTCTCCGGTCATCCTTGAATGAGGGAGCAGACGGAGACTGGGGGAGCAGACGGATTCCCGGAGCGGGACCGGACCGACGGAGAGCGTGGGCAAGCCTGTGGAACGTATCGGGGTCGTGGTCCACCAGGGCCGCGCGGCAGCCGTCGAGGCGGCCCGCACCGTCCACGCCTGGTGCGAGGCGCGGGGTATCCCGTGCAAGGAGATCGATGTGTGGAGGGAGCACGAACCGCGGCACGGCGGCCAGGAAGAGGCCTCCTCGGCGGGCAACCCCGACCTCGTCGTGACGCTCGGCGGGGACGGCACCTTCCTGCGCGGGGCACGGATCGCCGCCAAGAACGACGCCGCTGTGCTCGGCGTCGACCTGGGCCGGGTGGGCTTCCTTACCGAGGTGCCCGCCGAGGGGGTCACGAAGGCCCTGGACGCGGTCAACGAGGGCCGCGCGACGGTCGAGGAGCGGATGACCCTCACCATGCGCGCCTCACGCGTACTGGAGATCCCGTCGGGCATGGAGGCGCTGCTGCACTACGGCCGCGGGCCGACGCTGCCACCGCCGCACGTCCGGCCCGACACCACCGAGGGCGAGGGCTGGGGCGTGGCGCTCGATGTCACCGCCATCAACGACATCGTTCTGGAGAAGCTCGCCCGGGACCGTCAAGCGAGCCTGGGGGTCTATATCGCGGGCCGGCTCCTCGCGTCGTACTCGGCGGACGCCGTCATCGTCGCCACCCCGACCGGCTCGACCGCCTACAGCTTCGCCGCCGGAGGCCCGGTGCTCTCCCCGCACATGGACGCCGTGATCTTCACCCCGGTGGCGGCGCACATGACCTTCAACCGCACGGTGGTGGCCGCTCCCGACGAGCCGGTGGCGCTGCGGGTACTGCACCACTCCGGGCAGGTGGCGGTCAGTATCGACGGCCAGCTGCGGGGGGTGCTGGATCCGGGGGACTGGGTCGGGGTGTACGGGGCCAGGCACCGGCTGCGTCTGGTGCGGCTGGGCCCCACCGACTTCTACACCAGACTGCGCGAGCGCTTCCGGCTCACCGACGCTCCCGCCACGGCGGCCGACGGCGAGTCCTCCCCGCTCTTCCGCCCCGACAGCCCGGTGCCGTACGACCTGGCCCATCTGCGCCTGCCCCCGCCGCCGTCCCGCCGCTGACGACTCCGCCGACGGGCGTGGCCGGTTGGCGCCACGGTGATCCGTGGGGCGGACAACTCCCCTACCGTTGAAAGGGCATCAGATGACGGTCGCGGGGCATCTGATGATCGACTCTGCTCCTGCTCACCCGTGGAGACCGACGTGCTGCTGGCTCACCCCGTCATCCTGCGCAACCTGGTGAAGCGTTACGAAGCCCTGGCCGTACAGCATGCCGAAAGGGGAAGCGCCACCGCAGGCCAGGAGTTCAGGGATGTCGCCTACATGCTCTGCGTCGCCACCGGCACCAGTGATACCGACGCGGCGCTGGTCGCCGCCAGGTACCAGCTGCCCGGCGCGCGGGTGGCGGACGACTCGTCGCTGAGCGGCTGAACGCAGCCCCGTACCGCTGCCGTTCTCAGTCTCAGTCGGTCCAGTGCCGGCGGCGGAGGCTGATCAGCCGCAACTGGCGCCGCGCGACCGACGCCACACGCTCTTCCACGCCTGCCCCCTCCTCCGAACGCGGCGTCCTCGTCGAACGCCCTGAGGCTCGCGCAGCTTGAGCCGCTTCAACCGACGTGACAGTTGATCAACGGAGCCACCGCTGATCATCACGTTAGGGTGTCCGGCATGAGCCGCATAGTGTTGAACGATGCCACGATGCACTACGACGACCAGGGGCCGTCGGACGGGCTGCCGGTCGTTCTCGTTCATGGTCATCCGTTCAACCGCACGCTGTGGGCGCCGTCGGCCAAGGCACTGGAGACGGCTGGATACCGCGTGATCGCCCCGGATCTGCGCGGCTACGGCGACAGCAGCGTCACCCCCGGCAAAGTCTTCCTCTCCGATTTCGCAGACGACATCGCCGCCCTCCTCGACCACCTGGGCGTGGAGCGTGCGGTCATCGGTGGGGTATCCATGGGCGGCCAGATCACCATGGAGTTCCAGCGCCGCTACCCGCAGCGGGTGCGGGCCCTCGTGCTGTCCGACACATCCGCGCCCGCCGAGACCGAGGAGGGCAAGGAGTTCCGCAACCGCCTGGCCGATCGGTTGCTGGCTGAGGGCATGGACGGGTACGCGGGCGAGGTGATCGACAAGATGCTCGCCGCGTACAACGTCGCCGCCCTGCCGGACGTGGCGGCACACGTCCTGGGCATGATGCGCGCCACCGACCCGCAGGGCGCCGCTGCCGCCCTGCGGGGCCGAGCCGAACGCCCCGACTACCGCGACACCCTCACCGCCGTCGAGGCACCGGTCCTGATCGTGGTCGGCGTGGACGACGTCTACACCCCGATCAGCAACGCCGAGGACATCCACCACCTCATCCCGCACGCCACGCTGACCGTCATCGACTGGGCCGGTCACCTGCCCAGTGTCGAGCAGCCCGAGCAGTTCAACGCGGCGCTACTGGACTTCCTCAACACGCAGGTAGCCGACCGTGCGTGAAGCGCACCCGCTCCTCACCTTCTTCATAGACGCCGCCGACGGCCGCTTCCCGCCGGTCGACGGCCGGGTGACGGTGCTGCCGCCCCTGCCCGGGGGTCTCGAATGCTCGGTCGCCTTTACCGGTCACGCCATCATCGCCACCGCCATGACCAGCCAGGCCGTATACGCCCAGGACCCCGACGGTTTCGGCGCGTCTCTCTCCCCGGACTTCCTGCGCCACCTCGCCGGTCCCAAGGGCTGGATCGGCGTTACCGACGCCACACTCACCGCCCGCGGGACCGGCGGCACCCCACGCCTGGCGGAGCTGACCGACGCGGATGACCATTCACGTGTCCGCCACGCCCGGCAACTGCGGACCAACGTCCAGGTCTACGGTGACGACCGTGGCCTCATCACCCTGGCCGACGGCCTCGCCGGGCGACGGGAGTTGAGCATCGAACTCCACCGCACTCAGGACAGCAGCCCAGGGCACGGGCGGTCGCTCCTCGCCGATGCCCTCTCGCTGGTCCCGGAAGGCAAACCGGTCTTCGCCGCCGTTTCGCCAGGCAACGCCCGCTCCCTGCGTGCCTTCCTCGCCTGCGGTTTCACTCCCATCGGCAGCGAGATTCTGCTGCGTCCCGCGCGGGGATAACCCGCCTCGGCCGCCGAAGTCGGTCGTCTGCCGGACGACAATTACTTCGGTGCGCGGTGGTCCCTCCGAGTGCTGGACCGCACCCTCGGCGTCAGCAGGTACTTTTCGATGAAAGCGTCATAGCCGGCGTCGCGTACGCGCCGATCCTGACCCCCAAGAGCCCGCCCCGATTGCCGTGCCCGGGAGGTTCGCCTGTAACCGACTATCACCCGTGGCCACTGACAGCGCTCGATGACGAAGCTGCGGCGGAAGTACTCGCTGGGGTTGAGGTCCAGCTTGGGCATTTCCGTGGCAGCGGCCTTGGTGCGGGTGGTGAAGGCGTGTCGATTGTCGATGCGCTTGGGTACCGGTCCAAGGTGCCGCTGAGGATGAGGCGCACTCCGAAATGCCGTCCGTCAGGCGAGGACCTTCAGCAGCCGCTCACCCAGAATCGCGGCAGAGTGGGGATTCTGCCCGGTGACCAGGTTGCGGTCCTCCACCATGTACGGCTCCCAGATCGGGCCGCGGCTGTACTCGACGCCGATCTTCTCCTTCAGGTCGGTCTCCAGCAGCCACGGCGCCCTGGAGGCGATGCCGACGGCTTCTTCCTCCTCGTTGGTGAAGCAGGAAACCTTGTACCCCTTGAAGGGCGATTCGCCGTGGATCCTGGTGGCCAGCATGGCGGACGGACCATGGCACACGATGAAGAGCGGATTGCCCGAGGCGAGCTGCGCCGTCAGCAGCCTGCCCACGTCCGCGTCCCAGGCGAGGTCGGACATCGGGCCGTGGCCTCCCGGAAGGTAGACCGCGTCGTAGTCCTCAAGGCGGACGTCCGACACCTTGAGCGGCCGTCGCATCACCTCCGCGTCGCGGATGATCGCCTCCAGGTCGAGCGCCCCTTGCTCCCCGCCGGTCATCGAAGGGCGCAAGCTCATCATGTCGACGTTCGGGATCGTGCCGCCCGGCGTCGCGACAACCACCTCGTGACCGGAGTCCGTGAGCAGCTTGTACGGGTTCGCGAACTCCTCGGCCCAGTATCCGGTCGCGTACCTGGTGCCGTCCTTGAGCACCCAGTACGTCGCACCGCTCACTATGAAAAGGATCTTCGCCATCGCTCATCCGCCTCCACTCGAACAATTTGCTCCTTTTAGCCTAATCACGCACTCGATCGGGCGCATGCCCTTACGGATCCTGCTGCTGTCGATGACGCAGTTGCCCGATACGCACAGCGGTACGGGCGCATGCCGGCCCCGGACCCTGAGCGCGTCGTGATCGAGATACGTGATCGGGATATCGGTAGAACGAGCTATGGGGCAGACGGCGCTTTCCCGGCCGAAGGCCGCAGAAGCTACCGCCTAACACGCTCGCGTGCGGCAGTACGCTCCGTGACGGTCGGCAGCCATTCGACGGTCGGCTCCCCGTGACGTCCTTGAGGTCAGCGCGTAGCTGGAGGACGCTGCGGTGGGTGCGCAGGTCGCGGCGCTGAGGGTCTGCTCGACGTCATCTCGGCGCGCGGTCCTGCTGACCCTGCGCCACTCGGCGACAGCACCGGTGGCCCCCGGGGTGGCCGATAGCATGACCGGGCCACGACGGCCCCGCGTCCAGCGAGAGGACCTCACAGTGAGCCAACACCGCCCCGCCCGCGCGGCGGTGTTCTCGGCCGGGTCCTGGGGTACCGCCGTCGCCAAGGTCTTGGCCGACGCCGGCACCGACGTCACCGTGCACGCCCGCCGGGACGACATCGCCGACGCGATCAACGGCAGCCACCGGAACCCGGGCTACTTCCCGGACATCGAGCTGCCTACATCCCTGGTGGCCATGACCGATCCGGCCGCCGCACTGGACGGCGCGGACTACCTCGTGCTTTCCATCCCCGCGCAGTCCCTAAGGGCCAGCCTCGCGGCATGGGTACCGCACATCGGTCCGGACACCGCGATCGTGTCGCTGATAAAGGGCATCGAGCTTGGCACCGCGAAGCGGGCAAGCGAGGCCATCGCCGAGGTGACCGGCGTACCCGCGAACCGGATCGCGGTGATGTCGGGGCCGAACCTCGCCCGGGAGATCGTCGGCGGCCGGCCCGCCGCCGCCACCGTCGCCTGTGCGGACGAGGCTGTAGCCCGCGCCTTCCAGGCGGCCTGCCAGACCTCGTACTTCCGGCCCTACACCAGCACCGACGTGATCGGCTGCGAGCTCGGGGGCGCGGTGAAGAACGTGATCGCGCTCGCGGTCGGCATCGCCACCGGCATGCGGCTGGGCCACAACGCGGCGGCCATGCTCATCACCCGGGGCCTGGCGGAGACCACCCGGCTGGCCACGGTCCTGGGCGCCGATCCGGCCACCCTCGCCGGGCTGACCGGCATGGGCGACCTGACGGCCACCTGTCTGTTCCCGCTCTCGCGCAACCGCACCTTCGGTACCCACCTCGGCCGCGGGCTGACCGTCGCTCAGGCCGCGGCCGCCACGCGGCAGACCACCGAAGGTGTCAAGAGCGCGGAGGCGATTCTCGACCTCGCCCGCGCCCACGAGATCGATATGCCGATCACGGAGATCATCTCCGCACTGCTGCACGAGAAGATCACCTCGACGAGGCCGCCGCCGCGCTGATGCGGCGGCCCCCGAAACCCGAGCGCTGACCCCGGCGCCCCACCATGGGGCGCGCTCCCGCACCTTCACCCTCCCGTACCGGAGGCTCAGTCATGCAGGCGCCGACTGTGCTGTCCGCTGTCCAGCCCGTCGTGACCCTCGCCCTGGTGATGTGGATGGTCACCGGTTCGGACACGGTCGCATCCTGTCCGTACGGGGGGAGCAGTCCATCGTGGCTTCGTTGATCGCCAGGAACAGCGTTAGCCGACCGGTTCCGAAGACAGTTGGTGATCACCTGACTCGTGGATGTCGATGAGAAATGACGGCACTACCGGATCGCGAACGCGCGACGGCGAGCCGCCCGTCAGGGCGACTGGCCGTCCCACCCGCAGCTATGCCGTCTCCGACACCGAGTGGGCCAAATACCTCGAAGACGCCCTCGACAACGTCAAGTTCCGCAAGATCAAAGACCTTCACGAGCGCCACTCCTCAGGCGAGGAGATCGGATTCGGGCCTGGCGCTGAACGCGTCAAGGACGCCTTCGACCAGATCGGCGCCACGGTCAAGGCCCGCAACGGCGACGCCCGCACCGCCGACACGCTCTTGCGCACCACGCGGATCCACATCCGCTTCGGCATGCTCAACAACTGCACTGCCGACCAGACAAACCCTGTCGGCGCCGTCTGCCTCGAGAACGTGATCATCCCCGAAGGACACATCGGTCCTCTCGACGAACGATGCCGGCCCGACCGATGCGCGAACAGCATGATCCGCCCCCGGTCGACGTGCTCGAGGTCGCGCACCACGGCTCGCGCTTCCAGCATTCGGGGCTGCTCCACGGCGTCCGTCCCCGGCTCGCCCTGATCTCCGCGGGGCGGGGCAACCCGTACGGCCACCCCGCGCCCCGGACCGTCGACGCACTGCGCGACGGGGGAGCGAGGGTGCTGCGTACGGACACGGACGGGGCAATCGCGGTGACGGGCATGGGCGCCGGAGGGCGAGTGGTGGTGCGAGGGGCTCTGGCACAGATCTTGGGCGGTCGCGGAGCGTCACTGCGGTGTTCGATTGCAATGACCCAGATGCGCGTGAGACCGCGTACGCCTTCCCGCCTCACGGCCGGGAATGACGCTCCGTCAGCTCTGTGTTTGCCTCCTCCGGTGACCGCGGCGGCCGGTGACGGTGCTGGTCATGCAGGCAGACGCAACGTTCTGGGACTCGCTGGTGTTCGATGGCCTCGACGTGGACGTCGAGGTGGTGACCGCCGCTTTCGGCGCGGTCGATGTCATGGCCAGAGGCCGGGGAGCCAGCGCAGCATGTCCGGACTGCGGCCACCCCTCGAACCGCGTGCATGACTCCTACCAGCGCGGACTGAAGGATCTGCCGCTCGCTGGGCAGAGCGTTGTGATCCATCTGACGGTCCGGCGTTTCATCTGTGGCACGGACAACTGCCCGCGGCGCACCTTCGCCGAGCCGTTCGCGCAGTTGACCGCCCCGTACGCACGCTTCACTACGCGGCTCGGCCACGTCTTGGAGCGTGTCGGGCTGGCCCTTGCCGGACGGGCAGGTGCTCGGCTGACCGCCCAACTGGGTTTTCAGGTGGGACGGATGACCCTGCTGCGCAGGGTCATGGCGCTGCCCGACCCGCAGCCCAGCACGCCGCGCGTGCTGGGGGTGGATGACTTCGCCACCCGCCGTGGGCAGACCTATTCCACAGTGTTGACCTGCGGAGAGACTCATCGCGTGGTGGACGTGCTCCCGACGCGCGACTCGGGACCGTTGGCCGCGTGGCTGGCCGCTCACCCGGGCGTGGCGATCATCTGCCGGGACCGGGGGCGCCTATGCCGAGGGTGCGCGGCTCGGCGCTCCCACCGCGATCCAGGTCGCCGATCGGTTCCATCTGTGGCAGGGCATCGGCCGAGCGGTGGATACCTGCGTCGCCGCCCATCGCGCATGCCTGAATGGGCCAACACCACCAACGAGGGCGGACGTTGGAGCATCGGCCAACGATTCGGCGCGTGGCGGACCGGACCTTGATGGTCGTCGGGCCCAGCGCAAGAAGGCCGCGCACGCCCTGGTCCACGAACTGCTCGCTCAGGGGCACTCGCGCCGGGCGAATCGCCCGGCATCTGGACTGGGGACTGAACACCGTGCTGCGATATGCACGTGCGGCCACCTGGCAGGACACCCTCTGGGAGAACCGTCGCCGGCTCAGTCGTCTGGACCTCTACAAGCCCTATCTGGAGCGGCGGTTCGCCGAGGGATGCACGAACGTCACTCGCCTGCATGGCGAACTGATCGCCGACAACGCCCCCGTCACCTACCAGATGGTCCGCGCCTACATCGCCGCCCTGCGCGCCACGCCGCCGCAGGCGGCATCTCCTCCGCCAACGGTGCGGCGGGTCACCGGCTGGCTCACCCGCCACCCCGCAACGCTGAGCGAGGACGAGCGCGCCGCGCTCAAGGACGTCCTGGCACGCTGTCCCGAACTAGATGCCGCGGCCGAGCACGTCCGGGGTTTCGGCGAGATTCTCACCCACCGCCTCGGGTCCACGCTTACCGCACGGATCGACGCCGTCGACGCCAGCCAACTGCCGGGCCTCACCAACTTTGCCCTCTACCTGCTCCGAGACCTCGACGCGGTGACCGCCGGCCTCACCCTGCACTGGAGTTCTGGCGGCACAGAAGGTGGTTCTTCCACGACACGGACGACGAACTCGACCGCTGGGCCAACGGCCTTGGCCACCAGGAAATCCGGACGATCATCCGCAACTTCCATCCCACGGAAATCAGGGTCTACCAAGAACGGGTGTGATCACAGCAGCGAAGCGACTGGCCTGGTGACCCTCCGCGACCGCTCGCAAAGATCTGTGCCAGAGCCCAGTTCACACGTACAAAGCCAGTCTGTACCCTTCGTCCATGAGATGTCGCGTCCGCGCCCCCTCCTGGAGGGTGCTGCTATGCCTCGCGGCCGTTGTCCTTGCGATGCCGGGCTGGTACGCGACCCGCACCGTGCGGCCACACTGCGCGATCACCGTCAGCGCCCCTCCAACCGACAGCCGCGGGAACCCGCTGCTGACCACCGTGAACTGGAAGCGACGGACTGCTGAGCAACGCACCGATGCGGCCTACTGGTTCGCGGTTGGCACGGGCCGCTGCAAGTCGCCTGAACCTCGCTGGCGTCAGTGGATCGGCTGAGTCTGTCAGACGGCGGGGCGTACGCGGTCTCACGAACGAGCAGCCAACCCACAATCAAACACCGCGGTGACGCTCCGCGACCGCTCCCCAAGATCTGTGCCAGAGCCGGTGCGAGGGGAGCGTGAGTGCTTGTAGGCCGGGACCGGGACGGGGCCTCGGTCCGGGGACCTAGGACCAGCGACGTGTAGCTCGGCGGTGTGCGGGCGGGTGAGACTGGGCGCATGGATTCATCGCAGCTCACCGCCGCCTATCTGCGCCGGATCGGCGCCACCCGCCCCGCGCGCCCCGATGGCGCCGCCCTGCGGGAGCTGCAGCTCCGGCATTTGCGCTCCGTGCCGTTCGAGAACCTCTCCATTCATCTCGGCGAGGACATCGTGCTCGAAGAGGAGGCACTCGTACGCAAGGTTGTGGAGCGGCACCGGGGCGGCTTCTGCTACGAACTCAACGGGGCGTTCGCCGCGCTCCTGCGCGACCTCGGCTTCCGGGTCACGCTCCTCCAGGCCCGGGTCCTGGGCCCGGAGGGCCGGACCGGCATTCCGTACGACCACCTCGCGCTGCTCGTGGAGACTGTGGCGGACAACGCGCCCGGCGGCGCACGCCGTTGGCTCGCCGACGTCGGTTTCGGCGACCACAGCCACCGCCCCCTCGACCTTGACGAGCGCGGGGATCAGCAGGACCCGGGCGGCACATTCCGTATCGTCCCGGCGCCCGACGGCGATCTGGACGTTCTCAGGGACGGCGTGGCGCAGTACCGCCTCGAAGCGCGGCCGCGCGTCCTCGCCGACTTCGAGGCCGGAGCCTGGTACCACAGCACCTCACCGGCCTCGCACTTCACCACCTCGCTCGTCTGCTCCCTGCTCACCGACGACGGGCGCCTGACCCTCAGCGGCGACCGGCTCGTCATCACCGCGCACGGTGACCGCCAGGAGCGGCCGCTGTCCGGGGAGGACGAGATCCTGGCCGCCTACCGGGATCATTTCGGGCTGCGGCTCGACCGGGTGCCCGTGCTCCGACGGCCGGACTGAGTGGCTGGACGGTCCAAAGCCCGCCATCTCCTTTTCCTCGTGAGGGGCGATCAGAGGCGCGACCTCGTCGGCCCGGCCCGGCACCCCGTTCCGGGACACGCCCGACACACCCAAGCCGGGGATGGGCGGTGGAGATCAAGACGGGGGTTGACGGGCGGTCGTCGTCACCCGTTGCGAGGTGTCGAGGAGAAGTAACGGTTCGCGGCCGGCAGGAACATCAGCAGGACCGCACCGGCCGCCGGCAGATTCGGGCTGACGCCGCCGAACAGGTTGTACAGCGCCCCGGCCACCGATCCCGGCCGGAGTCCGTTCATGCTCGTGCTGTCGAGGAGGGACAACAGCAGAAGAACGCCGACACCGACCACGGCGATCCGCGCCCACCTGCGTCCCTCGCGCATCTTGAACGCCACCAACAGAAACAGCGCATTGGTGACCACCATGAAGCCGACAGCCATGGCGGCCTGCCTGCTCGCGCCGTTCGCCCCCATCACCTCACGCATCTCGTCGAGTCCCGTGGGTGCGATGACGAACGTTCCGAGCACCCACATCACCGTGTCCACGGCAATCGCCACGAGCAGGAGGACGAAGGCCGCCTCCACTTCCCTGGGGCGCCTCTTCCCCTTCGCCGCCACACTCATCGTCCGCCTCTGCTTTCCGTCAGATAGGGGCCTGTGCGCCCGGAGAGACGGCTGAGACGGCCCCGACGGTTCCTCCCGCGGGAGCGCGACGTGCCAGGGCGTAGATGCCGCCCGTCACGCCGGATCGCCGCGTGCAGCTCGACCTTCGACATCTGCGGCATGAACAGCACCTTTCACCAAGACCACCCCGATGCTGCACCAGCAAGAGCCTCCGTGCCTCCCAAACTCGGCACGGCCGGTCTAGGGTGTCGCGTCGTGACAGTCCTGATCGTTGGTGGTTCCGGGTTCTTGGGTGCCGAGCTGGTCCGGCAAGCGGCAGTGGCCGGGCACACGACGGCCGCGACCTACGCGACCAGGCCCGGGAGCGCTCAAGGGGTCGCGTGGCACGCCCTCGACCTTCGGGATCCCGGAAGTGTGGAAGCGGTCGTGGCCGAGGTCAACCCTCGTGTCGTCGTCAACGCATCGAGCGGCAAGGCGGACTGGGCGGTCACAGCCGAGGGTCCTGTCCGTCTGGCGATGGCTGCGGCGAAGTCCGGCAGCCGTCTGATCCATGTCTCCAGTGACGCCGTGTTCTCCGGCGCCCGCGTCCACTACGACGAATCCTGCCTGCCCGATCCCGTCACCCCGTACGGGGCGGCGAAGGCCGCGGCGGAGACAGGGGTTCTTCTCGTGCATCCGGACGCCGTGGTCGCCCGCACCTCGCTGATCATCGGCGACGGGCAGTCCGTACACGAACGTGCTGTGCACGCACTTGCCGCCGAGCCCCGTGCCGGCGTCCTGTTCACAGACGACATCCGTTGCCCGGTGCATGTGGCCGACTTGGCCGCGGCTCTCATGGAACTCGCGTCGGGAGATGCGAGCGGCATCCGCCATCTCGGTGGAAAAGAGGCCCTGAGCCGTCACGAACTCGGCATCCTCATAGCCAGGCGCGACGGACTCGACGACTCCCGACTGCCCACGGGTCTGCGGGCAGACAGCACGCTTCCCGGGGCGCTCGACGTACGCCTCGACAGCCGCGCGACCCAGCACATGCTGCGGACCACGCTGCGCGGCGGCCGCCAGTTCCTCACCCCGGCGGCTTGAACGCCCGGAGCCCGGCGGCCCGCTTTTGCAGATCAGGCACGGGGCGGCACAGCGTGAGGCTCACCGCTCCCGCCCGCAGGCGGACCGATCCGCGTGACGCCGATGGCATGGCCGTCGCTTCGTCGGGGCTCGTCGGCGCGGACAGCGCCGTGTCCTGGAGCTTCTGACCAGGCCGGACGACCGACAAGTAATTCCTCCTGGACAAAAAAAGTGTTCGGTGGGATGGTTGTCCCATGTTGGACGTGACCGTGATCGAGGACGCGGCGGCAGCCGCCGTCTCCCTGGACCCCATGAGGGCTCAGCTGCTCGCCGAGCTGGCCGTCGGGCCCGCGTCGGCGACGATGCTCGCCGGGCGGGTCGGGTTGCCCCGGCAGAAGGTGAACTACCACCTCAAGGCGCTGGAGCGGCACGGCCTGGTCGAGCTGGCGGGCGAGCGCAGGAAGGGCAATGTCACCGAGCGGCTGATGCGGGCCACGGCGGCTTCGTACGTCATCTCACCGCTCGCCCTGGCCGCGGTGCAGCCCGACCCCGACCGTTTCCGTGACCAGCTGTCCGCGCGGTGGCTCCTCGCGGTCGCCGCGCGGCTCGTACGGGACGTCGGCAGCCTGATCACCGGCGCGACGAAGGCCCGCAAGCGGCTTGCGACCTACGCGCTCGACGGCGAGGTGCGCTTCGGCTCCGCGGCCGACCGGGCGGCGTTCGTCGAGGAGCTGACCCGGGGTGTCGGCGCGCTGATCGCCAAGTATCACGACGAGCATGCCGAGGGTGGCCGTGACCACCGGATCGTCGTCGCGCTCCACCCCACCGTCAAGCCCGGCACCGTCGAGCCGGGCGGCACCGGGCCGGCCATTTCCGCCGCCGCCCCCACGCCGGTCGAGGAGTCCTCATGAGGAAGCTCGACGAGATGACGTCCGGTTCGGGCGTCCAGCATCCCGTCCACGCGCCCGAGCGCGCTTAAGGAGTCAGATCACCATGTCCAAGGAATTCGAGATCGTCCGCGAGTTCGAGGTCGACGCGAGCCCGGAGCAGGTCTGGGAAGCGATCACCACCGGTACCGGCGGCTGGCTGTGGCCCATGGAGTACGAACCCCGCACGGGCGGCGCGGCTCCGTTCGGCGGCACAGTCGCCGCGTGGGATCCGCCGAGGCGGCTGACCGGCCGTGTCGAGAGCCCCGAGGGTGCGCCCCGGCAGACCCTGAACCAGCTCGACCATGTCATCGAGCCGCGCGAAGGCGGCGGTTCCTGGGTCCGCTACGTGCACAGCGGCATCTTCGTCGACGACTGGGACAACCAGTACGACGGCGCGAGCAAGCACACCGACTTCTACCTGCACACCCTGCGGCAGTATCTCCAGCACTTCGCCGGCCGGTCGTCCGTGTTCGCCTCCGCCGACGGCCCCGCGGCCTCCCACGCGGCGGACGCGCTGGAGGTGGCGAGCCGCGGGCTCGGGCTGCCGGACGAGGCGGCGGAGGGTGCCACCGTACGGTTCGACGTGCCCGGTGGGGTGCCGGTGGACGCCGTGGTCGACTACCGCAACGCCTACTTCATCGGGCTGCGCACCGATACGGCGATGTACCGGCTGTTCGGCAGGAACCACTTCGGCGGGCCGGTCGGGATCAGCGTGCACGACTTCGCGCCCGGCGCCGACGCCAAGCTGACCGAGGGCGCCTGGCAGAACCGGCTCAACAGCCTGTTCTCGTAAAGTCCATGGCTGTTCCCCTGAGCGGAGTGGACCCCGGCCGGCCTCACCCGTACGGCTCCGCCCGGTCAGCTGTTCCGAGCCGGAGGCGGCATGATCAGGACATAGCCCCGACCGGAACGGGAACGGGATCCATATGGCGACGCGCGCGGCACTGTTCGACGTCGACGGGACTCTCGTCGACACCAATCACCTCCATGTGACCACCTGGTGGGAGGCGTTCCGGCAGGCTGGGCACACGGTGCCGATGCCCGCGATCCACCGGGCGGTCGGCCTTCCTTCCGGCGACCTCATCGCGCATCTGCTCGGTGACGACCGGGACCACGATCAGGACGCGGAGATCAGCGCCGCGCACACCACGCTGTACGGGACCTACTTCGACCGGCTGCCCGCGCTCGAAGCGGCGGGTGATCTCCTGCGGTCGCTCGCCGACACCGGCTGGCGGATCGTTCTCGCCACCTCGGCGGGAGGGGCCGAACTCGCCGCGCTGCGCCGCGCGATCGACGCCGACGAGGTCATCAGGGGGACGGCGAGCGGCGACGACGTGGACGCGGGCAAACCCGCTCCTGACCCGGTGCACCTGGCGCTGGAGCTGGCCGGGGTGCCGGCGGAGCGGGCGGTGTTCGTCGGCGACACCGTCTGGGACATGGAGGCGGCGTCGCGAGCCGGCGTCCGTGGTATCGGTCTGCTGTCGGGCGGAATTCCGCGCGCCGCCCTGGAGGCAGCCGGAGCGGGAGAGGTCTACGAGGACCCGACCGACCTGCTGGCGCACCTCGAGACCAGTCCGTTCGCGGAGCTCGAAGGGCGCTGAACCGGCGCGGCACGCCAGCCCGTTCCTTGTGCCCTACCCCCCGGCCCGTGTTCGCCCGGCGGCGGCCGCTCACCCCGGCGACGGGGCCTGCCGCGAGCGCGTCCACTCCTTCAGCTGCCCGGCCGTCCAGGTGTTGATGACACGGTCGGCCGGTACGCCACACTCCTCCGCCCGCGCGCAGCCGAGAAGCTGCCAGTCGAGCTGACCGGGCGCGTGGGCGTCCGTGTCGATGGCGAAGAACACCCCGGCCGCGACCGCCTCGCGCAGCAGCCGGCGGGGCGGGTCCAGCCGCTCGGGCCTGCTGTTGATCTCCACGGCCGTACCTGATTCGGCGCAGGCGGCGAACACGGCCTCCGCGTCGAACCGCGACTCCGGACGCCCGCTGTCCTGCCCGCCCCGGCCCGTTCCCCGGCCCGTTCCCCGGCGCGCCGTCACCAGGCGTCCGGTGCAGTGCCCGAGCACATCGCTCAGCGGATCGCGTACGGCGGCGATCATGCGCCTCGTCATCGGAGCGGCGTCCATGCGCAGCTTCGAGTGGACGGACACCACCACCAGGTCCAGCCGGTCGAGCAGCTCAGGCTCCTGGTCCAGCGATCCGTCCGGCAGGATGTCGCACTCGATACCGGTGAGCAGCCGGAAGGGCGCCCACCGGTCATTCAGTTCCGCGATCACGTCGAGCTGTTCGCGCAGCCGCTCGGCCGACAGCCCCCGGGCCACGGTGAGCCGGGGGGAGTGGTCCGTGAGCACGGCCCATTCGTGTCCGATCGCCGCGGCCGTCCGTCCCATCGCCTCGATGGGACTGCCGCCGTCCGACCAGTCCGAGTGCAGATGGCAGTCCCCGCGCAGCGCGGCGCGCAGCGCGTGCCCGCCGTCGGCGAGCGGCGTGCCGGCTTCCCGCTCCAGCCGCTCCAGGTAGCCGGGGACCGTGCCCCGCACCGCGGCCTCCACGACCTCTGAGGTCTTGGGGCCGATCCCCTGCACCCGGCTGAGGGTGCCGGCCGTGGCGCGGCGCGTGACCTCGTCGGCGGGCATGCCCGCCACGATCGCGGAGGCGTTACGGAACGCCCTGACCCGGTATGTCTCGGCCCGCGCGCGCTCCAGCAGAAAGGCGATCCTGTCGAGAGCCTCCACCGGATCCATGGGCGCCCCCAGCGTGTCGGTCGCTTTCCCGCTCATTGTCCGTGCGCCGGCCAGGACGTGCATCTCGCCCGGTCTGCCGCGTCGTCCCGGGGGTATTCGAGGTTCATCACGGAGCCGTTGACCAGGGAGGGGCGTCATGTCTTCGACGACGCAGCAGAGTGAGACGCAGCAGAGTGATGAGAGCGTGGACGGCCGCAAGGAGACGGAGAACGAGCGCGCGGACCGTCAGTGGTCGGAACTGATCCAGGAGGTGCGTGTCGCGCAGACCGGTGTGCAGATCATGTTCGGCTTTCTTCTCACCGTGGCCTTCACGCCCCGCTTCATCACGCTCGCGGAAACCGACAAGACGATCTACCTGATCACCGTCGTTCTGGGCGCGGCCGCCACCGGGGCGCTGATAGGCCCGGTCGCCTTCCACCGGGTCGTCTCCGGCCGCCGTATGAAGTCCCGGGCGGTGACCTGGGCGTCCAGACTCACCGTCACCGGCCTGTTCCTGCTGCTCGCCACCCTGGTCTCCGCGCTTCTGCTGATCATGCGGGTGGCCACGCACAACCACATCGTGCCGTGGATCGTCGCCGGGATAGTCGCGTGGTACGTGCTCTGCTGGTTCGTCCTGCCCCTGTGGGCGAGCCACCGGCACACGGCATCGGACCGGACATGATGAGGCCCCGCGGACGGGGGACGTCGCGGGGCCTCACACTGGTCGAAGAGTACGCAGGGATGTCTTTCCGTTGGGTAGGACCGCCCGTTCGTACGTTCCTCGGGCCTGCCTCGGCCGGATCTCGCCGATCACGGTCCGCCGGCGCGATGACGCGCACGACCCCTGTCGTATGGAGCCGGAACGACGCGCCCCGTGGGGCGAGCTGTCATTCGGTCCATGCCTCTCGGCCGGGTGATCGCCGGCCAGGCCGCCGAGTGTTGGCGGTGGAAGTTCTGGACGGCGTCCGACATGGCGACAAGGGCAGGGCGAGCCGGGTCACGGCCGGTCCGGTCGTGGCGGCAGGGTGGTGCGTGGAGCGGTCGTTCAGTTCTGTACGGAGCGACGCTTACGGGCGGCCCACATGATGCCCGCACCCGCCACCAGTACGACAGCGGCCGCACCGGCGATCATCGGCGTGGCGCTGGAGGAACCGGTCTCGGCGAGGTCGTCCCCGGCAGGGCTCGGCTTCGACGAGGGAACCACGGGCGCCGAGCTGGTGGGCTCGGTCGTGGGCGTGGGAGTCGCGGTGGTGGGCGTGTCCGACGGCGTGTCCGACGGCGTCGGGGTCGGGGTCTCCGAGGCCGGCGGGGTGGGCTCGTCGCAGACCGGAGCGGTCTTGGTCTCGTCCTTCGAGTACTGGTCGCCGTCGGCGGCCTTCACGACGAGCCGGACGGACAGCTCGCTCTTGTGCTCGGGAAGGTCGAGCTTCTTGTGGAATTCGTTCTTGAACTTCTCCGTGGGCAGCAGGTCCTTGCCGTCCACGGTGATGTTCACCGTGTTCTGGTCGCTGTTGCCGTAGGCGGTCAGGTCGACGCTCACCTCGGAGCAGCTCACCGTCCATACCGGGGTGTGCGCGACCGCCGGAACGGCCGACAGGCCGACACCGAGCGCACCTGCCGTCGCGACCGTTATGAGGGCGCCTCTGCGCCGCCACGATCCGCTGAATAGAGTCACAGAATCCTCCGCGATAACCGCGCCGCCGACGATGACGGCGCGCGCGCACAGTACCGCCATCGGCGCTGACCTCATCAACCGCCCCACCCAACTCACCCTCTGCGCGCACCTCATATCCCTGGTGAGAGGGCAGATAGCGGTCCGTGCACGGTGCGCGGAGGGCAGCAGCGGAGGCCGTGCCGGCAGCAGGTCCGGGGGCTGGAATCGAACGGTCATCGCTGATGACGCCCATGACCGCAGGGCTGTGAGCGGGCCGGCGCGCGCGTCCCTGCCCAAATACACGCCTGATCATTGCGCATTGGGCAAAAACTCCGTCAATAATTCGGCATCGGTTTCCCGTTGCTCGGAAAACGATCGATTCGCGCCGGTCCAGTGGCCGGTAAAAGCCCCGGCCCGTATTGTCCGCAGCCCGCGTTTTATGACGTACGGCGGCGGCGCGACAACGTCCGTCGTACCCATTGCCGGACCGCGGCCACCCGGGGGTGACGCTCCCGCTGTTCGCGCGACGCGCGGTCCAGTTCCTCCAGCAGCCGCTTGGAGCGATTCTCCATGTCCAGCTCGTCCAGGATCCGGTCGATCTCCGCCAGCAGCGCGCCGTGGAGCTGCCACTGACGGGGATGCCGCTGGACGCCCTCCAGCAGGAGCTGGGCCAGCCTCTCCCGGCTCGTGACCGCCGCGGCGAGGTCTTCGGCGAGCCGCGACTCCGCCGTCTCGGCGCTCTCGCTCACCTGCGTGGTGACCAGCACGGCGAAGCTCACCACCGCGTCGGCGACATGGGCGAGCAGGTCTTCCAGCTCGCCTCCCACATCCGGCGGGAACAGCGGCTCCTCCGTGCGCTCCTTGGCGAGGTCGGTGAGCGTCCTGGCCAGTACGCGCAGGACCACCGTGCAGATCTCCAGCGTGTCGAGACCGGTGCGCAGCACCACGCGGTGGAGCAGCCCTTCCTTGACGCGGGGGTTGAGCCGGAGACTGTCCTCCGCCTGGCGCAGGGCGGCGTCCACCTCGCTGATGTCGTGGTCGAGCCGGCGTGCCTCATGGAGGCGTGCCGCGGCGCGTTCGACCGGAGTGGGTCCGGTCAGCCCTTCTCCGATACGCAGCAGCAGCTGCCGCATCCGGCGGGAGAGGCCGTCGATGGACTCGCCCGCGGTGTTCACCCACACCGGGGGCACGAAGAGGAAGTTGAACAGAAGTCCCACCACGGCGCCGATCAGCGTCTCCAGGACCCGGTCCCAGGCCTCGGACGTCACCCGGCTCACTCCGAGGATGAGCATGGCGCTGATCGCGACCTCGGGCACGAACTCGCTCACCCGGACGATCCGCCCGACGACGAGCGACGCCAGGATGATCAGGCCCAGGCTCCACCAGGACAGCCCGACCAGCGCGCTGAAGCCGATGGCGACCAGCACCCCGGCCACGACGGAGTTCACCCTGCGGACTCCGGTGGTGATGGTGGAGTAGAGGGTGACCTGCACGACGAGCAGCGCGGTGAGGGGAGCGGTGAGCGGCGCCGGCTCGTTGCTCAGCTGGAGGGCGACCACATAGGCGATGGTCGCCGCGGCCGCGGATCGCAGCGTCTGCACGACGGCCGGATCCCGGCGCCGCTTCACGAACTCGGCGGCGGACGCGCTCACTCTCTTCTGGACATCACGCACGACCAGTCTCTTCCCGCGCTTGAGCCGGCCGGACCGGAACAGTGCACCGATGGTCCTATCCGTCCCGGCGCGGCCGGACGTACGGCTCCGTCGCTGCTTCACTCCGTGCGGGGTGTTCCCGGTGCCTGACAGGATGGCCTCCCTCGTGTGTCCGCCGGTCGAATCCCGTCGACTACCCCGCGTCCCGGCCGCCATCCCGGGTCACCGCGATCATGTGAGAGGTGTCATGTCCGAGCAGTTCCCGGAACGCGAGGCGCCACGCGCCCGCGACCTCGCCGCTCTGGACGAGCGCCTGACGCACTGCCGGGCCTGCCCCCGCCTGGTGGCCTGGCGCGAACAGATCGGCAGGGAGGGCAGGAAGGCGTACGCGGACTGGGACTACTGGGCGCGTCCGGTGCCCGGCTTCGGCCCCGCGGACGCCGCGATGCTGGTGGTCGGCCTCGCACCGGCGGCGCACGGCGGCAACCGCACCGGGCGCATGTTCACCGGCGACCGGTCGGGCGATGTGCTGTTCACCGCGCTCCACGCCATCGGCCTGGCCAGCCTGCCGCTCCCGACGGGCCCGGACGACGGCATGCGGCTGCGGGGCGTACGGCTGACCGCGCCGGTGCACTGCGCCCCGCCCGCCAACAAGCCGACGCCCTGGGAGCGCGACACCTGCCGGACCTGGCTCGTGCGGGAGCTCACCCTGCTGCGCCCCACCGTACGGTCGCTCGTGGTGCTGGGCGCCTTCGGCTGGCAGGCCGTGTTCCCGGCGCTGGCCGCGGCCGGCTGGTCGGTGCCACGGCCCCGCCCGGTCTTCGGACACGGCGCCCGCGTCACCCTGACAGCCACCGACGGCGGCCAGGACCTCCAGGTGTTCGGCTGCTACCACGTCAGCCAGCGCAACACCTTCACCGGACTGCTCACCCCCGCCATGCTGCGCGAGGTGCTCGCCGCGGCGGCCCGGGCGGCGGGACTCCGGGCATCCGGCCGGCTCTGACCGCCCCTAGACGAGTTATTCCGAAGTCCCGTCTGCCCG
Organism: Streptomyces sp. NPDC042201; assembly: GCF_055582185.1. NCBI lineage: Bacteria > Bacillati > Actinomycetota > Actinomycetes > Kitasatosporales > Streptomycetaceae > Streptomyces > Streptomyces sp. NPDC042201. Next base: position 353,055 of record NZ_JBVJDS010000004.1, on the reverse strand, counting down.
GCGGCGCCCAGCACGCACGCTCGCGGCGTTGCCGAAATGCCCTAGTAGCTCCGCTACGAGGGCACCTCGGCGCCTTGTGATCGCACGCACCGGACACCGCCGGGCCCGCCCTCCGGGCGGACGACGCTACTTCGGAATAACTCGTCTAGGCCCTCAGAGCCGCCGCAGCGCAGGCAGCAGCGTCTTCTCCGACCAGTCGAGGAACGGCAGCTGGTGGTCGCCCCCGATCTGGACCAGGGCGACTTCCGTGAACCCCGCCTCGGCGTACGGCCGCACCGCCTCGACGAACGCGTCCACGTCGTCACCGCACGGGATCGTCTCCGCGACATCCTCCGGCCGTACGAACTGGGTCGCCCCGGCGAACGCGGCGGTGCCCGGCAGCTCGGAGTTCACCGGCCAGGGGCCGACAGACCAGCGGAACTGCTCGTGCGCCCGTGCCACGGCCGCGTCCCGGTCCGTGTCGTAACACACCGGCAGCTGGCCGATCTTCGGCTTTCCCGTCCCGCCGTGCCGGTCGAAGTCGGCCAGCAGCTCACCCTTGGGTTCGGTGGCGATGACCAGATCGGCCGTCCGTCCTGCGAGCTCGCAGGACCGCTCCCCGGAGACCGCGACCCCGATCGGCGGCAGCCGGTCGGGGAGATCCCAGAGCTTGGCGCTCTCCACATCGAAGTGGGCGCCATGGTGGTTCACATAGCCGCCCGCGAACAGCGCGCGGATGATCTCGACGGCCTCTTCGAGCATCTCCAGCCTGATGTGCGCGGCGGGCCAGCCCGCACCCACCACATGCTCGTTGAGGTTCTCGCCGGAGCCGAGCCCGAGCCGGAATCGCCCCTCCGACAGCAGCTGCATCGTCGCGGCCTTCTGCGCGACGACCGCCGGGTGATAGCGCGTCGTCGGGCAGGTCACGTAGGTCATGAGGGGGATACGGGAGGTGGCCTGGGCCGCCGCGCCCAGCACGCTCCACGCGTAGGGGGCGTGGCCCTGGGAGTCCAGCCACGGGAAGTAGTGGTCCGAGGTCACCGAGAAGTCGAACCCGGCCCGCTCGGCGCCCACCACATGCTCGACCAGCGCCCGCGGCCCCGCCTGCTCCGTCATCATCGTGTATCCGATTTGCACCATGATCAGCGCTTAGCCGATCTCTGACGTCGTGAAACCTGCCGGGTCGCACACCACGGCGCGCCGGGTGAGTCTGGTGGGGCAACGCCTCCCCAGGAGCCAGGAAGCCGGTAGCCACAGAGCCCGGCCCGCCGGGGACCGCAGACGCGCTGGAGGAAGCGATGGGTGTCCGCAGACTGATCGGTGACTGGCCCGCCTACCGGCAGCTCACCGGCTCCGACCGACTCGGGCGCGGCCGCGCCGCCATGTCGCCCCGCACCGAGAACCTCAGGCCCCGTACGGACTCCGCCGACCGGGTCGTGGGGTCCATCTGCCCGTACTGCGCGGTCGGCTGCGGCCAGCAGGTGTACGTCAAGGGCGACCGGGTCGTACAGATCGAGGGAGACCCCGATTCCCCGATCAGCCGGGGCCGGCTCTGCCCCAAGGGCTCGGCGACGCTCCAGCTCACCACCGGCCCGGCCCGCCGCCACCAGGTGCTCTACCGGCGCCCCCACGCCGCCGAGTGGGAGCCGCTCGATCTGGAGACGGCCATGGACATGGTCGCCGACCGGGTCGTGGAGACCCGGCGGCGCACCTGGGAGTGGGAGTACGAAGGGCTGCGCACCGCCCGCACGCTGGGGATCGCCAGCCTCGGCGGAGCCACCCTCGACAACGAGGAGAACTACCTCATCAAGAAGCTGCTGACCGGCCTCGGCGTGGTCCAGGTCGAGAACCAGGCCCGGGTCTGCCACAGCTCCACCGTCGCCGGCCTCGGTACCTCGTTCGGACGCGGCGGGGCGACCACCTTCATGCAGGACCTCCAGCACTCGGACTGCATCGTCATCCAGGGCTCCAACTTCGCCGAAGCGCACCCCGTCGGATTCCAGTGGGTCATGGAGGCGAAGGCGCGCGGGGCGAGCGTCATCCACGTCGACCCGCGCTTCACCCGTACGAGCGCCCTCGCCGACCAGTACGTACCGATCCGCGCGGGCAGCGACATCGCCTTCCTCGGCGCGATCATCCATCACGTACTTACCGAGGAGAAGGACTTCCGGGAGTACGTGCTCGCCTACACCAACGCGGCCACCCTCGTCAGCGAGGACTTCCGCGACACCGAGGATCTCGACGGCGTCTTCTCGGGACTGGACGAGCAACGGCACCACTACGACCCGACGAGCTGGCAGTACGAGGGGTCCGAAGTGCAGTCCCCCGCCGGTGAGGTGGACGAACAGTACGAGGAGCACGAGAGGAGGCTCGACGCGGAGACCCGCATCGGGGAGGCCGGCGGCTCCGAGACCCACGGCTCCGGCGGCGCCAGGACCGGCCCGCGGCCCCCGCGGGACGAGACCCTCCAGCATCCGCGCTGCGTCTACCAGATCCTCAAGCGGCACTACGCCCGCTACACCCCCGAACTGGTCGAGGAGACCTGCGGAGTGCCGCGCGAGGCCTTCCTGAAGGTGTGCGAGGCCCTGACCGCCAACTCGGGCCGCGACCGCACCAGCGCCTTCGTCTACGCGGTGGGCTGGACCCAGCACTCGGTGGGCGCGCAGTACATCCGCGCGGCGAGCGTGCTGCAGCTGCTGCTCGGCAACATCGGGCGTCCCGGCGGCGGCATCCAGGCCCTGCGCGGACACGCCTCGATCCAGGGGTCGAGCGACATCCCCACCCTCTTCAACCTGCTGCCCGGCTATCTGCCGATGCCCCACGCGCACGCCCACGAGAACCTGGACGCGCTCATCGGCTCCAGCCGTACGGAGAAGGGCTTCTGGGGCAATATGCGGGCGTACTTCGTCAGCCTGCTCAAGGCGTACTACGGAGACGCCGCCACCGCCGACAACGACTTCTGCTTCGGCCATCTGCCCCGCCTGACCGGCTCGCACTCCACGTACGAGACGGTCATGGCCCAGCTCGACGGCGTCTGCAAGGGCTACTTCCTGATGGGGGAGAACCCCGCCGTCGGCTCCGCCAACACCCGCCTCCAGCGGCTCGGCATGGCCAATCTGGAGTGGCTGGTCGTACGGGACTTCTCCCTGATCGAGTCCGCGACCTGGTGGCAGGACGGGCCCGAGATCGAGACGGGCGAGCTGCGTACCGAGGACATCGGCACCGAGGTCTTCTTCTTTCCGGCCGCGGCCCACACCGAGAAATCCGGTTCCTTCACCAACACCAACCGCTGGCTCCAGTGGCACCACGCCGCCGTCGAACCCGAGGGCGATGCCCGGAGCGATCTGTGGTTCATGTACCACCTCGGGCGGCGCGTCAAGGAGAAGCTGGCCGCCTCCACCGACCCGATGGACCGGCCGGTACAGGACCTGGCCTGGGACTATCCGGTGGACGGCCCGCTGGATGAGCCGATCGCCGCGGCCGTGCTCGCCGAGATCAACGGGCACGCGGCGGACGGTTCGCCGCTGAGCGCGTACACCGAACTGAAGGACGACGGATCCACCCGGTGCGGCTGCTGGATCTACTGCGGGGTGTACGCGGACGGTGTCAACCAGGCCGCCCGCCGCACGCCGCGGACCGAACAGGACTGGGTGGCCGCCGAATGGGCCTGGGCCTGGCCCGCCAACCGCCGGATCCTCTACAACCGCGCGTCCGCCGCCCCCGACGGCGCCCCGTGGAGCGAACGCAAGGCGTACGTCTGGTGGGACCGGGAGAGCGGGAGGTGGACCGGGTACGACATCCCCGACTTCATCCCCGACCGGGCGCCGGACTACGTACCCCCGGACGACGCGACAGGGCCCGACGCACTGCGCGGCGACGACCCCTTCATCATGCAGGCGGACGGCAAGGGCTGGCTGTACGCGCCCGCCGGCCTGGAGGACGGCCCGCTGCCCACGCACTACGAGCCGCAGGACTCGCCCTTCACCAACGCGCTCCACCCGTCCGTGTCCCGTTCGCCCGTACGGCAGCTGATCCGGCGCGAGGGCAACCGCTACCACCCCAGCGGCGACGATCCCGGCGCGGACGTCTATCCGTACGTGGTCACCACCCACCGGCTCACCGAGCACTTCACCGCGGGCGGGATGAGCCGCTGGTCGCCCTATCTCGCCGAACTCCAGCCGGAGTTCTTCTGCGAGATCTCCCCGATGCTCGCCGCCGAACGCTCTCTGAAGCACGGCGGCTGGGCCACGATCGTGACGGCACGCAACGCCGTCGAGGCCCGGGTGATGGTGACCGAACGGATCAGGCCACTGACCGTGCACGGCCGTACGGTCCACCAGATCGGGCTGCCGTTCCACTGGGGGCCCAACGGGGTGACCACCGGCGACGCGGCCAACGAACTGGTCGCCATGGCGCTCGACCCCAACGCGCACATCCAGGAGGACAAGGCCCTCACGGCGGACATCATCGCCGGCCGCCGCCCCCGCGGGCCCGGGCTGCCGGAACTCGTCGCCGCGTACCGCCGCCGGGCGGGCATCACCGCGGACACAGGAACGGAGACCCGGAAGTGACGTACGGACTGCTCAGCGGCCCCGAGCCGGATCCGGCCCGCGACGCCGGCCACGAGAACCCGCCGCCGCGCGTGGGCTTCTTCACCGACACGTCCGTCTGTATCGGCTGCAAGGCCTGCGAAGTGGCCTGCAAGGAGTGGAACGCGATCCCCGAGGACGGGATGAGGCTGACCGGGATGTCGTACGACAACACGGAGGCGCTCGGGGCCTCCAGCTGGCGGCATGTGGCCTTCATCGAGCAGTCGGTGGCGTCGGCGGTTCCGGTGCCCGAGGGGCGGACGGAACTGCCCCTCGCGGGCGAGGTGACCGCGCCGCGCGTCGGCGGCGGGACCGGCGCCGCGCCGGGCAGTGGCGACCTGCGCTGGCTCATGTCGTCGGACGTCTGCAAACACTGCACGCACGCCGCCTGCCTGGACGTCTGTCCGACCGGCTCACTCTTCCGTACGGAGTTCGGCACGGTCGTCGTCCAGGAGGACATCTGCAACGGCTGCGGTTACTGCGTGCCCGCCTGCCCCTACGGTGTCATCGAGCAACGCCCCTCGGACGGCAGGGCCTTCAAATGCACGATGTGCTACGACCGGCTCGGCGTCGGCCAGGAGCCCGCCTGCGCCAAGGCCTGCCCCACCGAATCCATCCAGTTCGGCCCGCTCGACGAACTGCGCGAACGGGCCGCGCTCAGGGTCGGCCGGCTCCACGAGGCGGGCGTCACCGAGGCCCGGCTGTACGGGCACGAGCCGGACGACGGCGTCGGCGGCGACGGGGCGTTCTTCCTCCTCCTCGACCGACCGGAGGTCTACGGACTGCCCCCGGACCCGGTGGTCACCACCCGCGACCTGCCGGCGATGTGGCGGCACGCGGCCACGGCCGCGCTCTGTCTGGCGGGCGGCTTCGCGCTGTCCTTCACGCTCCCCGCACTCACCGGAAAGAAGGGACGGCGATGACTGCCTCCGACCTGAACCGGGGTGCTCGTCGGCTCAAGCGGCGCGGCGAGGAACTGATGGTGCCCCGCGCCGAGTTCGACTCGTACTACGGACGGCCCGTCATCAAGGCACCATCCTGGTCGGCCCGTGACATCGCCGGCTACTTCTTCCTCGGCGGACTCGCGGGAGCGGGCTCCGTGCTGGCCGCGGGCGCGCACCTGAGCGGCCGTACGGCCACGGCGACCGCGATGAAGATCTCCTCGCTCGCCGCGGTCACGCTCTCCGCCGCCGCGCTCGTGAACGACCTGGGGCGGCCCAGCCGGTTCGTGAACATGCTGCGGGTCTTCAAACCGACCTCGCCGATGAGCGTCGGCTCCTGGCTGCTCTCCGCCTACGGACCCTGCGCCGGGGCGGCCGCGTTCTGCGCGGTCACCGGCAGGCTGCCCCGGGCCGGAGCCGCCGCCACGGGCGCGGCGGCCGTGTTCGGGCCCGCCGTCGCCGCGTACACGGCGGTCCTCGCCGCGGACACCGCCGTCCCCGCCTGGCACGGCGCCCACCGCGAACTCCCTTACGTCTTCTGCGCGTCGGCGGCCGCGGCTGCCTCCGGGATGGCCCTGGTGCTCGCACCGCCGCGGGAGAGCGCGCCGGCCCGGTGCGCCGCCGTGCTGGCCGCGGTGGGGGAGGTGTCGGCCATGACGGCCGCCGAGCGACGGCTCGGCATGGTCGCCGAGACCTACCGCGAGGGCCGCGCGGGGAATCTGCTGCGCGCCGCCCGCGTGCTCACCGTGGCCGGCGCGGCGGGGGCGGCTCTGTCCGCCGGCAGCCGGCGGACGACGGTGGGCAGCGGCGCCCTGCTGCTCGCCGGCTCGGCCTGCACCCGCTTCGGTATCTTCGCGGCGGGCATCGCCTCCGCCGAGGACCCCGCCTATACGGTGCTCCCCCAGCGGGCGAGGAAGGAACGCGCCGCGCACGGGCCGGACGCGGACTGACGCCGGCCGTCAGGCGCGTGGCGAGCCCTCAGGGGTGTCGGGGGTCTCGCCGGGGCCGCTGCCGCGACGGTTCTCGGTGCCATCGGAGGGTCGCAGGACCTCGTTGCCGTGTCCGCCGAGCTGGTGCGGTGTGAGCCGCTGACCGTCGTCCGGGAACTCGTCCGAGGGCGGCACGCTGCCCTCGGCACGGGTGGGCCTGGCCGGCCGGTGCGGCTGCTCGGACGGGCGCGGGGGAGCGGTTTGACGGGCGCGCAGCCGGGCGCCCCACCAGAAGGCGCCGATGAGAACGATCACCACGACCAGCCCCACCACGAACGCGGCAACTCCGATCCCGGCGCCGCCCGCGGCGAGGTCCACGACAGTGCTTCCGTGATGCGTATTCGGTGGGTTCATGGTCGTCCGCGTACCCCAGGACCCGGCCCGCAGTCGTTCACCCGGACGCCGGCCGGGCGGCCGGGAACGCGCGTTTGGCGCGGTAGGTGCCGGGCACACGGGTTTGGTACTTCGGACAGCCGGATCCGGCGGACCGGTGTCCGCGTCCGTGCGCCGTGCCCGGCTCGTTCTTACGCAAGGTGAAACGCAGTGGACCGTATAAAGCCCGACGGCGAAGAGCCCGACGCCAAGACGTCCGACGACAAGAAGCCCAGCGCCAAGAAGTCCGACGACAAGAAGTCCGACGCCAAGACCCGGGTGACCGTCCTGGTCGCGCTGGCGGCGAATCTCGTGATCGCCGCGGCCAAAGCCGTCGGCGGTCTGCTCACGGGCTCCCCGGCGCTCCTCTCCGAAGCCGCGCACTCGGTCGCCGACAGCGTGAACGAGGTGTTCCTGCTCGCCTCCCTGCACCGCAGCCGCCGCCCCGCCGACGAGCGGCATCCCTTCGGTTACGGCAAGGAGCGCTACTTCTGGGCCCTGCTCGCGGCCGTCGGAATCTTTGTCATGGGAGGCTGCTTCTCCTTCTTCCAGGGCTTCGAGGCGCTGGGCTCGGACGAGCAGGAGCCTCCCAGCGGGTACGCGATCGGACTGACCGTTCTCGGTGTCGCGCTGCTCGCCGAGGGCAGCTCGCTGGTCCGCGCCCTGCTCCAGGTGCGCGGTGAGAAGGAGGGGGTCCGCGATCCCGCCCTCCGTACCGTCATCGCGGAGGACTCGACCGCCGTGTTCGGCGTGCTCCTCGCCATGGCCGGCATGGCGCTCCACCTGATCACCGGAAACATCGTCTGGGAGGCCGGCGCGTCCTTCGCGATCGGGCTCCTCCTTGTCTACATCGCCTACCGTCTCGGCGCCGAGGCCCGTGGCCAGCTGGTCGGCGAGGCGATCGACCCCGAACTGCGCGGCCGTCTCCGCGCGCTGCTGGACGCCCAGCCCGAGATCGACAATGTGGCCACGCTGCTGACGATGAAGCTCGGCCTCGACTCGACGCTGGTGGCGGCCCGTATCGATCTGGTGCCCGGACTCGACAGCGAGACCGTCGAGTTGGTCTGCGTACGGATCAAGAAGTCCGTGACAGGCATCTGGCCGGAGGCCGACCATGTCTTTCTCGACATCACGGAAGCACCCGCCGACGACTGATCATGGCGCCCAGAACCGGGCCGGCCGCCGGTCCCGACGGAATTCTCAAAAGTCGTCCGAACCCGGGTGCATACATCCGCGCGGCGGGGGCAGGCGAGCCGCCAGCAGACCCGACCCAGAAGGTGATGACGTGATGATCTCTACGCGGCCCGCCGGAACGTCCGTACAGCCGACGACCGGAGAAGACCCGGCGCGGTTGGTCCAGGGCGACACGTTCGTGGGTGAGCTGCCGTGGATCGAGGACGCGGGGAAGGTCGCCCCGAAGGACGCGCGTGCGCTGTCGAAGGTGTTCTTCGACCAGCTCCAGGTCCTGGAAGAGGGCACGCACGAGTACCAGTACGCGCGCAACACGCTCATCGAGATGAACCAGTCGCTGGTCCGCTTCGCGGCGAGCCGCTTCCGCAACCGCGGCGCCGACGAGATGGAGGACATCCTCCAGGTCGGCACGATCGGCCTGATCAAGGCGATCGACCGGTTCGATCTGTCCCGTGAGGTCGAGTTCACCTCCTTCGCGGTCCCCTACATCGTGGGCGAGATCAAGCGCTTCTTCCGTGACACCACTTGGGCCGTCCATGTTCCGCGCCGTCTCCAGGAGCTGCGCGTCGAGCTGGCCAAGGCCAAGGAACAGCTCGCCCTCCTGCTCGACCGCGAGCCCACCGTGGCGGAGCTCGCCGGGCACCTGGAGCTGAGCGAGGAGGAGATCATCGAAGGGCTCGTCGCCGCCAACGGCTACAGCGCCGGTTCCCTCGACGCGCCCAGCGACAGCAGCGACGAGGGCCAGGCCGGCAAGAGCGGCCGCACCTACGCCGATACGCTCGGCGGCTGCGACCCCGCCATGGAACTGGTCGAGGACTTCCGGACCCTCGCCCCGCTCCTGGGCCAACTCGACGACCGCGAGCGCAGCATCATCGAAATGCGCTTCGGCCAGGAGCTGACCCAGTCCGAGATCGGCGAGCGGCTCGGCGTCTCCCAGATGCATGTCTCCCGGCTGCTCTCGCGTACGCTGACCCGGCTCCGTACCGGCATGCTCACCGATCGGTGAGCCGGCCGCGGCCGGCCCCGCCCACCCCGTCGGACCGCTGAAAAGAGGCCCGCTGAAGGGGCGGCCGGGACCGGCCGCGCCGCGCTCCGGCTACCCGTGGTTGTGCATGACGGGGAATGATGAGGTAGACACCTTTCCAGCGGGTCGATCGGCATTCAGGCCGCGCGGCCGCTCGACTCTCCGAACGGTTGTGCATGCCTTCCTCACCGTCCCGCCAGGATCCGATGCAGGGACCGAACGCCGGCGCCGCGCCGAACGCGCGTCCGCAGCACCGTGACATCTTCCTGGAGCCGCGCTACACCGTCGAACTGCCGCCCCTGCAGGACGGCGAGGGCGACGACGACGTCTCCATGGACAGCGTTTTCGACCGGGCCCCGACGCGCCGCCGCACGCCCACGCCGCGCCGAGGGTAGGAGCGTTCACCATGGCCGGTGAGGAGACGGACCGCCCTCTGCTGGAGGGGCTCACGGTGGACGACCGGCGCCCCGAGCAGCCGGTTCTGCTCGACCAGGAGGGGCGGCCCATCCGGACATGGCGCGAGAACTACCCGTACGACCGCAAGGTCCGGCGGCGGGAGTACGAACGGCGCAAGCGGGTTCTGCAGATCGAACTCCTCAAGCTCCAGCGCTGGGTCAAGCACACCGGGCAGCGGCTGGTCGTGGTGTGCGAAGGGCGTGACGCGGCGGGCAAGGGCGGCACGATCCAGCGGTTCACCGAGCGGCTCAATCCGCGTGGTGCCCGGGTGGTCGCCCTGGAGAAGCCGACGGAACGAGAAGCCGGTCAGTGGTACTTCCAGCGGTACGTCGCCCACCTCCCGTCCGCCGGGGAGATCGTCTTCTTCGACCGCTCCTGGTACAACCGGGCCGGTGTGGAGCGGGTGATGGGGTTCTGCACGCCGGACCAGTACCAGCACTTTCTCCACCAGGCCCCGCTGTTCGAGCAGATGCTCACCGAGGACGGCCTCCTGCTGGTGAAGTTCTGGTTCTCCGTCTCCCGCGCCGAGCAGCGCACCCGGTTCGCGATCCGGCAGATCGATCCGGTGCGGCAGTGGAAGCTCTCACCGACCGATCTGGCCTCGCTGGATCTGTGGGACGCGTACACCGCCGCCAAGATCGATATGTTCCGGGCCACGGACACCTCGGCCGCGCCCTGGACCGTCGTCAAGACCAATGACAAGAGGCGGGGCCGGCTGGAGGCGATGCGCAGCCTGCTGTGGCGCTTCGACTACGACAACAAGGACGACATGGTCATCGGCGAGCCCGATCCGCTGATCGTGGGTCCGGCGGACACCCTCCTGGAACCGGGGGAGGAGAGCGCGGACCTCTCTCCCACGCCGCTCGCGGACCGGCGTGAGGGCCCGGGTGATCACCCGCCCGGCTGACGCGCCGGAACTCGCCAGAACGCCCCCTAGAAGCCGGGGGCCGTCGTGTCGTCCGTGTCGTCGTCGGGCCATACGATCCGGAAGTACTTCAGCTGCTCGTCCTGCGCGACGAGCAGCATGCCGGCCGCGCTCATGACGTGCTGGGACGCGATGTTGTCGTGATCGGCGTCGCCCTCGACACAGGTGATGCCGCTCGCCCGCGAGAACCGCAGCAGCTCTCGGAGCGCTTCGCTGGCGTATCCCTTGCCGTGCGCCGACGGGATCAGGCCGTAGCCGATCGTCACCTTGAGATTCTCGTCCGGGGCGCCGTGGAAGCCGAGACCGCCGATGGCCCGGCCGTCCTCGCGGCGACGGATCTCGTACGCGCCGAAAGGCTGGGGGTCACCGGTGATGGAACAGGTCGTCAGAAAGCGCCTGGCCCCCACCATGTCACCGTCGGCGGGATATCCGGGAGCCCACCGCTCCTCGCCGTCCGGCTCGCCCGACGCCACCCGTTCGGCTTCTATGACACTCATCGGATGCAGCACGAGCCGCTCTGTCACAAGATCGTCCATGACAGGGACAGCTATCACGAGTGGGGGCCGTGCCACAGCGGATTTACCCGACTGTGCATCGAGCGTTCGCCGGGGAGCCAGCAGGGGCGCGTCAAGACACCGCCCATCCCGGGCCCGGCGGGCCCGGCGGGTGGACCATGGAGGTGTGGGCGCCCGACGGGGCCGCCGATTCCGAGGGTCCGACGTACGAGGTACGGCGAGGTGGACCATGAGATACCCGCTGCGTGATCGCGTCGCCCTGGGCGTCGCCGTGGCCGCGCCTCTCGCGGTCGCCCTGCTGCTGGTGCCGTTCCGTACGGACCTGGCGAGCACCAACCTCGCGCTGATCCTGGTCGTGGTCGTCGTGGCGGTCGCCGCCCTGGGGAACCGCGTCGCCGGCGCCCTCGCGGCGCTGTCGTCGGCCGTGTGGTTCGACTTCTTCCTCGCCCGGCCGTTCCAGCAATTCGCCATCAGCGGCGCGAAGGACATCGAGACGGCCGTCCTGCTGCTGGCCGTGGGTCTCGCCGTGTCGCAGATAGCGGCCCGCGCTCGGCGGCTGCATGTCATCACCGTGACCGACGCCGGCCTCCTCGCCCGGGTCCACGACACGGCCCGGCTGGTGCAGGCCGCCGGCTCCCCCGACGCGGTCGTCAGCCAGGTCAGAGGGCAGCTCGCCGACATACTGCGGCTGCGCGGCTGCCGCTTCGAGTACGGCAGCCTCCTCGGCCATCCGGCGCGGCTGGAGCAGGACGGCACCGTCGTCGTGAACCGTAAGCCCTGGGATCTCGAACGGCTCGGCTGGCCGGAGGGCGAGATCGAACTCCGGGCCGCCGCCAACGGCCGCTACTTCGGCCGGTTCATGCTGCTGCCCGCTCCCGGGTCCGTCCCGTCCCGGCAGACGCGGCTGGTCGCCGTGACGCTGGCCGACGACGCGGCGGCGGCGCTGGACACCGCCGGCCCGGCGCTGGACGGCTGACAGGCCGCGGAGGCGCACCACAGGCCCTGTGGACGAGGACATGCCATGGGTCAATCCTGAAGGCGTACGGCGGGCGCGGTCATCGCGCCCGCCGGCTGTACGGCACCGCCATGCCTCTCGTACGACAGGAGCCGCGCCCGTCATGAAGATCACCGCAGCCGACGTCATCGTCACCAGCCCCGGCCGTAACTTCGTCACCCTGCGTATCACCACCGAGGACGGTCTCACCGGACTGGGCGACGGCACCCTCAACGGGCGGGAGCTGGCCGTCGAGAGCTATCTGCGCAGCCATGTGGTGCCCCTGCTGATCGGCCGCGACGCCGCGCGGATCGAGGACACCTGGCAGTACCTGTACCGCGGCGCCTACTGGCGCCGCGGCCCGGTGACGATGGCAGCGGTCGCGGCGGTCGACACCGCCCTGTGGGACATCAAGGCCAAGGCCGCCGGCATGCCGCTCTACCAGCTGCTCGGCGGAGCCTCCCGCACCGGCGCCCTCGCCTACGGCCATGCCTCCGGGCGCGACATCGCGGAAATCCTGGACTCCGTACGCGCGCATCTGGCCCAGGGGTACCGGGCGATCCGTGTCCAGTCCGGGATCCCGGGGCTGGATTCGGTGTACGGCGTGGCCGCGTCCACCGCGGCGGCCGGTGACCGCTACGACTACGAACCGGCCCGCCGTGGCGCGGACGGGCCGCCGCGCCCCGTCGAGGAGGCCTGGGACACCCGCGCGTACCTGCGCCACATGCCCCGCGTCTTCGAGGCGGTCCGCGAGGAGTTCGGCCCGGAACTGCCGCTGCTCCACGACGCCCATCACCGCATGACCCCCATCCAGGCCGCCAAACTCGGCAAGGAACTCGAGCCATACGACCTGTTCTGGCTGGAGGACGCCACGCCCGCCGAGGACCCCACCGCCCTGCGGCTCATCCGGCAGCACACCACCACCCCACTGGCCATCGGTGAGGTCTTCAACTCCCTGCACGACTACGGCGCTCTGCTGAGTGAGCGGCTGATCGACTACGTACGATCGGCGGTCACGCATGTCGGGGGCGTGACGGCGATGCGCAAGCTGCTCGACCTCGCCGCCGTGTACGGCATCAAGTCAGGCATCCACGGGCCCACCGACATCTCGCCCGTCGGTATGGCCGCGGCGCTCCATCTCGACCTCGCCGTACACAACTTCGGCATTCAGGAGTACATGAAGCACACGGACAGCACCCTGGAGGTCTTCAGGACCTCCTACCGCTTCACCGACGGTCTGCTGCATCCGTCCGACCAGCCGGGCCTCGGGGTGGAACTCGACGAGGCGGCCGCCGCGCGCTTCCCGTACGAAGCGGCCTACCTGCCGGTCAACCGTCTCACGGACGGAACGGTGCACGACTGGTAGCCCCCGCCGCGACCGCCGTGACGAGCGCCGCGTGGTCGGCCGCGTTGCGGGCGGTGTAGCGCAGCGCGAAATCGGCGACGGCCCGGTCGAAGGTGTCGGAGCCGCCCAGGTAGGCCGCGATGGCGATGCGGTCGCCCGAGCGGGCGTGCGCGCGGGCCAGGGCCGTACCGCACAGCTTCGCGTAGTCGTGCAGCAGCGACGGCGACATGTCGTCGACGCCGGCGGAGGTCTTCATGTCACGGACCTGACGCCAGTAGAAGTGCCGGCCCTCAGGGCCGGTGACCCAGCCGAGGAAGAGGTCGCCCGCCGCCTGGAGCAGCCGCTGCCCCGTCACCACCCGCCGGCCCTGGTGGGGGTACGCGCTCTGCTGCAGATGGGGTTCGAGCACGGACGTCTCGGCCTCCTTGATCTGGAGGAACAGCGGGTCCTCGGCGTTCCACCCCTCCAGCAGCACGAGGTAGCAGCGCGTGCCGACACTCCCGATCCCCGTGGCCTTCCGGGCCGCGTCGACGAAACGGAACCGGTCCAGGAGCATGCGCTGCTCCTCGGGAAGCGTGGACCGGTAGCCGATGAAGATCCGGCGCAGCGCGGCCGTGTCGAGTCTTCCGAGCGGTTCGAGCAGCGGCGGGTCGGGGGTGATCCGGCGCTGTCCTTCCACCACGTCGGTCAGCTTCTCCAGCGCCCGCAGGCTCGTCCGCCGCCCGGCCCGCGACGGGTCCTCCACCGCCCGTTCGCGATGGCCCGCCCGTATGAGGGGAAGGAGGTCGGCGGTGTCGATCCGCTCGTACCAGACGTCGAGTTCACCGAGGGCGGCCAGCCGCCGCATCGCCGTGCGGTACGCCTCGACCGCGGCGCACACCGCGCGCCGCGCCTGCGCCTCGGACTGGCCGTTGTCGCTCGCGGCCACCGCGATGCTGGTGGCGAGACGCTTCACATCCCATTCGAAGGGCCCCGGCAGGGTCTCGTCGAAGTCGGTGAGGTCGAAGAGCAGGGCGCGCTCGGGTGAGGCGAAGACGCCGAAGTTCAGCAGATGAGCGTCCCCGCAGAGCTGTACGGTCAGCCCGGTGCGGGGCTGTGTGGCCAGATCGGCGGCCATGACGGCGGCCGCGCCGCGCAGAAAGGCATACGGGGAGGCCGCCATCCGTTCGTAGCGCGGCGGCAGCAGCTCAGGGATCCGGGTCGCGGTCTGCCGGGCCAGTACGGTCAGCGGGTCGAGACGGTCGGCGCTCGGTATCCACAGTCCGTGCGAGGACCGGGATGCCCGCTTGCGAGCGGCCCGGCCGCGCTCAGCCCGCGCGGCGGGAGTGACGGACGTGGTGTAGGCGGCGTACGTGGCGGGAGTGGTCATACGGCCCCTCCCGCTCCGATCGTTCAACGCCGTGTCACAGCTGCTGACCACGAGCATCGCGCCCCCGCGGCCGACCGGCCCGGCGTGGCGGGCATACGGGTGGTGCCGGTCGGGTGGCGCCGGTTTCCAGCAGCGGATGGGCGGATCGAACGACATCCGGCCCCGCGGACGTGGTGGTGTGACACCGGCGGGAACCCGGCGTGAACCCGGCTCCGACGCGCTGAACAGGCAACGCGCGGGCCTCGCCGCTCGCGTCCGCCTCCCGTGGCGCTAGCCTGAGTGCACGATGAACCGGTTGACGACACCCTGGGGCGAGTTCGGCCTCACCCGATTTCCCGAGCATCCCCGCGACACGCTGCGCGCGTGGGACAGCGCCGACGAATATCTGCTGCGGCACCTCGACGGAATCGACGCCGAGCCGACGGACCTGTCGGGCACGGTGGTCGTCGTCGGCGACCGGTGGGGCGCGCTGACCACGGCGCTCGCCGGCCACCGGCTCGAACGGCTCGTCACGGGCCCTCTCGTACAGATCACCGATTCCTATCTCACCCAGCAGGCGACCCGCGCCAATCTGCGGCGCGGCGGCGCCGACGCCGTCCAACTGCTGTCCGCCAGGGACACCCCGCCGGAGCGGATCGACGTCCTGCTGATCCGTGTCCCCAAGAGCCTCGCTCTCCTGGAGGACCAGCTGCACCGCCTCGCGCCGGCCGTCCACCCGGGGACCGTCGTCATCGGTACCGGACGGGTCACCGAGATCCACACCTCGACGCTGAAACTGTTCGAGCAGATCCTCGGCCCGACCAGGACCTCGCTCGCGGACAAGAAGGCGCGGCTCATCTTCTGCGCGCCCGCCTCGGGACGCGTACGGACCCCCAGCCCCTGGCCGCACAGTTACGCGCTGCCCGACGGGCTCGGAGCCGTATCGGGCCGTACGGTCGTCAACCACGCGGGCATCTTCTGCGCGGAACGGCTCGACATCGGCACGCGGTTCCTGCTGCGTCACCTCCCGCGGCGCCGCGGCGCCGAGCACGTGGTCGACCTCGGCTGCGGCAACGGCGTGGTCGGGACGGCCGCGGCCCTGGACAACCCGGCGGCCAGGGTGACCTTCATCGACGAGTCCTTCTCGGCGGTGGCCTCGGCCGAGGCCACCTTCCGCCGGAACGCCGACGCCGCCACCCCGGCGGAGTTCGTCCTGGGCGACGGGCTGACCGAGGTACCGGCGGGGACGGTCGACCTGGTGCTGAACAATCCGCCGTTCCACACCCATCAGGCGACGACCGACGCGACGGCCTGGCGCATGTTCACCGGATCACGCGCGGCGCTGCGCCCCGGCGGCGAACTGTGGGTCATCGGCAACCGGCACCTCGGGTATCACATCAAGCTCCGGCGGCTCTTCGGCAACTGCGAGATCGTGACGAGCGACCCGAAGTTCGTCATCCTGCGGTCCGTCAAAAGCTGACTCACGCGCGGGCACCGCGCTCAGGCGGTGGCGAGCGAGATCTCGGTCGACTTGATGAGCGCGGTGACGGCGGACCCGGCGCTCAGCCCGGGGTCGGTGACCGCTATCCCCAGCTCCTCGACCGCCTCCAGCGTGATGGCGGCGCTGATCTCCTGACCACCGTCCAGCCGCACCTTGACGGCGGCCATGACCTCGCCGCGGGTGACATCGGTGACGGTGCCACCTGGTGTGGCGGTCCGCTCGATGGGGCGGCCGGTTCATGGTGCTGAATCTTCCTCCAGGCGACCTCGCATCTGCTATGGACTATTGTCCAGAGAGTTGTGAATGCGAGGGAAAACGCCCTACGGTGTCGCACATGCAGTCCTACACGATCGGTCAGGCGGCCCGGCTTCTCGGCGTGAGTCCCGACACCGCACGCCGCTGGGCCGACGCCGGCCGGGTCGCGACGCATCGCGACGACGGCGGGCGCCGCCTCATCGACGGCCGCGCTCTCGCGGCGTTCTCCGTCGAGGTCGCACAGGGCGCCGCCGGTGAGGAAGAGGTCTCGTACACCTCGGCCCGTAACGCGTTCCCGGGCATCGTCACCGCCGTCAAGCTCGGTGATGTCGCGGCCCAGGTGGAGATCCAGGCGGGACCGCACCGGCTGGTCTCCCTGCTGACCAGGGAAGCCGTCGAGGAACTGGGACTGGAGGTCGGCATGCAGGCCACCGCCCGCGTGAAGTCCACCAGCGTGCACATCGACCGCGTCTGACCGCTCGCGCGCCCTCCCCGGGCCCGCACTGCCAAGGAGTCCACCCTGATGTCTTCCGCCTTCACCCGCCGCGCCGCCGCCGCGTTCGTGACCGCAGCTCTTCTTGTGCCGCTGGCCGCCTGCGGCGGCAACGACGACAGCGAGAAGGTGACCGGCTCCCCGAGCGGGTCGGCGAGTGCCACCAAGGCGAACCTGACCGTGCTGGCCGCCTCGTCGCTGACCGATGTGTTCACGACGGCGGGCGCCGCCTACGAGAAGGAGAACCCCGGCACGAAGCTGACGTTCTCCTTCGCCGGTTCGCAGGAGCTGGCCGCGCAGGTCGAGCAGGGCGCCCCCGCCGACGCGCTGGTCACCGCCGACACCAAGACCATGGACGGGCTGAAGGCCGACACCGGCACCCCGACGATTATCGCCAAGAACCGTCTGGTGATCGCCACCGGTGAGGGCAACCCGGACAAGATCGAGAACCTCAAGGACCTCGCCGATCCGGATCTGAAGGTCGTACTGGCAGCGCCCGAGGTCCCCGTCGGCCGCTACAGCAAGCAGGTGCTGGACGCGCAGAAGATCAATGTGAAGCCGGTGTCCGAGGAGCCGAACGTCCGCGCCGTCCTGAGCAAGGTCGAGCTGGGCGAGGCCGACGCGGGCATCGTCTACGAGACCGACGCCGAGAGCGCTCCTGACAAGGTCGACGCCGTCGAGATCCCCGACGCGCAGAACGCCATCGCCGCCTACCCGGCCGCCACCCTGAAGTCGTCCAAGAACGCCGACGCCGCCGCGGCCTTCGTGGCCTGGCTCAGCGGCCCCGAGGCGCAGAAGATCCTGCAGGCCGCGGGATTCCAGCAGCCGTAACACCCCCGGTGCGAGGGAAGGGGCCGGCCGGGTCGCAGGACCGGTCAGCCCCTGACCGCACCGCCGTCCTGATCCGCCCGCGCCCCGGACTGCCGAGCCCAGGAACCCCAGATGAGACGCTCTCGCATCCGCACCGGCAGGACCGGCGCTCCCGTCGCCCTGGTGCTGCCCGCCCTGCTCGCCATCGCGTTTCTGCTGCTGCCCCTGATCGGCATCCTCGCCCGTACGTCCTGGGGCCACCTCGGCGCGGATCTCACCGACCCCGCCGTCGTCGAGGCGCTGAAGCTGTCGCTCCTGGTCTCCTTCTGGGCGCTCGGCCTCTCCCTGCTGTTCGGGGTGCCGCTGGCCTGGCTGCTGGCCCGCGTCCGGTTCCCCGGCAAGACCCTCGTGCGCTCGCTGGTCCTGCTGCCGATGGTGCTGCCGCCCACCGTCGGCGGAGTCGCGCTGCTGCTCGGCTTCGGCCGCCGCGGACTGCTCGGCCCCTGGCTGGAGAACACCTTCGGCATCACCCTGCCGTTCCACACCTCGGGCGCCGTGGTCGCGGCCACCTTCGTCGCGATGCCCTTCCTCATCATCAGCCTCGAAGGAACCCTCGCCGGACTGCGCCCCGCCTACGAGGAGACCGCCGCCTCGCTCGGCGCATCTCCGCTCCGGGTGTTCCTCACCGTCACCCTCCCCATGGTCGCCCCCGGGCTGGCCGCCGGCGCCGCGCTGACCTGGGCGCGCGCCCTCGGTGAGTTCGGCGCCACGATCACCTTCGCCGGCAATCTCCCCGGCACCACCCAGACCCTTCCGCTCCAGGTCTACCTGCTGCTCCAGAACTCCCCGGAGGCCGCCACCTCCGTCTCGCTGCTGCTGCTCGCCATCGCCATGGCCGTATTGATCGCCCTGCGCGGCCGCTGGACCAGCGGGCCCGTCGGCAGCGCAGGCCGCCCACCGGACGCCGGCCATCCGCCGGACGATCCCGAAACGGCGTCGGCCGCCCGGGCCGTGACTGTCGCCGGCACCGGCACCGGCCCGGCCGGGCCGGCGGCCGCGCCGGAGCGCTGGCGGCTGCACGCCGAGGTCACCGGCTTCAACCGGCTCACCCTGGACGCCGAACCAGGCACCACCATCGCCGTCGTCGGCCCCAACGGCGCGGGAAAGACCACCCTGCTGCGCGCCCTCCTGGGACTGACCCCGCGCGCCCACGCCGACCTCCGCCTCGGCGACCTGGATGTCACCTCGCTCCCTCCCCACCGCCGCGGCGTCGCCTGGGTTCCGCAGAACGGCGCGCTCTTCCCGCATCTCAGCGCCCTCTCCAACACCGCCTACGGACTGCGCGCCCACGGCGTCGGGCGCGGCGAGGCCCGCCGTACCGCACAGGAGTGGCTCGACCGGCTGGGCGTCGGCCATCTCGCCCACCGCAAGCCGCACCAGGTCTCCGGCGGCCAGGCGCAGCGTGTCGCGCTGGCCCGCGCGCTCGCCGCCCGGCCGCGGCTGCTGCTCCTGGACGAGCCCCTGGCCGCCCTCGACCAGACGACCCGCGCTCAGGTACGGCACACCCTGCGCGGCCATCTGGACAGCTTCGGCGGCGTCTGCCTGATCGTCACCCACGACCCGGTCGAGGCCATCTCCCTGGCCGACCGGGTTCTCGTACTCGACGACGGCCGCGCCCTCCAGGACGCCCCGCCCGCCGAAGTGACCCGCAACCCGCGCTCCCCGTGGGTGGCCCGGATGCTCGGCCGCAACGCCTGGCCCGGCACCTTCGGCCCCGACGGGCTCGACCTCACCGCGGGCGGGCGGCTGGTCGTCGCGGAGCCGTCAGCCGACGGCTCCGCGGCCCTCGCGATCATCGCCCCGGAGGCCGTGTCCGTACACCGGGACCGGCCCGGCGGCAGCCCCCGTAATGTCTGGCGGGGAACGGTCCGGGAGATCACCGCCCTCGGCAGCCGGCTGCGTGTCCTGATCACCTCGGACGAGGCGCCCGACCTGGTCGCCGAGATCACGCCCGAGGCCGCCGCCGAACTCGGCCTGGCCGACGGCGTGTCCGTCTGGACCAGCGTCAAGGCCACCGAGGTCACCCTCGTCGCCCTGTGAGACCCGTACCGGAAGATCCACCGGTGCCACGGGCCCGACCAGGGCCGGGAGGCAGACAGAGCAGGGGAGCACACGATGTTGCTGCGTCAGCTGGAGTACCTGGTCGCGCTCGCCAGGGAACGGCACTTCGCCAGGGCCGCGGCGTCCTGCTATGTGTCGCAGCCGTCGCTCTCCGCGGCGATACGCAAACTGGAACACGAGCTGGACGTCCCCATCGTCCGGCGCGGCCGCCGCTTCGAAGGGCTGACGCCCGAGGGCGAACGTGTGCTGCTGTGGGCGCACCGCATCCTCGCCGAGCGCGACGCGCTGCGCCATGAACTCTCCGCGATGCGCGACGGTCTCGCCGGCACCCTGCGGCTCGGTGCCATCCCCACCGCGCTCACCGCCGCCTCGCTGCTCACCACACCGTTCGTCGAACGGCACCCACGGGCGCGCGTCTCGCTGGAGTCCCTCTCCTCGCGCGAGATCACCCAGCGGCTGGCCGCGTTCGAACTCGACATCGCGCTCACCTACCTCGACGACCAGAGCCTCGGCCAGGTCCGCAGGACCCCGCTGTACGAGGAGCGCTATCTGCTGCTCACCCCGCACGACGGTCCGATGGCCGGACAGCCGGTGGCCCGCTGGGCACGGATCGCGGCGCTGCCGCTGTGCCTGCTGTCGCCGCAAATGCGCAACCGCCGTATTATGGACGAGTATTTCGCCGCTGACGGAGTGGCCGCCGTGACCCCGGCCATCGAGACCGACTCCGTGGCCGGCCTGTACGCGCATCTGACCGCGGGCCACTGGTCGAGCGTGATCTCGCACGCCTGGCTGCATATGTTCGGTGTCCCCGACGGTATGCGTGTGGTCCCGCTGGAGAATCCGGCGCACGGGCCGCGGGTGGGCCTGGTCATCGCCGACCGCAGTCCCGAACCCGTGCTGGCCAGAGCCCTGTTGGAGATTGCCAGGGAAGCGGGCGTACGGGAAGCGCTCGACCAGCTCCTGGCCACATATCTGCACCCGGTGGCCCCGCCGGGCGCTCGCGGATAGCCGGGCTCTATCCCGACATAGAAAGGTTCATTTTGACCACGGGCACCAGCCCCGAGGACCGTGGAGGCACCTTCCCGCAGTAACGGATGAGGAGCCGCAGTCATGGCAAAGGTGCTGTGTGTGCTGTACGACGACCCGGTGGACGGGTACCCGAAGTCCTACGCCCGTGACGACCTTCCACGTATCGACCACTACCCGGGCGGCCAGACCACCCCGACCCCGCAGGGGACCGACTTCACGCCCGGGCATCTCCTGGGCAGCGTCTCCGGTGAACTGGGCCTGCGTGACTTCCTGGAGTCCCGCGGCCACACCCTGGTTGTCACCTCCGACAAGGACCGGGACGGATCGGTCTTCGACCGGGAGCTGGTGGACGCCGATGTGGTCATCTCGCAGCCGTTCTGGCCGGCCTATCTGACGGCAGAGCGCATCGCGAAGGCCGAGAACCTGAAGCTCGCCATCACCGCGGGCATCGGGTCCGACCATGTCGACCTCGACGCCGCCATCGCCAAGGGCGTCACCGTCGCCGAGGTCACGTACTGCAACAGCATCAGCGTCGCCGAGCATGTCGTGATGATGACGCTGTCGCTGGTGCGGAACTACCTCCCCTCGCACCAGTGGGTCCTGGACGGCGGCTGGAACATCGCCGACTGTGTCTCCCGCTCGTACGACCTGGAGGGCATGCAGGTCGGCACGGTCGCCGCGGGCCGTATCGGCCTCGCCGTCCTGCGCCGTCTCGCCCCCTTCGACGTGGGGCTCCACTACACCGACCGGCACCGGCTCCCCGAGTCCGTCGAGCAGGAGCTCGGGCTCACCTGGCACGCCAGTACGGCCGACATGGTCCCGCACTGCGATGTGGTCACCATCAACGCGCCCCTCCACCCCGAGACGGAGGGACTCTTCGGCGACGAACTGCTCGCCACCATGAAGCGCGGCGCCTATCTCATCAATACCGCCCGCGCGAAGATCTGCGACCGCGACGCCATCGACCGCGCCCTGCGCAGCGGACAGCTCGCCGGCTACGCGGGCGATGTCTGGTACCCGCAGCCCGCACCCGCCGACCACCCCTGGCGGACCATGCCGCACCACGGGATGACCCCGCACATCTCCGGTTCCTCGCTCTCGGCCCAGGCCCGCTACGCCGCGGGAACCCGCGAGATACTGGAGTCCTGGTTCGCCGGCACCCCCCTGCGCGACGAGTACCTGATCGTCGACAAGGGCGCACTGGCCGGCGTGGGAGCTCACTCCTACTCCGTATCCAAGACCTGACAGAGGTTCAGATCTGCCTGTCGGGTGCGTATATGACAGGTGCGTATATGACAGGACATCAGCTGCCCCGGCGCTCGATCATGGCCGGGGCAGCTGTGTTCTGTCCGGGCATCCGTTCGGCACACTGGTGCGGTGTCTTCACTTCCTCACCAACTACCCCACGGCTTTCCGGCGGGCCACATGGTCGTCTGCGGCGACGACACGCTGGCCCACCGGCTGGCGGGCGAGCTGCGCGACGTCTACGGCGAACAGGTCGTGCTGGTCGTGCCGCCCGTACGCGCCTCCCGCCTGCCGCCCGCACCGCTCGCAGGACGGGGCAGGGCCTCCACCTTCCTGGGACGGATGTCCGCCGCCATGGTCCGTACGGCCATCGCCGCGCCGGGCCCGGCCGGTGACGGGCCGGGGAGAGCGGACGGCCCGCGCGTCCTGGAGGCACTCGAACTCGACGAGGACGTGCTCGTGGACGCGGGGGTGGCGGAGGCGGCCGCGCTCGCCCTCGTCCATGACGACGATGACATCAACATCCGGGCCGCACTCGCCGCCCGCCGGCTCAATCCCCAGTTGCGCCTGGTCATCCGGCTCTACAACCGCAAACTCGGCCAGCATCTGGAGGAGCTGCTCGACCAGGCAGCCGCCGTCGCCGTCCCCGGGCTCGACACGGCGGCCCTGGACGCCTCCACCACCGTCCTCTCGGACGCAGACACCGCGGCCCCGGCCCTCGCCGCCACCGCCGTCGCCGGTACCAGCAAGGTGGTCAGGGCCGACGGCCTGCTGCTGCGGGCCGTGGAGCGCAACCCGCCAGGACCCGGCGAGGTGGCCGACCCCGGGCTGTGCACCCTGGCCCTGCTCTCGGCCACCACCAACGACCCGGCGGGCGAGGAGGGTTCGGACAACAGCGGGCAGGACGGGCCGCGGCTGCTGCCCGACGAGGCGAGCGCGGCCGCCGCCACCGGGCGGGGCACCGTGGTCCTGGAGGCCGTGTCCCACGCGGGGCCCGACCTGCCGCTGGGCCGGCTGGCCGGCCGCGGCGCCCCGCTGGGCTCGCTGTTCTCCCGCCGGCTGCGCTGGTCGTTCGCCGGGATCCTCGCGGCCGTGTTCGCCCTGGCCGTCGCCGCCACACTCGCCACCGACGCCGGTCCGCTCCGTGCCACGTACCTCACGCTGCTCGACCTCTTCGGCATCGGCGATCCGGCGGTCGGAGAGCCCGCCGGCCGGCAGATCCTGCAACTCCTCTCCGGAGTCGCCGGACTTCTGCTGCTGCCCGTGGTGCTCGCGGCCGTCCTGGAGGCCCTTGGGACCTTCCGTACGGCGTCGGCGCTGCGCAGGCCGCCGCGCGGTCTTTCCGGCCATGTCGTGCTGCTCGGACTCGGCAAGATCGGCAGTCGGGTGCTGGTGCGGCTGCGGGAGCTGGGCATTCCCGTGGTGTGTGTGGAGGAGGACCCCGAGGCGCGCGGCATCGCGCTCGCGCGCAGCCTGCGGGTACCGACCGTCCTGGGCGATGTCACCCAGGAGGGCGTGCTGGAGGCCGCCAAGATCGAGCGGGCGCACGCGCTGCTCGCCCTCACCAGCGTCGACACCACCAATCTCGAAGCCGCGCTGTACGCGCGCTCCGTCGCTCCCGGGCTGCGGGTGGCGCTGCGGGTGTACGACGACGACTTCGCGACCGCCGTCTACCGCACCCTGCGCGCCGCTCACCCCGGGGCGCTCACCCGCAGCCGCAGCGTGTCCACCCTGGCGGCCCCGGCCTTCGCCATCGCCATGATGGGGCGTCAGATCCTCGGGGCCATCCCGGTGGAGCGCAAGGTGCTGCTGGTCGCCGCCATCGATGTGGCGGGCCATCCGCGGCTCGAAGGGCGCACGATCGCGGAGGTGTTCCGTCCCGGCGCCTGGCGGGTGATCGCGCTGGACACCGCGGGCCCGGGGGAGCGGGTGCCCGATCTGGCGGACACCCGGCTGGACCGCGAGGAGCGGCGGCCCGCGGGGCTCGTATGGGATCTGCACCCCGGCTATGTCCTGCATCCCCGGGACCGGGTGGTGCTGGCGGCCACCCGGCGGGGCCTCGCCGAACTTCTCGGACGGCAGTCCGCCTCCCGGCTCCGCCCCTCCCCGGACCCCGGCTGACCAGGTGCGCTGTACCGGCGGGTAACGGCCGGGAGGTCCGGCGGGCGCGGGATACAGCGGATGCGGCGGCGGTGGGCGGGAACGAGAATGGCGAACACCGGACGAACGAGGAGGCGGCATGAACGCACAGTCCGATGCGCGGCCGGAGCGCGAGAACGTGACCCCGGACCGGCTGCTGCACACCGGCGCATATGACG
Organism: Streptomyces sp. NPDC042201; assembly: GCF_055582185.1. NCBI lineage: Bacteria > Bacillati > Actinomycetota > Actinomycetes > Kitasatosporales > Streptomycetaceae > Streptomyces > Streptomyces sp. NPDC042201. The sequence continues at coordinate 328,615 of NZ_JBVJDS010000004.1, read as the reverse complement.
AGGTCACGGCCGAGGATCTCGCGCTGGCCTCCGGCCGCGATCTCACTCCGGACACCATCGAGTGGGCCCGGCGGCGACTGGCCGAGCGGGGCCGCGCGGCCATCGAGGAACAGCTTCCGTAGAGCACCGCTGTAGGCCGTGTCCGCAAAGTTTCGCCTGGCCGACGACGCCCGGCACGCACGCTCGCCGCGTTGTCGGAATCATCCGAGTACATCCAGTACACGAATGATCCTCCGCCTTGCGATCGCACGCACCGAACGCCGTCGGCCCCGCCCTCCGGGCGGACGGCGCTACTTTGCGGACACGACCTAGCCCCGCTTCCACCGGAGCGAGCAGCGCGCCCCGCCGCGAGCAAGCGGCGGGGCGCGCTGCTCGCTGTCCGGCGGCCGCGCCGCGCCGGCCGCCCCCTGCTGGTCGCTTGCGTGATCAGTTACGTAAGCTCGCGTCCTCCCGCGCGTCACCGAACTCCTTTACGCTCCTCCACGGTTGACATGCCCAAGACATGCGCAACGGGAGGAACAAGGAATATGGCAAAGCTCCTTCGCACCACGGTGGCGGCCGGTGCCGTCGCAGTGCTCGCTCTCGTCACCACCCCGGCCCACGCCGCCGACCCCGCTCAGCTGCCGTACTCCTCCACCACCGGGGTCGGTGTCCACAACGCGTACGTGAAGACCACCTTCCCCTACTTCGCGGACGCGCTGGACTCCGGTGCCGGAATGCTCGAACTCGACGTATGGACCAATGTGTTCGGCGCCTCCTGGCGTGTGTCGCACGACAATCCGATCGGCAACGACAACAACTGCGTGAACGCCGCCAACGCGAGCGGGCTGCGCACCGGTGCGCAGAACCGCGATCTGGCCGGCTGCCTGGCCGACATCAGAGCCTGGCACGACGCCAACCAGGGCCACCGCCCCATCGTCCTCAAGATCGAGCTGAAGGACGGATTCCAGGGAAAGTCGGGACGCGGCCCCGCCGCCCTCGACGCGCTGCTCGGCAGTAAGCTCGGCGACGCGCTCTACCGCCCTGCCGACCTGGTGGGCGGTCACAGCGACCTCGACCAGGCCGCCCAGGCCGGCGCCTGGCCCACCCGCGCGCAGCTGGCCGGCAAGTTCATCGTCGAGCTCATCCCCGGCACGGTCGAGGAGCAGAACCCGCTCGACACACTGTGGACCGACCGTGAGTACGCCACCTATCTGCGTGACCTCAAGGCAGCAGGACGGCTGAGCGAGGCAGCGGCCTTCCCCGCCGTCCACGGCGTCGCGGCCGGCGATCCCCGCACCCGGTACGCGGACGCGTCGATCAGGCCCTGGTTCGTCTTCTTCGACGGCGACGCCTCCGGCTACGCGGCCAGCGGCTTCGACACCGCCTGGTACGACCAGCGCCACTACTTCCTGCTGATGACGGACGCGCACAACGTGGCGCCCGCCATCGACGGCACCAGCCCCACCGAGCAGCAGGCCCGCGACCGGCTGACGCTGCTGGCCCAGCGGAACGCCAGCCTGATCTCGGCGGACTGGCACGCACTGCCGACGGTGCTCTCGACCGTCGTCCCGCGCGGCACGGCCCAGTAGCGGCGCGGATCCCGGGACCGGCGCGGTGCCGGTCCCGGGCCCTCAAGGACCCGCGGCGACTCGTAAGGACCCGCGGCGACTCGTAAAGACCGAGGCGACCTGCAAAGACCGAGGCACCGCACGTCCGGCGCGGCCCGACACGCTCAGTCCTGTGGTCCCGCGTCCCGGCCGTGGGCCGCCAGCACCGTCCCGACCGTGTCCGCCTCCGCCGCCGGTTTGTCCTCGCGATAACGGATCACCCGGGCGAAGCGCAGCGTCACCCCTGCCGGATAGCGGGACGACCGCTGTAGCCCGTCATAGGCGATCTCGACCACCAGTTCAGGACGTACGGTCACGGTGAAGCCGTCGTCCCGGACCGCCAGTTCCCCCAGGCGCTCGGTCTGCCACTCCAGCATCGCGTCCGTCAGCCCCTTGAAGGTCTTGCCGAGCATCACGAACGAGCCGTCCCGCCGCCGCGCGCCCAGATGCAGATTGGAGAGTCTGCCGGTGCGCCGGCCATGGCCCCACTCGGCGGCCAGCACCACGAGGTCCAGGGTGTGCACCGGTTTCACCTTCAGCCACCCCGCGCCGCGCCGGCCCGCGCTGTACGGCGCGTCGAGTCCCTTGACCACCACCCCCTCGTGCCCCCGCTCCAGGGTGTCCCGCAAGAACTCCTCGGCGGCGCGTCCGCTGTCGTCGGACCGGCCGGCGACGACGATCCGCCGCACCCGCATCGGCTCCGGCACCAGCCGGGCCAGCGCCTCGTACCGGTCCGCGCACGGCAGATCGAGCAGATCCTCGCCGTCGGCCGCGAGGATGTCGAAGAAGACGGGGGAGAGCGGCACCGCCGCGGCGGCCGAGCGCACATCGGTACGTGAGCCGACCCGGCCCGCGACCTCCTGGAACGGCCGGGGCCTGCCCTCCTCGTCCAGCGCGATGACCTCCCCGTCCAGCACGAAGCGGTCGCCGTCCAGTCCCCGCGCGACCGCGGTGACCTCGGGCAGCCGGTCCGTGATGTCGTCGAGCGTGCGGGTGAAGATCCGTACCGTGGAGCCGTCCCGGTGCACCTGCACCCGGATGCCGTCGAGCTTCTCCTCGACGGCGCAGTTCCCGAGCCGGCCGATCGCCTCCGTGACACCTCCGGCGCTCTGCGCGAGCATCGGCAGTACGGACCGGCCCACGGTCAGCTGGAACTCCTCCAGCACATACGGGCCGTCGGCGAGCAGCCGCTCGGCCACCCGCTGCAACGAGCCGGCCAGCATCACCGCCCGCCGGACAGCGCCGGCGGCGGCGCCCGAGGTCTCCGCGAGCGCCTCCACGGCGACGGCGTCCAGTGCTCCCTGGCGCACCTCGCCGGAGATCAGCCCCACCAGGAAGCGCTGCTCCTCGCCGGTGGCCGCGCCCAGCAGTTCCTGCACCAGCCGTCGGCGCTCGCCCTGCGCGCCGGGGCCCGCGACGGCCGCGAGGGCGCTGAAGGTGTCGTCGACCTTGTGCACGGTCAGCGTGGCCCGGTCCGCCGCCGGGGGCGGGTCCTTCAGGGCGTTCCAGCCGACCCCGATCCGGCCCTGGGGCAGCCGCCCGGCCAGATAGGGGATGACGACGGGCACGTCCTCGGGACCGGCCGTACGGAAGAGTCCGGCCAGCAGGGAGATCTTCCGGGACCTGGCCGACGTCTCGGCGACCTCCCGGGAGACATGGGCGAGCGGTGCCAGCAGCATGCAGCCATCGTGCTACGCCGGGCGCGGGTTCGCCCGGCAGGCGCCGGCGCGCACCATTCCGGGCGCACGCCATTCCGGGCGTGCGAAGGACAGCCACGCGCGTGGGCTCCTTCGCGTCCGGCGCGGGAGCCCGCACACTTCTGTGAGGCCGTGTTCTCGTATAGCTGCCGCCATCCGTCATGTAGCGCTGAGTAACTACGCGGGGCTGTGGTCGCGCTGCTGGAGGGCGACGAAGTCGGCGTGCGCTGTCTCGATGGCCTCCGGGTACGCCTCCTTCTTCTCGTGCTCGGCGAGCGCGCGGTAGATGCTCGCGACGCTGGGAGCCTGGCCCTTGCGCTTGCCGGTGGGGATGATCAGGTCGGGCTGGATCTGTTCGACCGACTCGCCGTTCGCCTGGCGGCGGAGCACGGTGTGCAGCATGTCGTCGGTGATCACGGGTGGTCGGCCGCCGTGCTTGCCCTTGCGGGCCGCCGCGTCGAGTCCTTCGAGGGTCGACTCCCGGATGTTCTCCCGCTCGGTCTCGGCCATCGCTGCGAAGAACGCGAACAGCAGGCGGCCGGGCCCGCTCGGGTCGTACATCCCGGGCAGGGGTCCGGCGAGCATCTCCAGGACCAGGCCGTGGGCGGTGAGGTGGTCGGCGAGCGCGGTGAGTTCGGCGGCGTCGCGGCCCAGGCGCTTCATCTCGTAGACGGTGAAGATGACGCGGCAGTGTGGGGCGTGGGCTTTGATCTGGCGGGCGAGGGCGAGCGCGGCCTCGAACCGGGGCCGGACCCGTACGCGGGTGCTGATCTTCTCGGAGAACACCTTGTCCCGCGGGATGCCGTGCTTGGCGAGGGCGTCGAGCTGGGACTGGAGTTCCTGGGTGAGCGTCGAGCACCGCGCGTACCCGATGCGGATGTCGGCACTCGGGGTGTCCGGCGCCAGGGCGAGCGGCACCGGGGTGCCGGGGCGCCACGGCTGGCCAGGACCGCGGTCGGCGGGGGTGGGCACCCGCAGGAGCTTGGCGAGCCGGGGCACCTTTGTGAAGCGGCCGGTGTGGTAGGTGCCGGCGACCGCGCCGGAGCGCGAGCGGCACGGCGAGCCGGGTTCGGCCCGACAGCGCGGGCAGGGGTGGCGCTCGACGTCGTCCGCGTCGCTCGGGGAGGCTTCTTGAGGGACCGTCACGGCACCGGATGCTGTCACAAACGATTCTCAGAAGTACCCCGAACCCACCTTTGAGTGAGAACGAGTTCTGCGAACCGAACCGCCAGTGCGCGATCACTGAGACGCCGTCTTTGATCTTGCTCGGGCAAAGGACCGTTTGTGAGAAAGGGGGGCAGTCGCGGATGCTCCCCTTTCGCGCCGCCTGGGTCGAGAGTCGTTGGCGAGCAGAACATGCTCACGCGGGCCGCGGCCGGTGCCGGTGCCGGCCGTAGCTATAGGAGAACGGGGCCTTCCCCTGCGCTCGGCGAGCGCAGGGGTTGAGCCGGGTAGGGGCGACCTCCGTGTTGGGGTGCGGCGCGCGGTCAGCGGTCGATGCTGGCCATGTTCGCCTCGTCGTGGCGTTCGCCTGCGGCCGGTGTGAGGTTGTTGAGGCGGTCGAGTTGCGCTGCGGTGAGCTCGATACCGTCGGCGGCGGTGTTCTCCTCGACGCGCGAGACCCGGCGGGTTCCGGGGATGGGGGCGATGTCGTCGCCACGGGTGAGAATCCACGCCAGTGCGGTCTGGGCCGGGGTGGCGCCGATCTCGGCGCCGATGGCCTGTACTTCGTCGACGATCGCCAGGTTGCGCTGGAAGTTCTCGCCGGTGAAGCGCGGGTTGGTCTTGCGCCAGTCGTCGTCGGCGAAGTCGTCGACGGTGCGGATCTGCCCGGTCAGCAGGCCGTGGCCGAGCGGTGAGTAGGGCACGAATCCGATGCCGAGTTCGCGCAGCAGCGGGAGGATTTCGGCCTCGACGTCGCGGGTCCACAGGGAGTATTCGGTCTGCAGCGCGGCCACCGGGTGCACGGCGTGCGCACGGCGGATCGTCTGCGGGCCGGCCTCGGAGAGGCCGATGTGGCGCACCTTGCCTTCGGCGACCAGCTCGGCCAGCGCGCCGACGGTCTCCTCGATGGGGGTGTCCGGGTCGACGCGGTGCTGGTAGTAGAGGTCGATGTGATCGGTGCCGAGGCGCTTGAGTGAGCCCTCGACGGCTGCCTTCACGTTGGCGGCGCTGCTGTCGACGACACCGGGGCCGTCGCCGGCGTGGGAGACGAGACCGAACTTCGTCGCCACGACAACGTCGTCGCGGCGGCCCTTGATGGCCTTGCCGACGATTTCCTCGCTGTGGAAGGGGCCGTAGATCTCGGCGGTGTCGATGTGGGTGACCCCGAGGTCCAGCGCGCGGTGGATGGTGCGGATCGATTCGGTGTCGTCGAGCCCTGCGCCGGTGGTGTAGGTGCCGGCCATGGTCATGGCTCCCAGGCCGATGCGCGAGACGTCCAGTCCGCCCAGCGATACGTGCTTCATCAGGTACTCCCTCTTCGTGGTGGTGTGGTGTACGTGGTCAGGCTTGGTCGGTGGGCATGACCCAGAGTTCGGCGATCGCCGCGTGCCGGGGCCGGGTCACCATGTAGGTGATCCCGTCGGCGATGTCCGCGGGGACGAGGCGCTCGTGCTGCTCGTTGAACGGGTCGAGGATCTCGGCGCGGATGGTGTCGTTGTTGTGCGAGAGCAGCTCGGTGTCGACGGCACCGGGCTCCAGGACACCCACCCGTACATGCCGGCCGGCCAGCTCCTGCCGCAGCGACTCGGTGAACCCGTTCACGCCGAACTTGGTGAGGTTGTAGACCCCGTAGTTTGCCCACGCCTGGCGGCCGGCGATCGAGCTGACGTTGACGATGTCGGCGACCTGCCGCGGCCCTTCCTCAGCGGCCTTGAGCAGGTGCGGCAGGGCCGCGTGGGTGGTGTGGAGCAGGCCCTGGACGTTGACGGCGATCATGCGTTCCCACTCCTGGGGATCCGCGCCGACGACCGGTCCCAGCAGCATCAGCCCGGCGTTGTTGACCAGGATGTCCAGCCGCCCGAACCGTTCGACCGTCTGCCGCACGGCTCCTTCGGCCTGGTTACGGTCGGTGATGTCCGCCTCCACCACGAGCGCGGAGCCGCCGGCTTGGGTGATCTCGTCGGCCAGCGTTTCCAGGCGGTCCTTGCGGCGGGCCACCAGAGCGACCGTGGCACCCTGTTCGGCGAGTCGGCGGGCGGTGTCGGCGCCGATACCGCTGCTCGCGCCGGTGACGAGCGCGACGGTGCCGGTCAGTTTCGAAGCCATGGGGTTGTCCTCTTCTCCAGACGTACGGGGTAAGGGATGCGCTCTCCTGCGTGCTTTACCGCGCACTCCTTAAATGATCAGTGCCGTGCGGCAGGCCCGCTGTCCGGGCAACCGCCGCCCAGCTGGACTATCGGGCGAGGTTCTCGCCGAAGAGCGGGGCGGCCTAGGTGAGGGCCGGTCCCCCGCTCGGCGGTCTGCGGCGTCTCAGCCATGCCCGCAGCCCCGTCCGCTGCTCCGCACTCCGCCGTACTCGGTGTCGCTGACGTGTTCGAGCCAGGAGACCTCGTCGGTCTCCCACAGGGCGAGGTGGGTCATGAACTGGTCGGGTGCCGCGCCATGCCAGTGTTCCTCGCCCGGCGGGGTCCAGACGACGTCGCCGGGGCGGGCCTCGATGATCTTGTTGCCGCGGGACTGGATCAGGGCGATGCCCTCGACGATGTAGAGCGTCTGGCCGAGGCCGTGGCTGTGCCAGGCGGTCCGGGCGCCGGGCGTGAAGCGGACCGTGTTCGCTCGGGCACGGGACGGCTCCTCGCCGCGGTAGATCACGTCGGCATAGGCATCACCGGTGAACCACTGCGCGGGCAGCTTCATGGTGGCCGGCTTCTTCAGGAGCTCCATCGGGTTCTCGTTCCCTGGTAGGCGGTGGCTGGGACGGGCAGTAGGTCAGGCTGCCGAGGACGGATGGCGTGGTCGTCCCTGATGTGCTTCATCCGGGCGAGCCGGGTGCGTACCGGCCGACCACAGGGGATGGGAGTCGGCAGCCGCCAGGTGGGATCCGACGCTCTGCGCCGGGTCAGTGCGCGTGGGGTGCCGGCTCCAGAACCAGGACCGGAATCTCACGGTCTGTCCTTGTCTGGTACTCGGCGTAGTCGGGGAAGGCCTCTACGGCCCGGGCCCACCGCAGGGCCTTCTCGTCCCCGGTCACCTCGCGGGCCAGCATGTCTTGGCGCGCCGGGCCGTCCTGGAGCTCGACCCGGGGCTCGGCCACCGCGTTGTGGTACCAGACCGGGTGGGTGGGCGCTCCGGCCATGGAGGCGATGACGGCGTAGGAGCCGTCACGCTCCACGCGCATGACGGGTGTCTTTCGGATCTTGCCGCTCTTCGCGCCCAGGGTAGTCAGGATGACGACGGGAAGGTCCTGGAGCGTCGTTCCCTGCGTGCCGCCGGAGCTTTCGTACAGCTCCACCTGGTCACGTACAAACTGTGCCTTGCTCGGCTCGTACTCGCCTTTCAGGGGCATGGTGACTCTCTCCGTGCTGTGGAAACGCACCGGGCGCGGTCCTGCGCGTCAGCCGAGGTGCGGGGCTGGTGGGTCAGGCGTGGGCGTCGTCGTGGCCGAGGTCGCCGCCCAGTTCGCGGGACGCCCGGGCCTGGGCGAGGAGCTCCGTCGCCTTGGCCTCGGCGGCCTCGATGGCGTCCGCACCGGCGACGAAGCGCAGCAGCGGCTTGTCCTGGCCGGCGATGGTCAGCAGGGCGCGGGCGAGCTTGGCGGGGTCGCCGGGCTGCTGGCCGTTCATGCTCTTCATGCCCTCGATCCGAGGGGCGGTGCGCGGCGCATAGTCGTCGATGGACAGCTCGGGCCAGGTGGTGGAGCCCTCCACGAGGAACTCGGTGCGGAAGTAGCCGGGCTCCACGATCGTGGTGTGGATGTTGTACGGCTCGACGTCGTAGCGCAGGGACTCCATCCAGCCCTCTGCCGCGAACTTGGAGGCGGCGTAGGCTGAGGTGAACTCCATGCCGACCAGACCGGCGGTCGAGGTGATGGTGATGACGTGGCCGGCGCGCTGCTTGCGCATGACGGGCAGGACGGCGCGGGTGACGTTCATCGGGCCGAAGAGGTTGGTCTCGAACTGCTGGCGCATCTGCGCGGGCGAGATCTCCTCGAAGTAGCCGGTGAACAGGTTCCCGGCGTTGTTGATCAGGACGTCGATGCGGCCGAAGCGGTCGACGGCTGCCTGCGCGGCGGCCTCGGCGTCCTCCACGCTGGTGACGTCGAGCCGGGTGACCAGCAGATTGTCCTGCGGTCCGCCCAGGGTCTTCTCGACCCCTTCGGGGCGGCGGCCGGTGGCGACGACCTGGTGGCCGGCGGTGAGGGCCTCGCGGGCGATGTCCGTGCCCAGACCGCGTCCGGCACCGGTGACGAGAATGACCTTGCTCATGGGGTTTCCTTTCGGGCGCCGTGATCCGGCACCCGCTGTGCGCGGGGGATCTGCAGCGCAAAGAGCGCCGCACAGGGCGCCGAAACCGGCGGCGCGAGCGCCGTCCGTATCGACAGTCCCACACCGCCGTGAGCGGTGCACCACCAACAAAACCCGATGTCACGCAGGGGTGGGAGTCCCTGATGAGGGGGTCACTGACAGGGACCCCCACCCCGGCGGAAGCGCTCGTAGAGTAAAACGCATGGCAGGCAGAAACGACCCAGATGGTAGCAACCGCGACGTTCGCGCGGATTTCCGTGCACAAATCCGGGAATTCCTCGGCACGCGACGGGCCAAGGTCACCCCCGAGCAGGCCGGACTGCCCCTGTACGGCGGGGAGCGCCGACGGGTCACCGGGCTGCGCCGCGAGGAGGTCGCCCTCCTCGCGGGCATTTCCAGCGAGTACTACACCCGCCTGGAGCGCGGCAACGCCACCGGCGTCTCCGAGGGCGTCATCGACGGCATCGCGCAAGCACTGCAGCTCGACGAGGCCGAACGCATCCATCTGCTCGACCTCCTGCGCGGTGCCGGCACGACCCGCCCGCCACGCCGCCGCCCGGCCCAGCAGCGGGTACGGCCCACGGTCCAGCGCGTCCTGGACTCCATGGCCGGCACACCCGCGTTCATCCTCAGCGGCCGCGGGGACATCCTGGCCGCCAACCACCTCGGGCGCGCCCTGTTCTCCCCCGTCTACGCCGACCCCGCACGGCCGCCGAACAACGCCCGGTTCGTCTTCCTCAGCCCGCACGCGACCGAGTTCTTCCGCCACTGGGACGAAGTCGCCAATGACACGGTCGCCATGCTCCGCGCCGAAGCCGGCCGCGACCTCTACGACCGGCGGCTGACCGACCTGATCGGGGAACTGTCCACCCGCAGCGAGGAATTCCGCCGCCGCTGGGCAGCCCACAACGTCCGCATGCACACCACCGGGGTGAAACTCCTGCACCACCCGGTCGTCGGCGACCTCGACCTGCCCTTCGAAACCTTCCCGCTCCCCGACGGCCCCAGCCAGTTCCTCCTCACCTACACCGCCGAGCCGCACTCCCCCTCGCGGGACGCCCTGAACCTGCTGGCCAGCTGGGCTACGACCAACGACACCATCGAGCGGCCCGCGTCGGCCAAGGACTCTGAGCCAGCCGACTCGGCCGAGACACCCGACTGAACGGGATCAATGAGCGGTGTGCATCGTGAAGTCGCAGGTCACGGGTCTGGTGTGGATGGCGAGTTGGGTACTCGTGCCGGTCGGCGGCCGATGACCATGGCGTAGATCATCGGGCAGGTCCGGCTCCGGCGGGATGCCGGGTTCGGCTGCGCCCGCGACCGGCCCCCGACTACGATCCGTCAGCAGGTCGGCACGCCGTGAGAACGCGGGAGGGCGCGGGGATGCAGGAGCGGCAGCGGATCACCGCCCGCCGGAGCGAACTAGACGCCCTCGCCGAGGAGTTGGCCAAGCAACTCCAAGAGATCCAGGCCGAGCGGAATGAACTGGAGATCGCGGAGCGGGTGTTGAACCGCCTGGCCGAGCAGGCCCGGGCCGACGCCGGGGCTGTCGCTCCGGTATCGGTGAAGGTGGCCGGGCGGGCAGTCCTGCTCAACCCGCACCGCAGCGACGCGGCCGAGGAGGGCGCGCTGCCCGGCGACTACCGCAAGATCCTGGCGATCGTGCGGGAGGCCGACGGCCCGGTGCAGGTCAGGGCGGTCGGTGAGCGGCTGGGTCTGGACGCCTCGGTGCGCGGCAAGCTGGAACCTTTGCGGGCGAAGATGACCAGGCTCGCCGACCGCGGCTGGCTGCACAAGCGGGGCGACGGGCGGTTCACGGCACGTCCGTAGTCGCGCGGGGCGCGCCCGTAACTGACGGGCCCCCGACGGAAGTTGAGTTTGGTGTGAAGAAAAACAACGGTCTCGCCGAGGGCCCTGATCGCCCGAAAGGGCGGCGGCGTGGTCCTGCTGGACGGCTTCCTCATACGCACCCGACGTCGCACCGGAGCGGACAACCGGCCGAACTACTCGGGCAAACACAAATGCCATGGCCTGCTCGTGATCGCGCTCACCGACGACCGCGGCCGACTGGTATGGATCTCCGCGGTGCGGCCCCGGACGCACATCCGAGATCACCGCCTGCCGACACGACAAGCTCACCGCCCACCTGCGGGCCGCCGGGCTCGGCGCCATCGCCGACCTGGGGTTCATCGGCCTCGACGACGGTCCTCCGGACGCCGACCCGGCAGTGATCTGCGGCTACAAGGCGGCCCGGAACCGGCCCCTGACCCGCGGCCAGAAGCTGTCCAACAAGGCGCTGGCCGCGGTGCGGGCCCTGGTCGAGCACGGCTTCGCCCATCTGAAGAACTGGAGAGTTCTCGGCAAGGTCCGCACGGATCCGAGGTGGGCGACCGCGCTGGTGCGGGCCCTGCTGGTGCTGACGAACCGGGAAGTGGCCCGCTGACGAATGATCTTGTCGATGGACCACCGCTCCGGACCTGCCCGAGCTTCCTGATGCCTACGCGCACCAGGCCGTCTGACGTGCAGTTTTCATTACGCGCGGGTCTCATTGGGGCCTCGCTCACGCGAGGCCCCACGACGGGATCAGACGGTGAGGACGAGCTTGCCCTGGAGGTGACCGTCGTCGAGCAGCCGGTGCGCGTCCGCGACGCGCTCGAACGGGAACGTCTCCTGCACGTGGACCCGGAGCTTGCCCTGTTCGACGAGTTCGACGAGACCTCGCAGGGCGACCGGATCGGGGTCGACCGCGATGCCGCTGAAGCGCATGCCGGCCGCCTCGTACTTGGCGATGAGCTCTGACTCCTCCTCGGCGACCGCCGTCACCAGGTGACCGCCTGGGCGGAGCACTTCGAGCGACCGCTCGACGGTGTCGCCGCCGATCGTGTCGAGCACGACATCGATGTCGCGGACCGCCTCGGTGAAGTCGATCGCCGTGTAGTCGATCACCTCGTCGGCGCCGAACCCCTCGACGAACTTCCGCTTGCTCCCGCTGGCGGTCGCGATCACGTGCGCGCCGAGCGCTTTCGCGATCTGGATCGCGACGTGGCCGACCCCGCCACCACCGCCGTGGACCAGGACGCGGTCGCCCTCGGTCACGCCGCCGAGGTCGACGAGGCCCTGCCACGCCGTCAGCCCGACGACCGGCAGCGCCGCCGCCTCGACGTGCGAGAGCGATGCCGGCTTGCGTGCCAGGTGCAACGCCGGCGCCGACACGACCTCGGCGTACGCGCTCGCCGCCCGCGGGAACATCGGCATCCCGAACACCTCGTCGCCGGGCCTGAACCGCCATGTCGACGCCTCCTCGACCACGCCGCTGATGTCCCAGCCGAGGACGAACGGCGGTCGGCCGAGCAGCGGGGGGAACTCGCCGGCGCGCAGAAGTGCTTCGATCGGGTTCAGCCCGATCGCCTTGACGCGGACGAGAACCTCGGTCGGGAGGGGCCGGGGCTCGGGCGCGTCCACGATGGTGAGCACCTCGGGACCGCCGAGCGACTGCTGGGTGATGACGCGCATGACTCTCCTGGCTCTGGAAGGGGGAGAGAACCCAGGCTATGCATCCGATAGGAACTAGCAGGTACCTTAGGCGCCATGAGCGGTTTCGGTCCCGGTGATCCCTTTCTCGCCGACTGTCCGGCGCGTCTGGCGGTCGAACTCATCGCCGACAAGTGGACGGCGGTCGTGCTCTACGGCCTCAGCGAGGGCCCGGTGCGCCATGGCGAGCTGATCGAGCTGATCGGGGGCATCTCCCGCAAGATGCTCACCCAGACGCTCCGACGGCTCCAGGCGCACGGACTCATCCGCCGCCACGCCTACGCCGAGGTGCCGCCCCGCGTCGAGTACGAGCTCACCCCGCTCGGGGCGACGCTGATCGATCCGATCCGCATGCTGACCGAGTGGGCGAGGGCGAACGGCGACGCAGTGCTCGATGCGCTCGACGCCGATCCCGAGCCGGTCGCCCATAGCGACCGAGGCCCCAGCTAGGGCACTGAGTGTCCTCTCGGTCGCTACTCGGTATCGGCCCGGCCATGCTCGGTCTGCAGGCTCTCGATGCGTTGGACGATCTGCCACATCGGGGTGGTGGTCCTGGCGCGCCCTCCCGCGTTCTCACGGCGTGCCGACCTGCTGACGGATCGTAGTCGGGGGCCGGTCGCGGGCGCAGCCGAACCCGGCATCCCGCCGGAGCCGGACCTGCCCGATGATCTACGCCATGGTCATCGGCCGCCGACCGGCACGAGTACCCAACTCGCCATCCACACCAGACCCGTGACCTGCGACTTCACGATGCACACCGCTCAATGGTCCGGGTGTCACGCCGGGGTCGCGGCTGCCTCATCGTGCAGGGTGCGTGGGCCGGGCATTGTCGCCCGGATGGGCAGGTCCAGGTCGAGGCGGCTGTTCATGTCCAGCTCGAACCGGCCGTAAGGGTTCACGTGCGTCCAGAACAGCGGCGACAGGGCCCGGCGATCCGCGTCGGTGAGCCTGTCCACCCACTCCTCATCGGCGAGGACCTGCTGCATCAGCAGTGTGTTGACGTGCACGAGCGCGGACTGGAGCAGGTGCAGCGCGAGCATGCTGACCTCCTGGGACTCCTTGTCCGAACCGGCCAGGTCGCCGTCCTTGCCGTAGAAGAGGTCCTTGTTCGCGGAGTTCCAGTTCTCCACGACCTGCAGTCCTTCGTGGATCTCCTGCCGCATTTCGACATCGGCGAGGTAGTCGCAGACGAACGCGGTCCGCACCGCCCGCCCGAGTTCTTCGATCGCCTGATAGGTGGGGTGCTTGGGCCCTCCGCGGGTGAAGCGTCGCAAGACCTGCTCGGCCTCGGCGGTGCCCAGACGCAGGGCGGTGGTGTACTTCACGATCTGGTCGTACTGCTGGGCGATCAGGTCCCAGTTGATCGTCTTGGTGGAGAGCACCGGCCCCAGATTCGGCCACTTCTCGTCTTCCCCGGCCGCCGGCCGGTACAGCTTCGCGGAGCCGATGTTCTTCAGCCTCGGCATGAGCTTGAAGTCGAGCATGTGGGCGAAGGCGAACCCGAGGATGGACGCGCCGTGGGTGTCGGTGTACTGCCGATCCACTTCCATGTCGGTGCAGTGCCGCAGCACGCCCTCGATCATCGAGGCGACCTCGGAGGCCGAACAGGACTTGAGCTGGGAGTAGATACACACCGACTTCCGCTCGACGTGCCAGTAGATCATCACCCCGGGGCCGCGGTAGCGCTGGTGCCACTCGGTCATCAGGTTGGAGGACCAGGCGCCGAACTTGCGGCTGTCGGAGGCGCACGCCGTGCCTGTGCCCCACCACATCTCATCTCGGACGGCGAAGGTGGCGTTCACGAGCTTCCGCAGGGCCGCGCGCATGTTGGTCCGGTTGACGAACAGGTGCCGCACCCGGCGCAGCGTCGCTTCCGACTCGCCGTGCTTGCCGGTCACCGCGACCCGCTTGATACCCATGTTCGTGCCCAGGCCGAACAGGACCAGGAGCAGCCGACGCCGCAGCACGTCCTTCGACAGCATCTCGCGGGTCGCCACCGAGGTGAACTCCTCAGTGAAGCCGGTGTCGAACTCGGCGTACTTCAGGATGTCCAGCAGGTCGATGGTGCCCCAGCGCCGCTCGATCTCCCCCTTGATCGCCACCAGGGACTCCGGCTCTTCCTGCTTGCCGCGCGGGGAGACCTTGATCCAAGGCTCGCCGTGCTTTTTGACGATCGCCACCCCGCCCGTCGTCCCCTCCGCCAGCGCACCCTCGAAGCGGTCCAGCGAGATGCGGAGCCTGTCTTGAAGGGCGGCGATGAACTCGCCGGAGTCCTGCGGCTGGCCCAGCGCGGCGTAGTGCACGTCCCGGTTGTCCTCGAAGTCCGCGGGCAAGTCGTCCTCCGGGTTGCGCCACCGGTTCGCCCCCACCACCCAGATCTCCCGCCGGCGCACCGCGTCCCGCAGCGCGACCAGCACGCACAGCTCGTACGGGATGCGCTCGACACGGCCCTTGTCATCCACCACCGCCGCCCGCCACTGCTCGGGCACCACCCCCGCCAGCGGGACACTCTCCGCCGGATCGAAGAACGCCCCCTCCTTCAGCGGCTGCTCCAAGTAGCGCTGAAGCAGCTCGATCGCGTCCATCACCGGCCGGTAGGAGGTGTTGTTGCACTTCAGCTCCAGCGCACCCAGCAATGGCGAGAGCATCCGCCGCCAGTGCGCCGAGTACGACGACCGCAACACCGTACGCACCCGGGCCTTGTAGCGGGCCTCGTTCGCCGCGGCCTCCGCGGCAAGGGCCTTGAGCGTCTTCTCCCCACCGACCACCGGGTAGATCACCCGCCGTACCGTGCCGGACGGCTCCGACAACGCCGCCTCCGCGACCCGCAGCAGCATCGCATCCTTGCCCCGAATCCTCTTCAGCTCGGCGTGGAGCTCCTTGTCGACCTTCCGCTCGGCCCGAGTGTTGATCTTCAGTACGAGCTGGATGAACAGGTCCACCAGCGAGTCGGTGATCTCCGTCTGCCGTACGTGGCACAGCGCGGCCAGCAGCGTCAGGCGCCTTGGAGGCTTCATCCGCTCCAGGTTCGCCGGGTACTCCTTCGACGCCCGTGCCCGCCACGCGTCGACCAGCTTCTCGGACACGTCGGCGAACAGGTCGGCGGGCAGCTCCAGCCGCCGGACTCGTTGGAGCTTGTTCACCTCCGCCAGGAGGCTCTCCAGCCCCGGCGCCCCCGGATCGGCTTTCAACTCGGCGAAGTGCGAGCGCCCGCCGCCCGACACCGCGCCCTCACCATCCCCTTCACCGGCCGTCTCGTCCTCGCTACCGGCGACCAGGTCCTCCAGGCGCGAGCGCGTCGCGTGCGAGATCCGCTCCACCCTGCTGCGGCAGAACCGGGCCTCGAAGTCCGTGACCGCCCGACCCACCAGCCGCTGTACTTTCGCCGGGGCCGGCGGCTCGACGTGGTCGTTGCGGCACCGGGCCACCACGGCCGCCATCAGACGCTCCCGAGAGAGCTCCACCGGGCACAGCTCTGCGGCCAGCCACTCCGCCAGCCGCTCCTGGTCCTCCTTGGTACCTGCCCGGAATCCGAAAACCGTACGGATCTCCGTGCGATGCCGGGTGATCGCCCGGCCCTGCCAGTCGTACGAGGCCCACTGCTCGGCCGGGACCTTCACCTGCTGGGCCACGTACGCCACCGCAGGCGCCGGTACTTCTCCCACGCTCTCAGGGAAACACGCCTCGACCTCGAAGAACTTCAGCAACAGAGCGAAGCCCAGCCGGTTCGCCCCGGTCTTGTTCCGGAGCCGCACAACCTCGTCCTCAAGAAGCGTCCAGACCTCGATCAGGTCCTCCGGCTCCCACTCCTGCCGCACCGGTTCCTCCGCGCCTCAAACAACTGGATCTCCACATCTGGCGACCACTCGCCCCACCTGGACGGAAAGCGCAGAACCCCACCACAACCCCATCACGTTCTGCTATATGACGGGTGGCGGAAGCTATACGAGAACACGGCCTGTGAGGAGAGCGACCGGCCCCGCCCGGCCAGGGCGGACCTCCGAGAGGGACAGGCCCCGGCACCCGTCCCGCCCCGTGCACTGCGCACCGCCGGGCGGCCATACTGGACGGGCCGGGGAGGGCGTAGCGAGGCGACGGGGGCGACAGCACGCGATGGCGGAGACCAGGCTGATCCAGGGCCGCTACCGGCTGCTCGATCTGATCGGGCGCGGGGGGATGGGAGAGGTGTGGCAGGCGCGCGACGAATCGCTCGGCCGGCGCGTCGCGGTCAAGTGCCTCAAGCCGCTGGGACCTCAGCAGGACCACTCCTTCACCCGGATCATGCGCGAGCGGTTCCGCCGTGAGGCGCGGGTCGCGGCGGCTCTCCAGCACCGGGGTGTCACCGTCGTCCATGACTTCGGCGAGGACGAGGGTGTCCTCTATCTCGTGATGGAGCTGCTGGAGGGACGCAACCTCAGCCAGCTGCTGGAGGACAACAAACAGCTGCCCCTGCCCGTGCCCGATGTGGTCGACATCGCCGAGCAGGTCGCCGACGCCCTCGCGTACACGCATGAACAGGGCATCATCCACCGCGACTTGAAGCCCGCCAACATCATGCGGCTCACCGACGGCACGGTGAAGATCTGCGACTTCGGCATCGCCCGCCTCGGCCACGACATCGGCTTCACTTCGCGGCTCACCGGCACGGGCATCGCCATGGGCACCCCGCACTACATGTCGCCCGAGCAGATCGGCGGCGGCCATGTCGACCACCGCAGTGATCTGTACTCGCTGGGGTGTGTGCTGTACGAGATCGCCACCGGCGCACCGCCGTTCGACCTGGACGACGCCTGGGCGGTGCTGGTCGGCCACCGCGACACCGTGCCGGAGCCGCCCCGTACAC
Source organism: Streptomyces sp. NPDC042201 (assembly GCF_055582185.1). Lineage (NCBI taxonomy): Bacteria > Bacillati > Actinomycetota > Actinomycetes > Kitasatosporales > Streptomycetaceae > Streptomyces > Streptomyces sp. NPDC042201. Next base: position 311,487 of record NZ_JBVJDS010000004.1, on the reverse strand, counting down.
ACCGCTCCGACCTCCCCGTCTTCTTCGACCGGATCGTCCTCGATCTGCTGGGGAAGACGCCCGAGGAGCGGCCCGCCGACGCGGGGGACCTCCGGCGCAGGTTCGGCGCCGCGCGCCCGGCCATGAGCCGTCACCACTTCGTGGCCGTACCCGCTCCGGACGAGGGCCGGGCGCAATCCCTCTCCGGGGTGCCCGGGCCGTCGGCGAGCGAGTCCCGGCTGCCGTCCTGGACCTGGGGCATGACCACAGGACACAAGGCGACCGGCATCTCCGTCCCGCGGCCCACCCCGCCCGACCACACCGCCGGCCTGACCGGCGAGTGGACCAGCCCGGCGGACCCGCGCGCCGCCGCCCGTACCTCCGCCGGCTCCGCGCGGCCCACCCCGCCGCCCGAGCATCTCGCCGTCCTCACCAGCAGACACAACGCCGGTCTGAGCCTCGGCCGGCTGGGCCGCTGGGAGGAGGCGGGCGAGGTGCACCGGGCGGTCGCCGCAGAGCGCGAACACACCCTCGGCCCCGACCACCCGGACACCCTCGGCAGCCGGTACGAGGTCGGGTTCACCCTCAGCAGGACCGGGCGGACGGCGGACGCGCTGCGTGAGTTCACCCGCGTCGCCGAGGGACGCGAGCGGACCCTCGGCCCCGACCACCCGGAGACGCTCGCCGCCCGCCAGGAGATGGCGTACGTCCTGGGACAGCTCGGCCGCCACTTCGAGGCCCACCAGGCGTTCGCGGCGGTGCTCGCCTCCCGCGAGCGCACGATGGGGCCCGACCATCCGGACACCCTGCGCTGCCGTCACAACCTGGCGTACAACCTCGGCAGGCTGGGACGGCTGGACGACGCGTACCGGCTCGCGCACGAGGTCGCCGCGAGCCGCTCCCGGGTGCTCGGCGCCGGCCATCCCGACACCCTGGTCTCCCAGTACGAAGTGGCCTACGCGCTCGGCCGGCTGGGCCGCTGGTCCGAAGCGCTGGCGGGCTACCGGGAGGTGGCCGCGGCCCGCGCTCAGGCGCTCGGCCCGGACCACCCCGACACGCTCGCCGCCCGCTACGAGACCGGTATCAGCCTGGGCAGCCTCGGCCGCAGCGCGGAAGCCCTGGAGCTGTACCGCGCGCTGGCCGACGACCGAACCCGTGTCCACGGACCGCTGCATCCCGAGACCCTGCGGGCCCGGCACGGCCTCGGCGTCAACCTCGGCCGGCTCGCCCGCTGGGTGGAGGCCCTCGCCGAGGCCCGCGCTGTCTGCGCGATCCGCGAACGGGTCCTGGGCCCCGACCACCCCGACACGCTCGTCAGCCGTCGGGAGATCGCCGTCGGCCTGGGCTGGCTGGGCCGCTGGCCCGAGGCCCTGTCCGTCTACCGCCAGGTCGCGGGAGCCCGTGACCGGATCCTGGGCCCCGCCCACCCGGACGCCCTGGCCGGCCGCAACGACGAGGCGCACTGCCTGGAACGGCTGGGCAGGGGAGCGGAAGCGGCGGAGCTGTACCGCCAGGTGGCGGCGCTCCGGCAGCAACCCGGCGCGCGGGGCGGCTGACGGCAGGGCGGCGACTCGGACGGCAGGGGGGCGACCCGTCGGCCTCCGGCCACGGCAGCCGCGCACCCTTGGCTTCGCGATCATCCTCGTGTTACCAAGGGCCATGCCCGCACATGTCTCGTACGACGTCGTCATCGTGGGCGGCGGCCACAACGGTCTGGTCGCCGCCGCTTATCTCGCCCGCGCCGGGCGCTCCGTTCTCGTACTGGAGCGCCTGGGAAACACCGGAGGCGCGGCGGTGTCCAGCCGGCCCTTCGCGGGGGTGGACGCACGGCTCTCCCGCTACTCCTATCTGGTCTCCCTGCTGCCGGAGAAGATCGTGCGGGAGCTGGGGCTGCGCTTCGCCGTGCGCAAGCGCACCGTGTCCTCGTACACCCCGCAGGGCGGCGGCGGACTGCTGGTGGGCGAGGGGCGTACCCGCGCTTCCTTCGCCGCTCTGACCGGCGGCGAGGCGGAGTACGCGGCCTGGCAGGACTTCTACGCGATGACGGGGCGGGTCGCCGAGCGGGTCTTCCCCACGCTCACGGAGCCGCTGCCCACCCGCGAGGCCCTGCGTGAGCGGATCGGCGACGAAACCGCCTGGCGGACGCTGTTCGAGGAGCCCATCGGGGTCGCGATCGAGGAGCGGTTCAGCGATGACCTCGTACGGGGAGTGGTGCTGACCGACGCCCTGATCGGCACCTTCGCCGACGCCCACGACCCGTCGCTCGTGCAGAACCGCTGCTTCCTCTACCACGTGATCGGCGGCGGCACCGGCGACTGGGACGTGCCCGTCGGCGGGATGGGCGCCCTCACCGACGCGCTGGCCGCCGCCGCCAGGTCCGCGGGCGCGGAGATCGTCACCGGGCACGAGGCGACCCGGATCGACACCGACGGACAGCGCGCCGAGATCTCGTTCCGTACGGACGACGGAGGCGGGGACACCGGCGCCGGGGACAACGGCGGCGCGGGCGGTACGGTGACGGCCCGCCAGGTCCTGGTGAACGCGTCGCCCCAGGCCCTCGCCGCACTCCTCGGTGAGGAGCCCCCCGCCGCCGCCGAGGGCGCCCAGCTCAAGATCAATATGCTGCTGAGCCGGCTGCCGCGGCTGCGTGACCGGTCCGTCGATCCCCGCGAGGCCTTCGCGGGAACCTTCCATATCGCCGAGGGCTACGGGCAGTTGGCCACCGCCTACCAGGAGGCGGCCGCGGGCCGGCTGCCGAGCGCCCCGCCGTCCGAGATCTACTGCCACTCGCTTACGGACCCGTCGATCCTCGGCCCCGAACTCGCCGCCCAGGGCTACCAGACGCTGACCCTGTTCGGACTGCACACCCCCGCGCGGCTGTTCGCCCAAGACAACGACGCCGTACGCGCGCAGCTGCTCGCCGCCACCCTCGCCCAACTGGACGACTGCCTCGCGGAACCGATCGCCGACTGTCTCGCGGTGGACGAGGACGGCCGCCCCTGCATCGAGGCGAAGACCCCGCTCGACCTCGAACGTGAACTGCGGCTGCCCGGCGGCCATATCTTCCACCGCGACCTCTCCTTTCCCTACGCCGCCGAGGGGACAGGACGCTGGGGCGTGGAGACGGCGCACGCGAACGTGCTGCTGTGCGGCGCGGGCGCGGTGCGCGGCGGCGGGGTCAGCGGAGTGCCCGGCCACAACGCCGCGATGGCGGCGCTGGGGCGGTGAGCACGGCCGCCGCGCGGGGCGGCGTCGGTCCGGCCGGCGTCACCGGCCGGACCGATGGTGGCGTGAGGCGGGCCGGCGGTGGCGTCAGCCGGTCAGGCGGTGGCGTCGAACGGACCGGCGGTGGCCTCAGCCGGTCCGGCGGTGGCGTCAGTCCGCGGACGTCACCCAGCCGGACGCCTCGATACGGTCCGCGTCCCCCTGCCGCGCCTCGTCGAAGACGGTACGGCTGCCGTCCTCGACCCGCAGCCCCTCCACGTACGCGCCCCGCCCCACATACCGCCGGTCCGTCGTGTACCGCCAGCGCAGCCGTACCTCCGCGCCGCGCCAGGCGGCGAGGTCCGCGGACAGCCGGTGCCAGACCCGGCCCGACCAGCCGGTGGCCGTGCCCGCCGGATGGGTCCGCTGCTCCTGCCCCGTACGTACGGTCGTGAAGGGCACCGGCCGCCAGCTCGCCCCCGCGTCGGCCGAAGCCTCCAGGAACAGCGCGTCGCTCCCGGGCTCGGTGTCCCACCACAGGGAACAGCGCAGCCGCCCGTGCTCCGAGGCCGGCGCGACCGGGGGCAGCGTGAGCGTGGCCGTCGTGCCGCTCGCCATGCCGGAGAACCAGGCGGTACGCCCCCGCTGGGGCCGGACCGCGACCGCGCGCGCCAGCCGGTCGGCGGCCGCCACCCGCGGCCCACTGCCGGAGCGCCAGCCACGTACGGGATGAACGGAGTTGCCGAGCACGATCAGGAAGGAGTCGGTCGTCGGGTCGAGGACGAGACTGGTGCCGGTGAATCCGGTGTGGCCCGCCGTGCGCGGAGTGGCCATCGCGCCCATGTACCAGTGCTGGTAGAGCTCGAAGCCCAGACCGTGGGAGTCACCGGGGAAGCCGGTGTTGAAGTCGGTGAACATCAGCTCCACGGACTCCGGGCGCAGGATCCTGGCCCCGCCGTACGCGCCGCCGTTCAGGAGCGTACGGGCGAGGATCGCGAGGTCCCAGGCACAGGCGAAGACCCCGGCGTGGCCCGCGACCCCGCCGAGGCTGTACGCGTTCTCGTCATGGACCTCGCCCCAGACCGGACCCCGGTCGAGACCGGACCACGGTGGCCGCGCGTCCTCGGTGGCGGCGATCTTCGGCTTCCAGGAGGCGGGCGGGTTGTAGCGGGTGCGGTGCATCCCGAGCGGAGCGGTGATCTCGGTTCGGAGCAGGGCGTCCAGCGGGTGCCCCGTGAGCTGCTCCAGGATGAGCTGAAGCGAGATCAGATTGAGGTCCGAGTACAGATAGGCCGTGCCGGGCGGATGCGCGGGCGCCTCGTTCCACAGGAGCTGGAGCTTGCCCTCGCGGGTCGGCGCCGCGTAGAGCGGAATCCAGGAGCGGAAGCCGGACGTATGGGTCAGCAGCTGGCGCACCGTGATGTCCTGCTTGCCGCCGCCCCCGAACTCCGGGAGGTACGTGGTGACTTGCGCCTCCAGCTCCAGCGCGCCGCGCTCGATCTGCTGGACGGCGAGGACCGAGGTGAACAGCTTGGAGACGGAGGCGAGATCGAAGACCGTGTCCTCGGCCATCGCGATCTGCCGGTCGGCCGGGAACTCCACTCCGGTGTCGGTCTTCTCGTCGTACGCCGCATAGCGCACGGCCGTGCCGATCGCCCGGTGCAGCGCCACCGTTCCACCCCGCCCGGCGAGCAGCACGGCCCCGGCGTACCAGGGGTGTGCGGGGGACGGGCCGAGGAAGGCCACCGCGTCGATGACCAGCCGCTCCAGCTGACCGGGGATCAGCCCCGCCCGCTCGGGGGTGCCGCGCCGCAGCGTCCGCCTTCCGGAACTGGGCCCCCGGCCCGAACGTGTCCCGGCCCCGCAACCCTGTCCGGCCGTCTCGGCACGGGGCGGGCCCGCGGCGAAGGGAATCGGTGCCACCAGGAAGCCTTCCCCTTGAAAGTATCTTTCGGGATCTAGATCAACGGCTGAAACTTTCTTGCGGGACGCGGGCGCTGTCAACCCCTTTACTACCTGCGGCCCGGCGGTCCCGGAGACGCGCGCGCCGTCTGGCGCAGCCCACCGCGCGTGCCTCCGCCGCCTCTGGCAGCGTGTGCCGCATGAGTGCGAGCACCGGCATCAGGTCGCTGACGTCCCAGTGGACCGTGGTGGTGCCACTGCTCGCGATCGTCGCCCTGGTGCTCAGCTGGGGGCGGCAGCTGCCCGGCTTCGCGGTCGGGCTGGTCGCCCTGTGTCTCGCCGGCGCGGTGCTCGCCGCCGTGCACCACGCCGAAGTCGTCGCCCACCGGGTGGGGGAGCCGTTCGGCTCGCTCGTCCTCGCCGTCGCGGTGACGGTCATCGAGGTGGCGCTGATCGTCACCCTGATGATCGACGGCGGTAGCAAGACCGCCTCGCTCGCGCGCGACACCGTCTTCGCCGCCGTCATGATCACGTGCAACGGCATCCTGGGCCTGTGCCTGCTGGTCGGGGCGGTCCGCAGCAGGGTCGCCGTGTTCAACGCCGAGGGCACGGGCGCCGCACTGGCCACCGTCGCGACGCTGGCCACCCTCACCCTCGTCCTGCCGACCTTCACCACCAGCAAGCCAGGACCGGAGTTCTCCCCGGCCCAGCTGGCCTTCGCCGCGGTCGCCTCGCTGGCGCTGTACGGGCTGTTCGTCGCCGTACAGACCGTGCGCCACCGCAACTACTTCCTGCCCGTCACCCAGGAGGGTGAGGTGCGGGAGGAGGACGCGCACGCACCGCTGCCCAGCCGGCGTGCGACGACCCTGAGCCTGGTGATGCTCCTCGTGGCGCTGGTCGCCGTCGTCGGGGACGCGAAGGCGGTGTCCCCCACGATCGAGTCGGGGGTGGAGTCGGCGGGGCTGCCGCAGGCCGTGGTCGGTGTCGTCATCGCCCTGCTGGTGCTGGCGCCCGAGACGCTCGCCGCCGTCCGCGCCGCCCGCCGCGAGCGGGTACAGACGAGCCTCAACCTGGCGCTCGGCTCCGCGATGGCCAGCATCGGGCTGACGATCCCGGCCATCGCGCTGGCCACCATCTGGCTGAACGGACCGCTGGTGCTGGGGCTGAGCGCGACCCATATGGTGATGCTCGCCCTCACCGTGGTGGTGGGCGCCCTGACCGTGGCCCCCGGCCGGGCCACGCTGTTGCAGGGCGGGGTCCATCTGGGGATCTTCGCCGCGTTCGTCTTCCTCGCCATCAGCCCGTGAATTCCGTCCGGTGTCCGCGCTCTTGACCCGCCGTACGGCTCCACGGAGGATCGCGCCCATGAACGCCGAGGACAGCGCAGAGGACAGCGCCGAGGACAGGGCCGAGGGCAGCATCGGGGAGACCGCAGCGAACCGCGCCCGGGACGACATGTTCCCGGACCTGCTCGACAGCACCGTCGACGGCGTCGTGCGCCGCAGCGCCGCACGGATCCCGGACCGCGTCGCCGTACGGTACGCGGACCGCGTCTGGACGTACGCCGAGCTGGACGCGGCCGTCTCCACCGCCGCCGCCCTGCTGAGGGCTCACGGGCTGGCCGACGGTGACCGGGTCGCGGCCTACGGACACAACTCGGACGTGTATCTGATCGCCTTCCTCGCCTGCGCGCGGGCCGGGCTCGTCCACGTACCGGTCAACCAGCACCTCACCGGCGACGATCTCGCGTACCTCGTCGCGCAGTCGGGCAGTGCCCTCGTACTCGCCGACCCCGCCCTCGCCGGACGGCTCCCCGCGGGCGTACCGGTCCGCGCCTTGCGGGACACCGACGACTCCCTGCTCACCGCGCTGGACACCCCGAAGCCGTACGAACGCGAGGGAGACCCGGGCGACCTGGTCCAGCTCCTCTACACCTCGGGCACCACCGCGCTGCCCAAGGGCGCGATGATGACGCACCGCGCCCTGGTCCATGAGTACGTCAGCGCCCTCACCGCCCTGGATCTGCGCGAGACCGACCGGCCCGTCCACTCGCTGCCGCTCTACCACTCCGCGCAGACGCATGTCTTTCTGCTGCCGTATCTCGCGGTCGGCGCGGAGAACACGATCCTGGACGCACCGGATCCGGTGACGATCTTCGACCTCGTGGGCGCGGGCCGTGCGGACAGCCTCTTCGCGCCGCCCACCGTATGGATCGCCCTGGCCGGCCATCCGGAATTCGCCGCACGCGATCTCAGCGGGCTGCGCAAGGCGTACTACGGCGCGTCGATCATGCCGGTGCCCGTACTGGAACGGCTGCGCGGCCGGCTGCCGTCGCTCGCCTTCTACAACTGCTTCGGGCAGAGCGAGATCGGTCCGCTCGCCACCGTCCTCGGCCCTGACGAGCACGAGGGCCGGATGGACTCCTGCGGCAGGCCCGTCCGGTTCGTGGAGGCCCGGGTCGTCGACGAGAACGGCAAGGAGGTCCCTGACGGCACGGCCGGCGAGGTCGTCTACCGGTCCCCGCAGCTCTGCGAGGGCTACTGGGCCAAGCCGGTGGAGACGGCGGAGGCCTTCCGCGACGGCTGGTTCCACTCCGGCGACCTCGCGGTGCGGGACGCCGAGGGCTTCTACACCGTGGTCGACCGGGTGAAGGACGTCATCAACTCCGGTGGTGTGCTGGTCGCTTCGCGGCAGGTCGAGGACGCCCTCTACACCCATCCGGCCGTCGCTGAGGCCGCCGTCATCGGACTGCCCGACGACCGCTGGATCGAGGCCGTCACCGCCGTCGTCGTCCCGCGCGGCGAGGTCACCGAGGCCGAACTCCTCACCCACGCACGCGAGAAGCTGTCCCACTTCAAGGCCCCGAAGCGGGTCCTGTTCGTGGCGTGGCTGCCGCGCAACGCCAGCGGGAAGATCCTCAAGCGTGAGCTGAGGGACCGCTTCAGCGCGTCCTGAGGTCCTCGCCCCGGCTTCCCGCCCCACGCCCCGTTCGCCGCGCCCTCTATGACTGTTGGCGGGGCCCTCAGTGCCGGATCAGGCCGCCGACCGGGACGGGAGCGACGTGGCCGGTTGCCGGAACGGTCTGCGCCAGGGCGAGGCCGATGTCAAGCAGCGAGGATCGGCCGAGGCGAGCGACGTCGGGGATCGGAGTCCAGACCGACTCGGCGGTTTCGCCGTTCGGCTCAGGCCGGAGTTCGCCGCCGGTGATGCGGACCTGGTAGAAGATGCCCACATTCTGGAGCTCGGGCCGATCGGGCAAGCGGCGCTCTGCCGCCGGGATCACCCGTGAGTCCACGCCCAGCAGGCGTTCCACCACAGCATCCAAACCGGTCTCCTCGGCGACCTCCCGGATCACCGCATCGAACGGATCTTCCGCGTGCTCGACCCTGCCGCCCGGAAGAGTCCACGTCTTCTCGCCGTCCGGCCGCACGGCATGAGCGAGCAGCACCCGCCCGTCCTCGATACACACGGCGTACGCCGCCAGTCGAAAATCCATCCCCGGAGGCTATCCAGGCATGGGCCGACCTGCCGCAGCGGCTGTGGCGGCTCACGCAGATGCTGCTCCGCTAAATTAGGGCTGAGATTGGACGACCTTCTTCCGCGTCCGCGAAGGTCTCCGGTGACGAGCAGCCCTGGCGTCCGCTGGTGGGTACGTACTTCAGTCGCGCGGCGCGGCCCAAACGTCTGGAGTCAGACATGAAGCCGAATCGCTCCATTCCGGCGTCGACGGTTATCCCCGTCCTGATCTATCCCGATGTGCGCGAGGCGGTCGCCTGGCTTGGTGCAGCCTTCGGGTTCGCCGAGCGGGTGCGGATCGGCGAGGACCACCGCGCTCAGCTCAGTTTCGGCGATGGTGCCGTGATCGTCGGAGATGTACGACATGATCGCCGCCCGCCACGCCCCGGCGAGGTCACACACTCGGTGACGGTGCGTGTGGAAAACGTTGGCGCCCACTACGAGCGGTCCCGGGACCATGGCGCACGCATCATCATGGAACCGACCGACTTCGAGTACGGCGAACGGCAATACACCGCCGAGGACCTTGCGGGCCACCAGTGGACGTTCTCGGAGACGCTCGCGGATGTTGCCCCGGAGGAATGGGGCGGAACGTCCGTCGCGACCGATTGACGCATCCTTGGCGTCGCTGCGTGGCGATGTGGGTGGCGAGCCGCGTCTCCGCGGGTAGGCGCGGTTCGTGCGGGAGCCGTACGCCTTATCGGTGCAGACCTTGTCCGGCCGGGTGCGCGGTCGGACCAGGCCGGGGCGGGCACCCGGATGGCCTCCAGGAGCCCTTCGTGTCGGCCCCGGCCTGCAACTGCTCGAAGATCCGCTTCCAGGTGCCGTCGCGCTGCCGGCGCCGGAACAGGTCGTAGGCCCGGTCCCACGGCCCGTACCGTTCTGGTACGTCGCGCCACGGCGCACCGGTCCTGGTTCGCCACCGTATGCCGTCGACCAGTTGCATGCCGCGACCACATCGGCGGCCGGCCCGACTTCTTGCCCACCGGCAACAACGGCGGCTCAAGTCGTACGTGACTCGGGGAAATCATGCAGTACTGGCCGCACGGCTGCGCCGATAGTCTCTCCGGAACAGACCCGACGAACGGTGAGTAGCCAGTGATCCGAGACCTTCACAACGTCCGGTTGCAGCCTGCGGAAGGCGGCTCCACACCACTGACCGAGGAGGAAGAGCAGCGTGCGCGGGCGGTGTTGTTCAGTGATCTCGGCAACGTGATCGCCGAACGGGGCTGGGTCCGGTTCCCCGCGTACTCGCCGGAGGAGCGCCGCCGGCTGGTCGATGTCGCGCACCGTCTCAGCTCTCATTGGGGGCAACAGGTGTACGTCGAGGCCGAGGACCAGTGCGCCCTGAAGCTCTATCTCGCCGGGCACGGGCCGCAGTTGGCGAATCCGCCGTTGCCGCAGGCGTAGGGCGGGTCCACGCCGGTGGACGGCCCGGCTTGATGCCCTGCGGTAACCCATGCCCGGCCGGTGGTCGTTGCCGCATTGCGCACCACGTCGTTACTGGACGCAGAACTCGTTGCCTTCAGGGTCGGCCATGACGACAGAGCCGAAGGCGACGGCCGTTCTCGGTCGTCAGGCGGACGAGCCCGGCGGGAGCCAGCGGTAGCGGCCGCCGCACTCGTTGGTGAGCCAGCCGTTGAGGCTGCCGAGACCCCGCTCGTTGATCTGTCCGTCGTGGATGCCGTACGCCCGTTCCGGCTCGACGGCGCGCACGAAGTCGATGGCCTCGTCCGTCTTCAGCCATGACCCTTGCAGGGGGACGAGCAGAGTTTCCACCGGCCGGTCGGGAAGGTGCAGCGAGTCCCCGGGGTGGTAGAGGCTGTCCTCGACGAGGTAGCCCAGGTTGGCGCAGTCCGGGAGGCCGCCGTAGATGCGCGCGTGCCGTCCGCCTTGGGCGGTCACCCGGACGCCGGCCGCGGTGAACTCCTCACCGGCGGCGACGCCGATGAAGTCCAGGCCCGGGATCCGCGCCGCCTCGGGTGCGTAGACGGGCACGCTCAGGTCCTTCAGCCGCGACAGGTCGACGTGGTCGTTGTGCTCGTGGGTCACCAGGACCGCATCCGCGCCGGCGAGTGCCTCGGGCTCGCTCCAGACACCGGGATCGATGACCAGTGTGCCGCCGCCGTCGTGTTCCAACCGGACACAGGAGTGGGCGTACTTGGTAATCCGCACCCGCGTGAGCTTAGCCGGAAGCCACGGCCGGGCCGACGCCGCGAGCGGCAGTCTCCGGGAGCAGCCCGGCCTCGTGCCTGGCCTCGTCTGTTCATCCGGTGCGGAAAGCCGTTGCCGTGATCGTCGGCGGGCTGTGAGGATCGCGCCATGCCCACGTTCAGCGCGCACGACGGAACGGAACTGGCCTATCGCCTCCTTGGGGAGGGCGAGCCCCTGGTGTGTCTGCCGGGCGGGCCGATGGCGTCGGCGGCGTATCTCGGCGACCTGGGCGGACTCTCCGCCCACCGGCAGCTGGTGCTGCTCGATCCGCGGGGGACGGGCGGCTCCGCGGTGCCGGACGACCCGTCGACGTACCGATGCGACCGCCAGGTCGACGATGTGGAGGCACTGCGCTCCCACCTCGGCCTGGACCGCTTCGACCTCCTCGGGCACTCGGCGTCCGGGAATCTCGCCACCCTCTACGCGGCCCGTTATCCGCGGCGGCTGAGGTCTCTCATCCTGGTGACCCCGGGGATGAGGGCGGTCGGGATCGAGGTGACCGAGCAGGACCGGCGCGAGGCCGTGGACCTGCGCGTCGGCGAGCCCTGGTACGCGGCGGGCCTGGCCGCCTTCGAGGAGGTCGTACGAGGCCGGGCGACGCCCGAGGCGTGGGACAGCCTGGCGCCCCTCGGCTACGGACGCTGGGACGACGCGGCCAGGGCCCACGCCGCGTCCACCGACGAGCAGCGGAACGGGGAGGCGGCGGCTGCCTTCTACGGAGACGGGGCGTTCGACCCGGACACGACGCGGGCGGCGCTCGCCGCGGTGGACGCGCCGGTGCTGGTGCTCGCCGGGGAACTGGACGCCGGGCCGCGGCCTGAGCGGGCCCGTCAGCTCGCGGAGCTGTTCCCGTACGGCTCGTTCGCCGTACAGCCCGGCGCGGCGCACTACCCGTGGCTGGACGGCGCGGGGGCCTTCGTCCGTACGGTCGCGGCCTTTCTGGACCCCGGCGTACACAGCGTGGCGGTGAACGGCGTCCGGCTCGCTCATCGCGTCTGGGGCGCCGAGGACGCGGAGCCGGTGGTGCTCGTCCACGGGCGCTGCGGCAGCGGCCGGGACTGGACCGAGATCGCCGAGCGGCTCGCGGGCAGACGCCGGGTCATCGCCGTGGATCTCAGCGGTCACGGGCTGAGTGACTGGCCGGGCGACTACTCCCTGCCGGGGTACCGCGACGAACTGCGCGGCTTTCTGGCGGCCCTCGGTCTGGCGGGCGTGGATGTTATCGCGCACTCCATGGGCGGGTTCGCGGCGTATCTGCTGGCGCAGGAGTCACCGGAGCTGTTCCGCAGGCTCGTCCTTGAGGAGAGCCCGCCGCTCTTTCCGCTGGACCCGCCCCGGCCGCCGGCCGAGTGGCCCGGGGGCGAGCCGGGTTACGACTGGGCTCTCGTACCCTCCATCGACGCCCAGCTCAATGAGCCCGACCCGCGGTGGCGGGAGCGCTTCGACCGCGTCACGGTGCCCACGCTGGTCATCGCGGGCGGCGCCGACAGCCATATCGCCCAGGAGAAGTTCGCGTGGATGGCGGACCGGATCCCGGACTGCCGGCTGGTCACGATCGAGGCCGGCCATCTGGTGCACAGCACGCGGCCGGCGGAATTCCTGGCGGCGCTGGAGGAGTTCGGAATCTGATGTGGTGGGGGCCGTGCCCTTCCTCCGCGGCCTGTCCGGGACCGGCGGCGCTCGCTAGTCTGACCCCGGACGACGCAGCGGGAGGAGCAGGACGTGGCCGAGAGCACCACCACCCACCAGCCGCTTTCAGGCTGGGACAAGCCGGATCTCGATCTGAGCAACGCGGACTGGCAGTCGGGCAGCACAGGAACGGGCGACGTCCAGATCGCCTTCGTCGAGGGCTTCATCGCCATGCGCAACAGCGGCCGGCCGGAGAGCCCGTCGCTGATCTTCAGCCCGGCCGAGTGGCGGGCCTTCGTGATCAACGCGCGTGACGGGGAGTTCGACCTCACCTGACGGGCGGGGAGGCCGGCGGCAGGGGGCCGGACCCTGCCGGTGACTCAGGTGTCCGGACCCCGCCGATGACCTGGGTCCTGTCCGGCGAAGGGCTCGATATGGCGCGGAGGGGGCGGCGGGCTCCGGCATGGCCCCAACGCCCGGGAGGGCGTGTCACACCCGCCCCGTTCGTACCACCCGCACCACCCGCACCACCCGTCACGACGTGCCGAAACCGGCCCGCGCGGCCCCGCCCGCACCCGCTTGAGAGACGGTCCACCCGGCTCCGGAGGAGCGGCGCGAACACGTACCATGGTGGGATGTCCTTCCTCCGCCGCCGCAGCGCCGCCACTCCCGCCGGCCCGGACTTCGATGTCCTGGCCATGGACCCGGGTGACTGGCCCGGAAACCTGGGCGCCGGTCTGCTGCCCGCGCCCGACGGCAGCTGCCAGGGTGTCTTCCTCCGGTACGACCTGTTCGGCGGCCGTGGCCCCGCGATGATCATCGGCAATCTGCCGGAGGGCTCCCCGGCCCGTGATCTCGAGGACGGACAGATCCCGTTCGAGGTGGCGCAGCTGCTGCTGGCGCTGGAGAACGAAGAGCCTGTCGAGGTCGTCGCTGTCGAGGACATCCCGGTGATGCAGGGGGACAATCTGCTGATCGTCCACCGTCTGAAGCTCTCCGAAAGCCGCATCTCCTGCGTGCAGTTCGACCGCAGCGACAATGTCCTGGTCACCATCGCCAGCTGGGACCGGCCGATCACCGATGATCTCTACGCGCTGCTGAAGCCGCTGCCCGCGGAACTGTTCCGGCAGGGCTGACCGGCGGGGCCGGCCGGGAGCTGACCGGCGGGGCCGGTCCGGCCGACTGAACCACGGGCCGAGGGTCGGGGGCCGAGCACGGCCGCCCGGCGAATTTGTCATGTCCCTTGCCAATTCAGTCATCGGACTTTTAACGTGGCTGGCCATGACTCCTGGGATGAGCCGCAGAACCACAATCAAGTCCGCACTCGGGGTAACAGGCGCCCTGGCGCTGGGTATTCCGGTCATGTCCGGAACCGCCGCCGCTGCCGACCCCTCCGATGAATTGACTCTCTGGTACGAAACACCCGCAGCCGACTGGGAACGCGAGTCGCTCCCCATCGGCAGCGGTGCGCTCGGCGCGAGCGTCTTCGGAACGCTCGCCACCGAGCGGCTCACCTTCAACGAGAAGAGCCTGTGGACCGGCGGTCCCGGCTCCCGGGGCGGCTACGACCACGGCGACTGGACCCAGCCCCGGCCCGGTGTCCTCGCCTCCGTCCAGCAGCGCCTCGACTCCGAGGGGAAGCTCACCCCGGAGGCCGTCGCCGCCGAGCTCGGCCAGCCGAAGCGCGGCTTCGGCGCCTATCAGGTCTTCGGCGATCTGGAGCTGGCCGTTCCCGGCACGCCCACCGGCCCCGACGGCTCGTACCGGCGTTCCCTCGACATCGGGTCCGCCGTCGCCGGCGTCGCGTACAGCCACCAGGGCGTCGCGTACACCAGGGAGTTCTTCGCCTCCTACCCGGGCAACGTCATCGCGGGACGGTTCGCCGCCGACCAGCCGGGAAAGATCGGCTTCACCCTGCGCTACACCTCACCGCGCGACGACTTCAGCGCCACGGCGAGCGGCGACCGGCTCACCGTGAAGGGCGCGCTCCAGGACAACGGGCTGCGGTTCGAGGCCCAGATCCGGGTGCGCACCGACGGCGGCAGCGTCAGCGCGGGGGCGGACGGCACGCTCACCGTCAGCGGCGCCGACCGGGCCTGGTTCGTCCTTGCCGCGGGCACCGACTACGCCGACACCTATCCGGACTACCGGGGCGACGACCCGCACGCGGCCGTCACCGGCGCGGTCGACGCGGCCGCCGCCCGCTCGTACGACGATCTCCGCGCCGACCATGTGAGCGACTACCGCGCCCTTTTCGACCGGGTCTCGCTCGACATCGGCCAGCAGCTCCCCGATCTGCCCACCAGCCGGCTGCTGACCCAGTACACCGGCGGGACGAGCGCCGCCGACCGGGCGCTCGAAGCGCTCTTCTTCCAGTACGGGCGCTATCTGCTGATCGCCTCCTCACGCGCCGGCTCGCTGCCCGCGAACCTCCAGGGCGTGTGGAACAACGTCACAGAACCGCCCTGGTCGGCGGACTACCACGTCAACATCAACCTGCAGATGAACTACTGGCTCGCCGAGGTCACCAACCTCGCCGAGACCACGGCCCCCTACGACCGCTACATCGAGTCGATGCGCGCACCCGGCCGCCGTACCGCACAGGAGATCTTCGGCTCGGACGGCTGGGTCGTGAACAACGAGACCAATCCGTACGGGTTCACCGGCCTGCACAACTGGGCGACGTCGTTCTGGTTCCCCGAGGCCGCCGCCTGGCTCACCCAGCAGATGTACGACCACTACCGCTTCAACGGGTCCACCGACTATCTGCGCTCCACCGCCTACCCGGTGATGAAGGAGGCCGCGGAGTTCTGGCTCGGCTTCCTGCGGACCGACCCGCGCGACGGGAAGCTCGTCGTCACCCCCAGCTACTCGCCGGAGCACGGTGACTTCACCGTCGGCGCCGCGATGTCCCAGCAGATCGTCCACGATCTGTTCACCAATACGCTGGAGGCCGCGCAGACCCTGGGGGACGACCCCGCTTTCCGTACCCGCCTGGAGGACACCCTCGGCAACCTCGACCCAGGGCTGCGTATCGGCTCCTGGGGCCAGCTGATGGAGTGGAAGACCGACGTCGACAGCCAGACGGACGACCATCGCCATGTCTCGCACCTCTTCGGGCTCCACCCGGGCCGGCAGATCGAAGCGGGCAGCGAGTGGGCGGAGGCCGCCAAGGTCTCACTGACCGCGCGCGGCGACGGCGGCACCGGGTGGAGCAAGGCGTGGAAGATCAACTTCTGGGCACGGCTGCGTGACGGCGACCACGCCCACAAGATGCTCTCCGAGCAGCTCAAGAGCTCGACCCTGCCGAACCTCTGGGACACGCATCCGCCGTTCCAGATCGACGGCAATTTCGGCGCCACGTCGGGCGTCGCGGAGATGCTGGTGCAGAGCCAGCACGGACCGGTCGAGGTGCTGCCCGCACTGCCCGCCTCCTGGCCCGACGGCCAGGTGACCGGGCTCCGGGCGCGCGGCGGCGTCACGCTCGATCTCGTCTGGTTGGCCGGCCGGGCGAGCCGGATCACCCTCCGCGCGAGCCGTACGACGGACCTGACCCTGCGCAGCACCCTGTTCCCGGGGGGCGAGCACACGTTCAGGGCGAGCGCCGGACAGACCTACGTCTTCCCCGGCGCCTGAGAAACGCCCTATGACAGGTGGCCCCGCCCGTGCCGGGCGGGGCCACCTGCCGTGCCCGCCTCGAAGATCGCGCGCCCCTCCTGCGGAACCCGGCGGCATCCCGCAAAATGGATCCACGACTGGGGGCCCGCATGCCGGCCGTCCGACCCGCTGCCGGACCTTCATCGAGCGAAGGGACAGCATGGACAGCAACGCTCTGACGCCCGACGTCCTGCGGGAGCTGCGCGCGCCGCGCCCGTATCCGGCTGTATCCCTGACGATGCCCACACATCGGCGTGAGCCACGCAGCGAACAGGACGGGGTACGGCTGCGCAACCTGCTCGCGGAAGCCGGCCACAGGCTGGACGCCGAACCGCAGCTGGACAAGCGGGCGCGCGCCGCGGTCAAGGAGCAGCTCGGCCGGGCCGTCGCCGAGGTCGACCTGCTCCACAAGCTCGACGGGCTGCTGATCCTCGCCGACGCGCAGGAGCACCGGATCTGGTATCTGCCGCGCGAGGTGCCCGAGCGCGTCGTCCTGAGCGACACGTATCTCACCCGGAATCTGGTGGCCGCCACCGCGCAGTCCCGGCCGTACTGGGCACTGGCGGTCGCCGCCGACCGCGCCCAGCTGTGGAGCGGCTCCGGCGAGTCCCTGCACGGGCACCGCGGGGACGGCTTCCCCATGACCCCGCCCGAGGAGAGCTGGGACGTCGAGCGTGAGGAACGGATCGGCGACACGCCGAGCACCTTCACCGACGAGGAGACGCGCCGGTTCCTGCGGTCCGTCGACACCGCCATGGGCAAGGTCCTGTCGTGCCGGCCCCGGCCGCTCCACCTGGTCGGCCTCGCGCCCGCCCTCGCCCTGCTGGAGGAGGTGGGCAACGCCAGCCACACGGCCGTCGGCCGGCTCGTCAAGGGCGGTCTGGCGGACGGGCCGGCCCCCGTGCTGCTGAAGGAACTGCGGCCCGTGATCGAGGAGTACGCGCGCCGCGAGAAGGACGAGGTGCTGACCCGTCTGGACGAGGCGAAGGGCCGGCGCACCTTCGCCGCGGGACTCGACGAGGTGTGGGAGTCGGTGCGCGAGAAGCGGGCGGATCTGGTCGCGCTCGAAGACCACTTCCAGCGTACGGCCCGGGTCAGCGACGGCCATCTGGTCCCCGTCGACGACCCGCCCGTGGCCGGCCCCGACGTCCGCGACGACATCGTCGACGAACTGGTGGAAGCGGCTCTGGACAGCGGCGCCGAGGTGGTGTTCCTCCCGGACGACACCCTCGCGGGGCACGACCGGATCGCCGCCGTACTGCGCTACTGACGCACCGCGCACTCTGACGCACCGCGCCCACCGGCACAGGCAGCGGCCGGGCGCCACCGGCCCCGGAGCGTGTGGCGAAAGTCCCGCTATGTTCGCAACACGCCCCGGGCCCGTGACGCCCGGCCTCCTGGCTCCTAGCTCCTGCGGTCAGCGGCGCGTCGGCAGTCAGCGGCGGGTCGGCCGCACCTCCACATCGGCCGCCTTCACATAGCCGATCCGGTGGCCGAACTGGATCTCGTAGTACATCTCCTTGCCCCGCACCACCTGGTGTCCCGTGGTGTCGAAGGTCGGGGCGAAGTAGTACTCGCCCGGCGCGAGGTCACCCACCACATACCGCTGGCCCGCGAGGACCTTGTACGGCAGCGCGGAGACCGTCTGCACCGGAACGCCCGCGGGATACGCCGACGCCTCCGGGTAGGCACGCCCGTACACCGGCACCTCCGCGACCCCCGCCTTCGGCGTCAGCACCGACGCCTTGGCGCCCACCGCCGTCGGCTGCGTACGCGGGTTGTGGAACCACGCCTTCTGACCGAGGTACCAGATCGCCGTCCAGTCGCCCTCGCGCCCGGCGACCGCGTACTGCTGGCCGGTGGAGGCACGGGCCCCCAGGTCATTGACGTCGATCGTGGAGTCCTGGCCGCCGGGGCGCAGCCCGATGTCCTTCACCAGCGGCGCGTTCTCGTCCGGCGCGGTGCGCAGCCGTACGGCGCCCGAGCCGTGCGGGGCACAGGCCTCCCCGGCCTTCTCACACCCGGTGTACGGCGGCTTGTGGGCCGCGAAGTCGGGCCGGATCGTCACCGCTTCCGCGTTCGCGCCCGCCGTCGGGACGAACGGCTTGCCCAGCAGCTGGAAGTAGTGCGCCCAGTCCCAGTACGGGCCCGGGTCCGTGTGCATCCCCGGGATCGTCGCGGTCGTCGTGCCCGGCACATTGTCGTGACCGATGATGTGCTGCCGGTCCAGCGGGACGTCGTACTTCCGCGACAGGTACTTCACCAGCCGCGAGGACGTGCGGTACATCGCTTCCGTGTACCAGGCGTCCGGCGAGACGAGGAAGCCCTCGTGCTCCAGACCCACCGACTTGGCGTTGATGTACCAGTTGCCGGCGTGCCAGGCGACATCCTTGGCCGGCACATGCTGGGCGATGTGCCCGTCGGAGGAGCGCAGCGTGTAGTTCCACGACACATAGGTCGGGTCCTGCACCATCGTGAGGGTGGTGTTCCAGGAGCCCTCGGTGTCATGGATGACGATGTAGTCGATCGACTGGGACGTCGGCCGCTCCGCCTTGTCGTGGTTGCCGTAGTCGCCGTCGCCGAACTCCGCGTACGCCGCCGGGATCCACTCGCAGGCGACCGAGCTCGGGCACTCGGTCTCTCCCGCCCTGGCCTTGCGCAGCCCGAGCTGGGCGGCCTGGGAGGTGTTCGGCGAGATCTGCGGGGCCGCGTGCAGCGCCACCTGCTGGCCGCTGTCCGTGGTACGCCGCTGGCCGTCCTTGATCACCGCGTACACATCATTGGCATAGGTGGCGGCGGTCGCGGAGTCGTCAGCCCCGGAGAACCGGGCGACCGCTCCGTACCATTCGGCCGGATCACTGCTCAGCGGCTCACCCAGCTCCCGCTGGGCCGCGGCCAGCAGCGCCGCGCCGCCCCGCACATTGGCGGCGGAGCTCTCGCGCAGTTCCTTGGCGGACAGCCCGGTCAGCTTGGCGGCGCGGTCCAGGGTGCGCAGCCGCGCGGGGAGTTCCGACGTCTTGGGCAGCACGGCCTCGGTGACCGTCTTCACCTTGCGGGAGGTGTCGCCGCGCGGGTCCTCCGTGCCTTCCGAGTGGTGCGGTGCCTCGGCGAGCGCCGTCCTGGCGTCGGTCAGATGCATCGGGCCGTAGCCGCCGGTGACGCTGGGCGCCCCGCTGTGCGTGTCCCAGCGGGACTGGAGATACGAGACGCCGAGCAGCACACTCTGCGGCACGTGGTACCGCGCGGCCGCCGCGGCGAACTCACCCTGAAGTGTGCCGGACCGGGGCTGTTCCGCGGTGGCGGAGGGACCGGCCGAGACCAGTGGCAGCAGCAGGGCGGCGGACGCCACGACGCCTCCTGCTCTCAGCGCGCGCCCGCGGCGGGTTCTCGGGCGTGGGGGGACGGAACCTTGCAATGCAGCCTCCAGTGACGGGTGGTGCGCGAAGGGCCTGCGGAGGGCCGAGTCGACTACAGGGGTATCGGCTTCCGCACGATCCGTCAATCATGCGCCACAGCAAGGATTTCGCACGTCAGCACGGGTTCGCGGAGTTTCGCGGCGGTGGGGCCCCGGCCTGCGGCGCGTCAGTGGAGTGAACCAATGAAGGTATACGGTCCGTCGCTCGACGGGCGCGGAGGCCGCCCCGGCGGCGGGGGGCGCCGGCCTCGCGAACGCGCCGTGCGCCCCGTGTGTCGGCACGGAGCCCACAGCGCTGTCTTCCCCCGGACAGCCTCTGGGCCGGCCGGGTCAGCGCGTGCCGACCGCGGCCCGCACGGCGCGCCGTGCCATGGCGCAGTCGTCGTGCAGGCGCCGCAGCAGCAGCCGCTGTTCCTCGCCCGCCGACAGACCGCTCTGCCGGGGCGGGGACTGGGCCGGGGGCGAGCCCGCACCGGGGGAGGGCTCACGCATCGCGCGCTGCACCGCCGTCTCGTACATCCGGATCTCCCTGGTCAGGACGAGCATCAGATTGACCAGGAACGCGTCCCGCTCCGCCGGCCCGTTGGCCTGGGCGAGCTGGCTGATCCGCCGCCGCGCCGCCGGCGCGTACCCGAGCACCGCCCACAGCGTCGCCAGGTCGTACCCGGGCAGATACCAGCCCGCGTGCTCCCAGTCGACGAGCACCGGGCCGGCCGGGGACAGCAGTATGTTGGAGAGCAGGGCGTCGCCGTGGCAGAACTGGCCCATCCCCTGCCGGCTGCCCGCGAGACCGTGCAGCAGCTTCTGCAGATCATCCAGATCGCGGTCGGTGAACAGGCCCAGCTCGTGATAGCGGGCGATCCGCGGCCCGTAGTCGAGCGGCGCGTCGAACAGTCCGGCCGGCGGCCGCCAGGTGTTGAGCCTGACGATGGCGCCGAGCGCGGCCCGCAGATCGGCGCGCGGCGGAGCCTCCACCGGATGGCGGGTCAGCGCCGCCGCACGGCCCGTCATCCGCTCGACCACCAGCGCGCAGTTGTCGGGGTCCGCGGCGATGAGCCGGGGCACCCGCACCGGCGGGCGGTGCCGGACGAAGGAGCGATAGGCAGCTATTTCGTGGCGGAACCGCTCCGTCCATACGGGGGAGTGGTCGAGCAGACACTTGGCGACCGCGGTGGTGCGCCCGGTGGATCCGACGAGCAGGACGGAGCGCCCGCTGCGGCGAAGCACCTGCACCGGATTGAACTCCGGACAGATCCGGTGCACGGCGGTGATCGCCATCCGTAGCTGCGCGCCCTGAGGGCCGGACAAGTCGATCCTCCCGCTGAGCGGTTGGGTGACTGTCCCCGCCCTGAACCGGGTCCGGCCGGCGTGCGCGGGGTCGAGATACGGTCCGCTGCCGGGCGCGACCGTACGCTGCGTCCGGGGCGGGGCGGACACGGAGGACGATGCTGTGTACATGGGCGATACAGATCCCTTCGTGTGCCGATGAGTTACGTGCGCCGTCCCGTCCCGGCGACTGGTCCGCACCCTGGGGAGTACGTCCGGTCGCCGGGACGGGGTGGCGCGTTCCTACCCGACACCGGCGAGCGGGTGGCACACCATCTGGCGCACCCTGGCGAAACCCTGGCGAATAGTCGCTCAGCATCTGACAGGGGGTTAGTGTCAACCCAGCCGAGAACCTGGGGGCTTGACGTGAGCGGAGAACCCAACACCCGTCTGTCGGATCTGTTCGGCCTGGCCGGCTGGTCCAAGGGCGAACTCGCACGGCTGGTGAACCGGCAGGCGGCGGCCATGGGCCACCCGCAGCTGGCCACCGACACCTCGCGGGTGAGGCGCTGGATCGACATGGGGGAGACCCCGCGCGATCCCGTGCCGAGAGTGCTGGCAACCCTGTTCACCGAGCGGCTCGGTCGTGTCGTGACCATCGAGGACCTCGGGTTCGTCAGGAACGGGCGCGCGGGAAAACGACAGGACGCCGGGAAGGCCGACAACCCCGACGCCCTACCGTGGGCGCCCGACCGGACGGCAGCGGTCCTCACCGAATTCACGGGAATGGACCTCATGCTCAACCGCCGCGGCTTGGTGGGCGCGGGTGCCGCGCTCACCGCAGGTTCCACACTCAGCAGCGCCATGCATGACTGGCTGCACTCCGACCCCGCACTCTCGTCCGACGCCCCCCGGCTGGACGATCCCCTGCCCGCAGAACCCGCCGGGTTCGACCGTTACGAGGCCGCCCCCATCGGGTCGCAGGAGATCGAGGCGCTGGAGCATTCCGTCGAGGTGTTCCGCGCCTGGGACGCCGCCCGTGGCGGCGGACTCCAGCGCAAGGCCGTGGTGGGCCAGCTCAATGAAGTGGGCGGCATGCTCGCCTACCGTCACCCCGACCATCTCCAGCGCCGCCTGTGGGGCGTCGCCGCCAACCTCGCCGTACTCGCCGGCTGGATGTCCCACGACGTCGGCCTCGAACCCACCGCCCAGAAGTACTTCGTCATCGCCACCCATGCGGCGCGCGAGGGCGGCGACCGTCCCCGTGCGGGCGAAGCCCTGTCCAGGGCCGCCCGGCAGATGATCCATCTGGGCCGGCCCGACGAGGCACTCGATCTGATGAAGCTGGCCAACTCGGGATCGGGCGCGGAAGCCCTGCCCCGTACCCGCGCCATGCTGCGCACGATCGAGGCCTGGGCCCAGGCGTCCATGGGACGGGGGCAGGCCATGCGCCGGACCCTGGGCGAGGCGGAGGAGCTCTTCGTCTCCGACAAGGGGGACTCCCCGTCGCCCTGCTGGATGCAGATGTTCGACGAGGCCGATCTCCACGGCATGGAGGCGCTGGCCTTCCGTACCCTCGCCGAATACGAACCCTCGGCGGCGAACATCGCGCAGCGCCATGCCAAACAGGCACTGGAGCTGCGGATCGGCGGCCGGCAGCGATCCAAGATCTTCGACTACATCTCGCTGGCGTCCGCCTGCTTCATCGCGGACGACCCGGAGCAGGCCGACGGCTATGCCCGGCTCGCGCTGGTGTCGATGGGGGAGACCTCCTCGCACCGCACCTGGGACCGGCTGCGGGAGATGTACCGGCTCACCGGCCAGTACGCGCACTACCCGAAGATCGAGAATCTGCGCGAGGAGATCGAGCTGTCCCTGCCGAAGAATCGCGCCAAGAGGGCGAGGAACGCGGCTATTTAGGGCATCCCGTGCCGCTTCCGGCACCGTTTGCCGCGTCGAGGTTCACTCGCCGATTCTGGCGGACATCACAGAGGCGGCGTCCGCGCGCCCGTCATCGCCAGGAGCCGGGCCCGCTCCGGGCCGGTGGTGTCACCGTCGCGCCCCGTCCCGTCGCGGAACAGCAGCGGGGCGGGGTGTCCGGGAGTCACGCAGCGCAGATTCCACGCGGCGTTGCCGGCCCGGCCGCGGTTGAGCTGCGCGGTTCGCATGAGGGACCGTAATGACTGTGGCACAGGCGTACGGGGCTCGTACAGGATTCGGCGATACTCGATCCGGTGGTGCTTCTGGCATATGCCGCAGGCCGTAAGAATCCCGGGTGCCCCCACCGGCAGCGGGTGTTCCCGGCCGTCAGTGCGACGTCGGCGGCTCTTCCATCGCGCGCTTGAGATTGCGCAGCGTGGTCCGGATGTTCCGGGTCTGGAAGGCGGCGAAGGTGTGGCCCCGGGTGGCGATCCGGTCGAACGCGTTCGCCACGGCGTCCGGCCACGAGCGCCGGTCGTCCGTCCAGGTCTCGGTGACACGGGTGCCCCCGGGCACGGGCTCGAACCGGTACTCCCAGGTGGCGATGGGGCCCCGCAGCCGTGGCGTCCGCATGCCTATCGCATGGACCCGGAAGGCGAACCGTTCCCCGGGATCGGCGGCGGTCACCGTGCACCGCGTGGTCCAGCGCGCGGGACCACGTTTGTTGTGGCCGTCGAAGACCGTCCCGACCGTCGCCTCCCGCTCGTCGTGGACAGTCGCTCCGAGATTCTCCGGACTCCACCGGCCCATCAGGGAGGGCCTGCTGACCTGTCCGTAGTCGGTGGAGGCGTCCGTCGCGATGACGATGGAGTCGGAAACGGTGAACGTGCGAGGCATGGAATCTCCGATCGTGTGCCGACGACAGTAGCGGCCTCGCGCGCGGGCGGCACGGACGTCGGCGGGGTCTGCCCGCTTCCCGTCCGTGCCGCGCCGTGGCACCCCCGTTCATGACCGCCGGACCGCTCTTAGCCTGCCAGCGGCAGGAGCTTCCGCGAGGGCACCGCCTTCAGCAGTTCCGCTCCCACCGGCTCCCCGCTGTCCGCGTCGAGGAAGCTGACGCGGACGAGGGGGTCGCCGGGGGTGTCGCGGCTGGACGTGGCGTCGAGTGCGAACACCACGGAGACCGGCCGGGCGCCCTCCTGTGTCCCGTACACGCCCGAGAACAGGAGAAAGCGCCAGCCGCCCTCCTCCCAGTGATCCAGCAGAGCCGACCGGACGACGGGTGAAGCGGCCTGCCAGGCAAGGGAGTTCTCCAGCAGTTCGACGCTCGCCGCGACCGGTACCCGGTCCTCTGTCGCGGTGCCGAAGAGCGGATGCCCGAAGACGCGCAGCCTCGCCCGGCGCAGCGGCAGCAGCCACCACCGGTCGAGATCGGCCGAGAGTGCGATCAGGACGACCGCGGCCGTGGCCAGGAATCCGAGCGAGCCGGCGGGCCGCTCGGAGACCGTGGACCACCAGGTGCCGTTCGCCGCGGCCGCCGTCACCCCGCTCACCAGCACCATCGCGGCACGCGCGAACGCGCGCCAGGTGATCGGTGTGTCCTCGTTCGCCGAGCAGCCGCAGGAGGACTCCGGCGCGAGCGCCCGCCCGTAGCCGAGATAGCCGAGAAATCCCATGCCGAGGACGGCGGCGGCCGCCCCCGGCACCGGGTTCGTCGGTACGGCCAGCAGCCCCGCGGCGATGAGCAGCTCTCCGGCGCCGACGCCGCGCAGCACCAGCGCTGCTCGCTCGCTGCTGCTCAGCATGCGGGCCAGCGCCGTCTTCGGCGCCTGCAGAGCGGTGCCCCGGCTGAAGAGCTTGACCGCGCCGGTCCACCCCAGCAGACCCGCGAGGACCAGCGGGGCGAGGCTTGTCGTCAGGGAGAGCATCTCAGTGCCCGACCGAGATACGGACGACGTCCACGGAGTTGTCGGCCGGCCGCCAGGCCCCGAGGACCTGGGCGCTCTGCCCGATGCGCAACTGGGACAGGTCGGACGTGAGCGCGCGGCCCGCGTAGGAGGCGTTCGTGGTGTCCGGGACGATGCGGCCGACGAGTTCGTGCTGACCGTGGGCGAGGTGCAGCCGGTCCTTCCCGATGCCACGGATCCGGGCGTCGAGGTTCACGATGTTCACCCACACCGCGTCGGCGGCGACGGTGCCGTCGGGCATCGGTACGCCGCGGGCGTAGAGCCCGTCGCCGATCTCGATCTCCGCGGCCGTGGTGGCACGGACCTTCCACACACTGGTGGCGTTGGTCATCTGGACGCGGGAGCGGTCGCCGTAGGAGCCGGCGACCTCCAGAACGCTGCCGGTGATGCCCGTGATCCGGCCCTCCACGAAGGAGGACTTCGCGATGGCGGGGTCGAGTGACGGCTCGGCGGCGAAGGCGGCGTCGGCGTCGATGCCGCCGAGCGCGGTCGCGCCGATGATGGTGGCGCCGCTGAGGGCGGCGGTGGTGAGGAAGCGCCGGCGGCCGAGGTCGCGGCTGTTGTCCTGGCGAGAGGTCATGACCGGATCACTCCTCACTCGTAGATGTAGACCGGCAGCTTGCCGGAGCTGAGGTTGCCGAGGACCGAGAAGGCGGCCGGGGTCAGGTCCAGGACGCGGTTGGTGCGGCACGCGCCGTTGCAGCACGCGGCCTCCCCGCACCACTCCTTGGTGCGCGGTCCGCAGTCGGTGATCGTGATGCACACCGTCGCACCGGAACACTGGTGCTTGACGTTCATCACGGCACCGCAGCCTCTTCGGGGGATGTTCTCGCCGCACAGGTCGGGCCGGGTGATGTCCCAGCAGGCCTGTGACGCGTTGGGCCAGGCGCCGTGGTTGGCGCTGGACCGGCAGTTGCCGCAGGCGCCGCCTCCGGCGCTGCCGCACGGACCCCACGAGGATCCGCAACAGAACCAACTCGTTTCACCAGCCCACAGGCTGGTCGATCCGCAAGCCATCGTGTCGCCTCCATTTGACGAGAGCATGACAAAAATGCGCGAAGGTCGTGCGCCGAAACAGCCCAATGATGAGGGTGTCTACGCGCGTTGGCTAGAGGGCCCGGAAGTCGGGGGTGGGACGATCTCGCTGATGCGGAAGGAAAACGGCTCCGGCCGTTCCTGCCCGTCGGCCCGCCGCGATGTCCGGCGCCCTACTCCGTGGGCAGGCGGTGGAGCGCCACCAGCAGCCGCCAGATCCGCACCGCGATTCCATCCGGGGTGTCCTCGATCAGACCGTGCAGCCAGTCCGCCAGCACCCCCGTGAAGGTGGCGGCCACCGCCGAGGCGATCAGCTCCGGGGCGGGCGCCCCGGCCAGGGCGCGCTCGGCGCGGCTGCGCTCGCGCAGTTCGCGGTGGAGCAGTTCGCCCAGTGGGCCGCCGCCCCCCGGTCGCAGCAGCGACCGGTAGAGCGCGGCGTGCGGGGTCAGGCCGGTGAAGAACGAGCCGAGCGCGGGCGGCGGTACGCGCGGATCGGGGACGCCCCGCCACGCGTGCAGGGCGTCCACCGCGTCCCGTACCACCTCCGCACAGGCGTCGACGGCCAGCGCCCGCAGATCGGTGTAGTGCAGATAGAACGTGGCCCGGCCCATCCCCGCGCGGCGCACCAGCTCGGCCACACCGACCTCTTCGAGCGGCCGCTCCGCGCAGGTGTCGAGGAGCGCCTGCCGCAGTCTGGCCCGGGTCCTGGCCGTACGGGGATCGCCCGCGGGTCCGCCGCCCCCGCCGGGTGTGTCCGCCGGCGCGCCGTTCAATTCGCCGCTCATCCCGTCGCTCATCCCGCCGCCAGGACGGCGGCCAGGGTGATCGCGCCCGGCAGCGCCTGGACGAGCAGGATGCGCCGGTTCGCGGTGACCCCGCCGTACACCCCGGCGACGACCACGCAGATCAGGAAGAATATCTGGACGCGGTACCCCGTCGGGTCGGCGGCGATCAGGCCCCAGAACAGACCGGCGGCCAGGAAGCCGTTGTAGAGACCCTGGTTGGCCGCGAGGGGCGCGGTCGCGCGGGCCATGTCGGCGTCGAATCCGGAGAGCCCGCGACCGGGCTTCCGCTCCCACAGGAACATCTCCAGCACCATCACGTAGACGTGGAACACGGCCACCAGGCCGACCAGGATATTCGCGGCTGTCTGCATGATCGGATCTCCTACGCTCGCTCAACTGGACAGGTGTCCATGAAGTATAGACACCTGTCCAGAAGATGGAAGCCCGCAGCCGGGCACCCCACGGACAGGGCCTACGGCAGCCGGAAGGCGTCGGCCAGCGCGTCGAGTTGGGCCGTCAGCAGCGTCCCGGCCCGATGTCCCATCCCCGCGTACTGGCCGGACACCTCCAGGCTGACCGCGCCGTGCAGCTGGGTCCAGGTCAGGACGGCTCCGGCGAGCGCCGTGCCGGAGCCCGGGTCCTGCGCCCCCAGCCCGGTGTGTTCCCCGAGCCAGTCGGCGACCGCCCCGTCCCGGCGTACCCACGCGTCCATCTCGGCGACGACCGGGCGTACGGCATCGGTGGGCGAGGCCCCGGCGAACACCCGCAGGAGCGGCCCCAGGGCGGCCCGCGCCCGCAGCAGGGTGTCCGGGGGAGCGGCGTATCCCGGGACGGGTGTGCCCTGGATCAGCTGGTAGCGGTGCGGCTCGGCCACGGCCCAGTCGCGGTACGCGCCGGCGAGGACATGCAGCGCGGCGCGGGCGTCCTCGCGCGGCGCGCTGTCCGCGGCGTGCTCGATGGCCAGGGCCACCTCGTCGTACGCGTCCCTGATCAGGGCGCTGAGCAGATCGTCACGGCCGGCGAAGTACCGGTAGAGGGCGGGGCCCGAGAGGCCCATGTCCTTGGCGATGCGGGTCAGCGCCACCGACTGCACACCCCCCTCGGCGAGCTGCTGGAGCGCGGCCGCCTTGATCTCCGCGCGGGTCTGCTCGCGGTAGCGCGCCCGGGGGGTCTGAGCCTGGCCGGCCATGGCGTCCTCCTGTGTCCGTGACGGTGTCTAACGGATGTTACAGGTCATAGTTCAGCCACTTGCAATGCACCGTAGCAAGAGTTACGGTCCATAACAGAAGCGAGGGTGTGTCAGCCCACCAGGGTTTGCGCGCCACTCCGTCCGATCGAGAGGGAATCGCCATGTCTGCCGCCGAAAACAACCTCCATGTCGTGCTGGGCGCCGGCCCCGCCGGCACCACACTCGCCGCCGAGCTCGCCCGCCGCGGTCACGCCGTACGGCTGGTGGATCGCGCGGGGTCGGGCGACGCCCCGGAAGGCGTCCAGCGGTTCGCGGCCGATGTGAGCACGCCGGAAGGGGCACTGGCCGCCGTGGCGGGCGCCGCCGTCGTGTACCACTGCGTGAATGTCGGCTATCACCTCCAGGTCGAGGTGATGCCCCGGATCCAGCGGGCGGTGCTGGCCGCGGTGGAGAACACCGGCGCGCGCCTGGTCGTCCTGGACTCCCTGTACCCGTACGGCGAGACGCGGGGCGACGTGATGACGGAGGACACCCCCTGGCGGGCGACGACCCGCAAGGGCCGGATGCGGGCACGGCTCGACGAGGTCTATCTCGCGGCGCACCGCGAGGGGCGGGCCCGGGTCGTCCTCGGCCGCTCTGCCGACTTCGTCGGTCCCGGAGTGCTCAACTCGACGCTGGGCGGGGCGGTCTTCCCGGCCGCTCTGACCGGCGGCGAGGTCCTTGGTCTCGGTGATGTCGACCTGCCGCACAGCTATACGAACATCGGCGATGTGGCGGCCGGGCTGGCCACGCTCGGTGAGCGCCCGGAGGGCGACGGGCGGGTCTGGCATCTGCCCACCGCGCCCGCGGTCACCACCCGCGAGATCCACACGATGATCCAGGAGCGGGTGGGCGGTCCCTTCACGACGGTCGTGCTCGCCGAGGCCCGCCCCTTCGGGCCGTTCGACGACGTCTTCATGAATGAGTACGCGGAGATGTTCTACCAGCACACCGAGCCGCAGATCGTGGACTCGTCGGCTTTCGAGCGGACCTTCGGCGTACGGCCCACCCCGCTGTCCGTGACTCTGGACTCCACGCTCGACTGGTACCGCGGCCTGCTCGCCCTCCCACGGGGCTGACGCGGCGTGCCGGGGCAAGCCGAAGCCCCCAGGAGAAGCGCGTCCTGGGGGCTCGGGCCAGCATTTCCCCGGTGGGGGCGCTTGGAGTTAACCCGGCACAGTCTGGCACCGGGGATGATCAGGTACGGGCGTGCCGCGCCGCGCTCACCAGATGGACTCGACCCATTCGGGGTGGTCGATGAACGGGTTGCGGTTGTGCTGGTACTGGTCGAATATGACCTGGTTGCGGCGCTGCTCGAAGGAGTCCGGCGGGTCTTCGTCGTTCCACTGCTTCAGCACGGACAGTTTCCCCATGGCGGGGCTGGAGCCGTTGTTGACCCTCTCGTTGGGCTCGAGGTTGGCCCAGGAGTCGTCGCCCTCGTACCGCACGGCCATGTAGAGGATCATCCGGGCGACATCGCCCTTCACCGCGTCGCGCGGCTCGAAGGAGTCGGAGTCGGTGTAGTTGCCGGGCGCCCCGGAGACCGAGCTCCCGCCGTTGTCGAAGTCCTTGTTCCCCCGGATGGAGTTCACCTGGACGTCTTCCGGCCGCAGGTGGTGGATGTCGGTGCCCGGGCCGGCCGAGGTGCCGAAGTTGCCGTGGGACTGGGCCCAGACGTGCTCACGGTTCCACTGGCCCACGTTGCCGCCGTTGCTCGACTTCGACTGGGACCTGCCGGTGTACAGCAGGATCACGTTCGACGAGTTCGCGGGGTCCTGGTCCGTGACCTTCAGCGCATTCCAGACCTGGTCGTAGCTGATCTTCGACTGGGTCTTGATGATCGTGTGCAGGCTCGCCTTGAGCTGCGGTCCGGTCTTGCCGAGGGCGGCCTGGTAGTACGTGTCGTCCAGAGCGGCCGTGGCCGAGGCCGAAGCCGTGGGGGCGGCCGCGGACGGGGTGACGGCCGGTGCGGCGGCCGCGGTGGTGGCGAGCACCGCGGTGGCCGCGCAGACGGTCAACAACGTGCGTCGGGTGAGACGTTGGCGACGGGCCATGTGAGGGCTGTCCTCTCCGGGGGACCATCTCGGCGCGCGGTCACGGGGTGGGGACGGGCGCTGTCGTGGTCGTGAGGTAACGGTTCAGCGGGAGCCTTCCACAGGACCCGTGGAGCTTGTGTGAACATCAGGCGTCAGTCATGTGCAGGTCAAGTCAAGGCGGAGATCGGTGGCCGGTCGCCCGGTTGCGGAGGGTCTGCGTTCATATGGATGAGCGGCGGACACAAATCTGCCCAACTTTGGTCCATACCAGCTTCTTGACGGCCCCTTGGACCCTTACTTAAATCAAGTATTGAATTAAGCGCCTGAGATGGTCCCCCTGGATGTCTCGGCGTGCAATGTCATGCGCATGACCCCCCATGTGAAGTGATGTGATGACTGTGCGAACCCCCCTGGGGCGCCGACTGGCCCTGTCCGCTCTCGCTCTCCTGTGCTGTTCCGGTGTGCTGGCAGCCGTGCCGGCAGGAGCCGCCGCCGCGCCTGAGCCGCGTACGAAAGCGGCCGCCGCGGCCGCCGCGGTGACGTTCACCGACGACTTCAACGGTCCCGCGGGATCGGGTGTCGACGGCGGCAAGTGGCAGATCGAGACCGGCGACAACGTCAACAACCACGAGCGGCAGTACTACACCGCCGGCAACAACAACGCCGCGCTCGACGGCCAGGGCAACCTGGTCATCACCGCGCGCAAGGACAACCCCGGCAACTACCAGTGCTGGTACGGGCGGTGCGAGTACACCTCGGCGCGGCTGAACACCTCCGGCAAGTTCACCTCGACGTACGGACGGGTCGAGTCGCGGATGAAGATCCCGCGCGGCCAGGGCATCTGGCCCGCGTTCTGGATGCTCGGCAGCGACATCGGCAACGTCGGCTGGCCCAACAGCGGTGAGATCGACATCATGGAGAACGTCGGCTTCGAGCCCGGCACCGTCCATGGCACCCTGCACGGCCCCGGCTACTCCGGCTCGGGCGGCATCGGCGCCGGCTACACCCTGCCGGGCGGACAGGCGTTCGCCGACGCGTTCCACACCTTCGCGATCGACTGGTCGCCCAACTCCATCAAATGGAGCGTCGACGGCAACGTCTACCAGACCCGGACGCCCGCCGACCTCGGCGGCCGTCAGTGGGTCTTCAACAAGCCGTTCTTCATCATCCTGAACCTCGCGGTCGGCGGCTACTGGCCCGGCGACCCGAACGGCAGCACCCCCTTCCCGTCCCAGCTCGTCGTCGACTACGTGCGCGTCAGCACGAACGACGGTGGATCGGGCGGATCGGGCGGCATGATCACAGGTCTGGGCGGCAAGTGCGTGGACGTGGCGGCGGCCAGTTCGGCCAATGGCACTCCGGTGCAGCTGTACGACTGCAACGGCTCCGCCGCCCAGCAGTGGAGCGTCGCCGCCGACGGCTCGCTCCGTGCGCTCGGCAAGTGCCTCGACGTCAAGGACAACAGCACCGCGGACGGCGCGCAGCTCCAGATCTGGGACTGCAACGGGAGCGCCAATCAGCGCTGGGCCCTCCCGGACGCCCGTGACGTCGTGAACATCCAGGCCAACAAGTGCATGGACGCGACCGGCAACAGCTCCGCCAATGGCACCCGTCTGCAGATCTGGACCTGCACGGGAGCCGGCAACCAGAAGTGGACGGTGAACCGCTCATGACCTCCGTACGCAGACCCTGGAAGCGCCTCAGATCCCTCGCCCTGCTGGCCGCGCTGCCCCTCGCGCTCGGCGCCTCCCTCCTCACCACGCCCACCCCCGCCACCGCGGCGGTCGCCGCGGTCGGCACGATCACGGGCCTGGGCGGCAAGTGCGTGGATGTGGCGGCGGCCAGTTCGGCCAATGGCACTGCGGTGCAGCTGTACGACTGCAACGGCTCCGCCGCCCAGCAGTGGGACGTCGCTTCCGACGGCTCGATCCGCGCGCTCGGCAAGTGTCTCGACGTCAAGGACAACAGCACCGCGAACGGCGCCCAGCTCCAGATCTGGGACTGCACCGGCAGTGCCAACCAGCGCTGGAGCGTCTCGGCGGCGCGGGACATCGTGAACACGCAGGCCAACAAGTGCGTGGACGTGACCGGTAACAGCTCCGCGAACGGCACCCGTCTGCAGATCTGGACCTGCACGGGAGCGGCCAACCAGAAGTGGACCGCGCCCTCGGGCGGCGGCGGCAACCCCGGGCCCAGCGGACCCATGGCCGTCGCGCCGTACCTCTACAACGGCTGGGGCAGCCCGCCGAACCCGACCACGGTCATGAACGCGACCGGCGTCAAGTGGTTCACGCTGGCCTTCGTGCTCAGCAACGGCTACTGCAACCCCCAGTGGGACGGTGGACGGCCGCTGACCGGTGGTGTGGACCAGCAGACCATCAACACCGTGCGCGGCGCGGGCGGCGATGTCATCCCGTCCTTCGGCGGCTGGAGCGGCAACAAGCTGGAGAGCTCCTGCTCCAGCGCGGGTGAGCTGGCCGCGGCGTACCAGAAGGTCATCAACGCGTACGGCCTCAAGGCGATCGACATCGACATCGAGGCCGCGGCGTACGACAGCCCCACCGTCCAGCAGCGGACCGTGGACGCCCTGAAGACCATCAAGGCCAACAACCCCGGCATCAAGGTGTACGTCACCTTCGGCACCGGCCAGAACGGCCCGGACACCAGTCTGATCAATCGCGCGGCCTCCGCCGGCCTGACCGTCGACAGCTGGACGATCATGCCCTTCAACTTCGGCGGCGCCGGGCAGAACATGGGCACCCTCACCACCCGTGCCACCGAGGGTCTGAAGACCGCGGTCAAGAACGCGTACGGGTACAGCGACGACCAGACGTACCGCAGCATCGGCATCTCGTCGATGAACGGCATCACCGACAACAACGAGACGGTGACCGTCGCGGACTTCCGCACCATCCTCGCCTACGCCCAGCAGCACCACCTCGCCCGGCTGACCTTCTGGTCGGTCAACCGCGACCGGCCCTGCACCGGCGGTGGAGCCGACACCTGCTCCGGCGTGAGCCAGCAGGCGTGGGACTTCACCCGCGTCTTCGCCCAGTACACCGGCTGACCGGGCGAGGAGACACCGTGAACACACTCTCGTACGGCGGCGGAACCCTTCGCCGCCGCCGCTACCGGCGCCTGTCGCCGGTCACGCTCGGGCTGACCGTGCTGGCCCTGGTCCTGTCGCTGGTCTCTCTCGACCAGCGGGAGGCCGCGGCGGGTACGGCCGCCGCCGCGGCCCTGCCCACCGGGTGGGTCACCGTCACCAACAAGGCGAGCGGCAAGTGCGTGGACGCCCGCGCCGCCGCGACCGGCAACGGCACCGCGGTGCAGCAGTACGCCTGCAACGCCAGCCTCGCCCAGAACTGGAGCCTCACCGCGACCAGCGGCGGCTATGTCAGGTCCGGCAACCGCAACGCCGATAGCCAGGTCTGGGACGTCAAGGACGTCTCGGTCGCCGATGCCGCCGCGATCCAGCTCTGGACGTACAGCAACGGCAACAACCAGCAGTGGCTGCCGGTGGCGGAGGCCGACGGCGCGTACCACTTCGTCAACCGGAACAGCGGCAAGTGCCTCGATGTGCCGAGCGCCTCGACCGCCGACAGCGTCCAGCTCCAGCAGTACACCTGCAACGGCTCCACCGCCCAGTCCTTCCGGGTGGAAGCCGCGGACCCGGCGCCGCCCGCGGGCACGCCGGATCTTGGCCCCAATGTCGTCGTCTTCGATCCCTCGATGCCGGCCGCCTCGATCCAGAGCCGGGTGGACGCCACCTTCCGGCAGCAGGAGACCAACCAGTTCGGCACCCAGCGGACGGCCTTCCTGTTCAAGCCCGGTACGTACGACGCCAATGTGAATGTCGGCTTCTACACCCAGGTCGCCGGCCTCGGGCTCTCCCCGGACGACGTCAACATCCGGGGCGCCGTCCATGTCGAGGCCGACTGGTTCCCGCCGCAGAACGCCACCCAGAACTTCTGGCGCAGCGCCGAGAACCTGTCCGTCACTCCCACCACGGGCACCGACCGGTGGGCGGTCTCGCAGGCCGCCCCGTACCGCCGGATGCATGTCCGCGGCGATCTCGCGCTGGACGACGGCGGCTGGGCCAGCGGCGGATTCATGGCCGACACGAAGGTGGACGGTCAGGTCAGGTCCGGCAGCCAGCAGCAGTGGCTGTCGCGCAACACCGAATGGTCGAGCTGGAACGGGTCGAACTGGAACATGGTGTTCGTCGGAGCGCAGAACGCGCCCGCGAACAGCTTCCCCAGCCCGCCCTACACCACGGTCGACCAGACCCCGCAGATACGGGAGAAGCCCTTCCTGTACGTCGACGCGGCCGGCGCCTACAAGGTGTTCGTCCCCGCGCTGCGTAACAACTCCAAGGGAACGACCTGGTCGGCCGGTGCTCCGGCGGGTACGTCGATCCCGCTGGACCAGTTCTACATCGCCAAGCCCGGCGCGACGGCCGCGGACATGAACGCCGCACTGGCACAGGGCAAGAACCTGCTCGTCACGCCCGGTGTCTACCACCTCAACCAGACCCTGAAGGTCACTCGGTCCGACGCCGTCGTCCTCGGGCTCGGCCTCGCCACACTCATCCCGGACAACGGCATCACCGCGATGTCGGTCGCCGATGTGGACGGAGTGAAGGTGGCGGGTCTGCTCATCGACGCGGGCCCGGTGAACTCCCAGCGGCTGATGGAGGTGGGCCCCGACGGCTCGAACCAGAGCCACGCGGCCAACCCGACCTCGCTGCACGATGTGTTCTTCCGCATCGGCGGCGCGGGCGTAGGCAAGGCGACCACCAGCCTGGTGGTGAACAGCCGCAATGTGATCGGTGACCATATGTGGATCTGGCGCGCCGACCACGGCAGCGGGGTCGGCTGGACCACCAACACGGCGGACACCGGTCTGGTCGTGAACGGCGCCGATGTCACGATGTACGGCCTGTTCGTCGAGCACTACCAGAAGCATCAGACGATCTGGAACGGCAACGGCGGCAAGACGTACTTCTACCAGAACGAGATGCCGTACGACCCGCCCAACCAGGCGGCCTGGATGAACGGAAGCACTCAGGGATACGCCGCCTACAAGGTGGCCGATTCCGTGACCAGTCACCAGGCGTTCGGACTCGGCAGCTACTGCTTCTTCAACGTCAACAGCAGTGTGACGGCGGAGCGCGCGTTCGAGGTGCCCAACAATCCCAATGTCCGGTTCCGCAACATGGTGTCGGTGTCCCTGGGCGGCACGGGGACCATCCGGCATGTCATCAACGACAGGGGAGGTCCGTCGAACTCGGCCACGAACGTGGCCAATCTCGTCAGCTACCCCTGACGGATGATCCGCATGCCCCGGGCACCCGCGCGACGTGGGGTGCCCGGGGCATCCGGCGTTCCGTGGCTCCCCGCGGAGCGTGCCCGGGCGAGCCGGGCCCGCTCCGCGGGGTGAAGCTGGAGGAGTCACCACACTCCGCGCCCGGCTTCAGGAGGCAGCTATGCCAGTCACCAAGGTCTTCGTCACGGGCGGCTCCGGCTATGTCGGCCGCCACACCGTCGCGGCGCTGCTCGGGCGCGGTATCACCGTCACCGCTCTGGCCCGCAGCGACCGGTCCGCCGAGACCCTCTCCCGGCTGGGCGCGGAGCCCGTACGCGGCACGCTCACCGACACCGAGGTCCTGCGTGAGGCGGCATCCCGCGCGGACGGCGCGATCCACCTCGGCGTGGACTATTCGGAGGGGACGGCGGCCGCCGACCGCATGGCCGCCGACGCCCTGCTGGACGGCGTGGGCGGCGGGCCGTACGTACACACCGGCGGGGTCTGGGTGTACGGGGACACGGACGGCGTAGTCGACGAGGACGCGCCGAAGAACCCGCCGGCGGTCACCGCGTGGCGGCTCGCCACCGAGAAGCACATCCTCGCGCGCGCGGCCACCGGGGCGCACCCGGTGATCGTGATGCCGGGCGTGGTGTACGGCGACGGCGGCG
This sequence comes from Streptomyces sp. NPDC042201, assembly GCF_055582185.1. Taxonomy (NCBI): domain Bacteria; kingdom Bacillati; phylum Actinomycetota; class Actinomycetes; order Kitasatosporales; family Streptomycetaceae; genus Streptomyces; species Streptomyces sp. NPDC042201. The sequence goes on along the minus strand of NZ_JBVJDS010000004.1, from coordinate 275,756 downwards.
GGCTCGTCGAGATGTACTTCGCCGGCCCGGCGCGGGAGACCGGGGCGGTGCCTCTGATCGGCGACGGCGGCAATCACTGGGCGGTCGTCCATGTCGAGGACATCGCCGAGCTGTATGTCCTGGCCCTGGACGCGGCCGCCGGATCGCAGTACGCCGGCGTCAGCGAGGAACACCCCACCCTGGCCGGGATCGTGGAGGCCATCGGCCACTCCGCGGGCTGCCCCGGCCGTACGGAACCGCTGACGCCGGCTCAGGCGGCCGACCGGATGGGCCCGATCGCTGAAGCCTTCGCGCTCGACCAGCGGATGACCGGAGCCCGCGCCCGCCGCGAACTCGGCTGGAAGCCCCGGCACACGGACGCGCTCACAGAGCTGGCCCGCCCGCTCCCCGCCTGACCCCGCGGGGAGGACGGACTCGCTTCACAGGGGAGTGCGATCCGGGTGTCCAGCGGTGCGTAGCGTTCTCCAGGGGGCCGGCGGAGGCGTTCACTCAGGGGCCGGTTCGACCTCCAGGAAGCGCCGTCGCCGGGGGCCGCGGTACAGGAGCGCTTCCCAGCCCAGGCGCTCCAGTGCGGCCGCGCACCCGGTCAGCGCGCGTTCCTCGTCCTGGGCGGCTCCGCTGCCGTGCGGGCCGAGCCACTCCACGTGTACGGCTCCGGCCCGCTCACCGGGACGTACGCGGAAGCCGGTGGCCGTCCGCTGCCCGGCCTCGTCCGTGGCCGACGGCGCCAGGCCGGACGCCTCCAGCGCGAGCGCGACGGCCCGTACCGGTCGCTGCCGCTCCCACTGCGCCGGAACGGTCGCCGGATCACCGGCCCCGGTGTTCGTCAGACGGCGGATCTGCAGCAGCCCTTCGAACGCGACCCGGACCTCCGCGGCCCGCGCCCGCGCCGTCACACCGGACACCGGACCGTCGCCGGTCGCCGCCCGGAAGCCGCCTGACCGTTCCGTCTCTTCTTCAGCTGCCATCGTCGGTGCCGCCGTCGCCTCTCCGCCGCGCGGGCCCTGTCCCTGTCCGTCTGTCCCTGTCCGGCCTGTCCCCCGAAGACTCTCTCAGCCGGCCGGTGTTCCGGGTGCCCGCCAAGGAATGTCTGCAATTTGCGTAACTGATCTTCATTTTTTGCGTGGTCGGTTGGTAGGTTGGTGGTGTGAAGAAAAGACTCTCTCAGGTGGCCGAGTTCGCCGGCGTCAGCGAGACAACAGCGCGACGGGTGCTCAACGGGGCGACGGATGTGGCGCCCGCGACCCGCGACGCGGTGCTGACCGCCATGGATGTCTGCGGTTTCGAGCGGCCGCGCCAGTTGCAGCGGGAGCGGGCCGCCTTGGTCGGGCTCGTGGTGCCCGACCTGCAAAATCCGATCTTCCCCGCGTTCGCGGAAGCGCTGGCGGGGCTGCTGAACAAGCGCGGTCTCATCCCGGTGCTCTGTACGCGGACGGCCGACGGGGTCTCGGAGGCGCACTACATCGACATGATCCTCAAGCAGAACATCGGCGGGATCATCTTCGTCGGGGCCAGTTACGCGGACGCGGGACCGGAGCAGGGCCGGGCCCTGCGCGAGCGCCAGGTGCCGATCGTGCTGGTCAACGCGGCGGACGAGAACTTGGGTGTCGCCCAGGTGTCGATCGACGACGCGGCCTCGGCGGAGCAGGTGCTGGGTCATCTCGCGTCGCTGGGCCATGAGCGGATCGGCATGATCCTGGGCCCGGTCGGCCATGTCCCCTCGGCCCGCAAACTCGCCGGCTATCAGGCCTTCTACGGTCGCGGGAACGGCCTGGAGGGGGACTGGCGCAGGCTGGTCGCGCACGGGCTGTTCTCGATGGAAGGTGGCGCGACGGCGCTTCCCCGGCTGCTGGCCGCGGGGGTCACGGCGGTGGTCTGCGCGAGCGACGCGCTGGCTCTCGGCGCGATCAGGGCCGCCCGCCGCCAGGGGCTGCGCGTGCCGCAGGACCTGTCCGTCGTGGGATTCGACGACTCCCTGTACATGGTGGCGACCGACCCGCCGCTGACCACGGCCCGCCAGCCGGTCCAGGCGATGGCCGCCGCCGCGGTCGCCTCGCTGACCTCCCAGATGAAGGGGCACGCGACGGTGGGGGAGCTGATGCTGTTCGACACCGAACTGATTGTGCGCAGCTCAACGGCGCCCCCGGCCCGTCCCGGGCGCGATTGACGACACCGGCGGCGGCGCTCGCCGCCGCCGGCCGCCACTGAGGGGCCCGGCCGTCCGCCGGGCCCCTCTTCGCTGTCCGCGACCACGGTGGGCGAAGCCCCGGCCGTCTCCGGTTCTGTGACGGTGTGTTACGGGCGCAAGCGTCAGAGATTAAGTTCTTGCGCAGAGTCATTGACTTCTTGCGGCGGGAACTTTTACTGTCAGCGCCGTTGAGACGACGCAGGGCACCAGCCCGTCGCACGTCTCACGCAAACCGTTTGCAGACCTCGCTGCCCGCGACCGGGCGAGGCGTCTGCTGTCGTTGTCAGGAAGGCATGGGATCCCCATGGTTGGCATAGCAAGACGTCAAGCGCTCGGCCTGGCCGTGGCCACCGCGCTGTCCCTCGGTCTCGCCGCCTGCGGCAGTCCGGCGGAGCCCTCGGGGGTGGGCAAGGACGGCGTGGTGACCATCAGCGTCAACGGCATGCCCACGAAGACCCAGCCGGCCGACCGCAAGGACTTCGAGGACCTCGTCAAGGAGTTCGAGGCGAGCCATCCGAAGATCAAGATCGATGCCCGTGAGGGCCAGATGGATCCGAAGACCTTCGCGGCGAAGCTGGCCGGCGGCCAGCTGGAGGACGTCTTCTACGTCTACTTCACCGACCCGGCCGGTCTGATCCAGCGTCACCAGGCCGCCGACATCACCCCGTACCTGAAGGGCGTGCCGTACCTCCAGGACGTCCGCCCCGAGCTGCAGGACGTCTTCAAGGGCGCCGACGGCAAGATCTACGGTCTGCCGACCGGCAACTACTCGCTCGGTCTGCTCTACAACCGGGAGCTGTTCAAGAAGGCCGGGCTCGACCCGGACCGGCCGCCGGCCACCTGGGACGAGGTGCGTACGGCCGCCAAGAAGATCAGCGGACTCGGCGACGGCACCGTCGGCTACGCCGACTACAGCAAGAACAACCAGGGCGGCTGGCACCTCACCTCGTGGATCTACTCCATGGGCGGCGAGGTCGCGACGCAGCAGGACGGCACATGGAAGGCCGCGTTCAACAGCGACGCCGGCCGTAAGGCGCTGCAGGCGCTGCACGACATGCGCTGGACCGACAACAGCATGGGAACCCGCCAACTGCTGGAGATCGGCGACGTCCAGAAGATGATGGGCGCGGGCAAGCTCGGGATGTACATGGCCGGCCCGGACAACATCCCCACCATCGTCAAGCAGTTCGAGCGGGAGTACGACGAGTACGGTCTCGCCGCGCTGCCCGGCACCGCGACCCTCGGCGGCGGCGACGGCTTCATGTTCAACCCCAAGGCCTCGCCGGAGAAGATCAAGGCCGGTCTTCAGTGGATCCAGTGGAAGTACCTCAACCCGGACCGCGAGGAGAAGAACGTCAAGAAGTTCTCCGGCCTCGGCGTCCCGGTCGGCCTGCCGCAGCCGAACCTCTTCGGCGGCGCGGCGCAGGCCAAGAACGACGCCATCCACGCCAAGTACGCCAATGTGCCGCAGCAGAACTACAAGCCGTTCGTCGACCGCAGCCCGGAGGTCGCGGTGAAGGTCGAGCCGCCGAACGCCCAGCAGCTCTACACCGTTCTGGACGGCGTCATGCAGGCCGTGCTGACGAAGAAGGACGCGGACCTCGACGAGCTTCTCGCGACCGCCGCGAAGAAGGCCGACACCATCCTCGCGACGGTCAGGTGAGCTGACCGACCCGGCCGGGGCCGGCGGAGCACAGCCCCGCCCGCCGGCCCCCCATCCGGACCCCCGCACCGGCCCGCAGGAATCGAGTTCACCATGACGGCCCACCCGCTGACCCCCGCACGCGACGCGTCCGCCCCGGCGGCGGACACGGAGAGCGAGACGCCCGGGACCATGAAGCCCCGGAGCACGGCGCCCCGTAAGGGGACACCCCGGAAGACGACCGCACCCGCCGCGCCCGGCCGCAGGTCACGCCGTATCCGCGAGAACCTGGTCGCGTATCTCTTCCTGGCCGCCGGCCTCGTCTGCTTCGCGCTCTTCGCCTGGTACCCCATCGTGCGCGGCGTGCTGCTGGGCTTCCAGCAGGTCACCTTCGCGGAACCCGCCCGGTGGGTGGGCCTCGACAACTTCCAACGGCTCTTCGAAGACCCGCTGTTCGTCACCGCCTGGCAGAACACCGGCTGGTTCACGCTGCTCGCGCTCGTCTTCGGGTTCGCCGCGCCCTTCGCCACCGCCGTCGTCCTGAACGAGCTGCGCCACGGCACGGCGTATCTCCGGATGACCGTCTATCTGCCGGTGATGCTGCCCCCGGTCGTCACCATGCTCCTGTGGCGCTGGTTCTACGATCCGGGACCGGGGCTCTTCAACAGCGTCCTGGAGGTCTTCCACCTCCCCGCCCAGCAGTGGCTGGAGTCCGAGAACCTGGCGATGGTCTCCCTGGTCCTGGTATCGACCTGGGCCAACATGGGCACCACCACGCTGATCTACCTCGCCGCGCTCAGCGGTATCCCCGGCGAGCTGTACGAGGCCGCCGAACTCGACGGGGCGTCGATCCGGCAGCGCCTGTGGCACGTCACCGTCCCGCAGATGCGCTTCATCCTGATGATCACGCTGCTGCTCCAGATCATCGGCACGATGCAGGTCTTCGTCGAGCCGTTCGTGCTCACCGGCGGCGGTCCCGACGACGCCACCGTCACCGTCCTGCTGCTGCTCTACCGCTACGCGTTCGTCTACAACGACTTCGGCCTGGCCAGCGCCATGAGCACGCTGCTCTTCGTGGTGCTGGGTCTCTTCGCGGGCGTCTATCTACGCCTGACCCGCACCAAGGGCTGACCCGCATCAAGGGCTGAAAGGAACCTCCCATGGCCGCCGAGACCGCCGTACGCACCCTGATAGCGCCGACCGAGATGAACCGCCGCACCGGCAGGTTCCTCCACCGCTTCGTCCTCACCGCGACGCTGACCGGATTCACCCTCGCCTTTGTCTTCCCCCTCTACTGGATGGCGACCGGCGCGCTGAAGTCGTCCGCCGAGCTGGCCGACCCGGACCCCGGCCTCCTGCCGCAGACCTGGCATCCGGAGAGCTATACCGAGGCCTGGACGAACGTCGGACTCGGTCAGTACTTCCTCAACACCTTCGTGCTCGCCGCCGGCGCCTGGCTGTTCCAGCTGGTGGTGGACGTCGCCGCCGCCTACGCGCTCTCGAAGCTGCGCCCGGCGCTGGGGAACGTGGTCCTCGGCATGATGCTGGCGACCCTCATGCTGCCGGTCTCGGCGCTGCTCGTGCCCACCTATCTGACCGTCGTCGATGTCCCGCTGGTCCATCTCAATCTCATCAACACGCCCTGGGCGGTCTGGCTCCCCGCCTGCGCCAACGCCTTCAACATCTTCATTCTGAAGCGGTTCTTCGACCAGATCCCCGCCGAACTCCTGGACTCCGCGCGCATCGACGGCGCGGGCACACTCCGGGTCCTGGTCTCCGTCGTGCTGCCGCTCTCCCGCCCGGTGCTCGCCGTGGTCTCCATCTTCGCGGTCGTGGGGGTCTGGAAGGACTTCCTCTGGCCGATGCTCGTCCTGCCCGACCCGGCGAAACAACCGATCACCGTGGCGCTCAACCGGCTGTCCCTGGACATGCCCGCCAACCAGCTGCTCGCGGGCATGGTCATGGCCAGCATCCCGCTCCTCGTCCTCTTCCTGATCTTCCAGCGCAGCATCATCGCGGGACTCACGGCGGGCAGCCTCAAAGGCTGATCCCCGCCCCCGGATCCCGCCTCCCCCCTCATGCCCCTCATGGAAGGACACACCGTCGTGTCATCTGCACCGAGAACGCGACCGCCATCCCTACGACTGATCCCGGCTCTGCTCCTGTCCCTGCTGTGCGCCCTGCTGTACGGGCCGCTGGCCGCGTCCGCCCACGCCGCCGACGCCACGCTCGAAGCGGAGTCGGCGGCGCTCTCCGGCGGCGCGGCCGTCTCCACCGAGCACCCCGGCTACACCGGCAGCGGATTCGTCGGCGGCTACACCGACGGCAACAAGGGCCGCGCCTCCACCTCGTTCACCGTCCGCTCGGCGGCGGCCGGCGCCGGATCCGTCGCGATCCGGTACGCGAACGGCACCACGGCCACCATGACGCTCAGCCTGTACGTCAACGGGGCCAAGGTCCGTCAGATCAGCCTCCCGGCCACCGCCAACTGGTCCACCTGGACCACGCGCGACGAGCCGCTCACCTACCAGCAGGGCGCCAACAGCGTCGCCCTGACCTTCACCACCGCCGACAGCGGCAACATCAACCTCGACAACATCACGCCCACCACCCCCACGGGCACCACGGACCCGCCGCCCTCCACCCTCACCCATCAGGCCGAGAGCGGCTACTTCTCCGGCGGCGCCGCCGTCGCGACCAGCGCCACCGGCTATGACGGCAGCGGCTACCTCACCGGCTTCACCACCGCGGGCGCCCGCTCCGTGTTCTCCGTCAACGCGCCGTCCGCCGCGACCTATCCGGTGGTCGTGCGCTACCGGACCCCCGACAGCGCCGCCGCCACCATCAGCCTCACCGCCAACGGCACCAAGGTCCGCCAGCTCTCGCTGCCCGCCACCGCGGGCGCCTGGAAGTCCGTCTCCACCGACGCGCCGCTGCGCGACCGGCTCAACACCCTGACCCTGCGCACCGAGCCGGGCGACAACGGCAATCTGCAGCTGGACGGCATCACGGTCACCGGCTCGTCCGCGAACAGCTCGCGCGGCGCGACCGTCCCGTACACGGCGTACGAAGCGGAGAGCGGCTCCACCAACGCCTCCACCATCGGCCCCGACCGCACCTACCTCACCGTTCCCTCCGAGGCCTCGGGCCGCAAGGCCGTCGTCCTCGACCAGACCGGCGAGTACGTCCAGTTCACCCTGACGAAGCCCGCCAACGCGCTCACCCTGCGCTACTCGGTGCCCGACAACACGCCCGCCGCCACCCTGAGTGTCTACGCGGGCGCCAGCCATGTCCGTGATCTCGATCTGACGTCCAAGTACAGCTGGGTGTACGGCGCGTATCCGTACACCAACGATCCATCCCAGGGCTCGGGCCACCACTTCTTCGACGAGGCCCGCGCGACGATCGGGAGCTTCCCGGCCGGCACCGTACTGAAGTTCCAGAAGGACGCGGGCGACACCGCCGCCTCGTACACCCTGGACCTCGTCGAGACGGAGACCGCACCGGCCGCCCTGGCCATGCCGGCCACCGGCTTCGTCTCCGCCACCACCCTGGGCGTCACCGCCAACGACGGCAGCGACGACACCGCCGCCCTCAACTCGGCCGTCTCCACCGTGAAGTCGCAGGGCAAGGGGCTGTGGCTGCCCGCCGGTACGTACAACATCTCGGCACACGTCAACCTCACCGGGATCGCGCTGCGCGGCGCCGGCGAGTGGTCCACCGTCCTGCGCGGCAGCAACGGCAAGGGCGGACTCTTCGGCCGGGGCGGCACCAGCACCGTCCAGGACCTGACCATCGCGGGCGATGTCAGCTACCGCGACGACGCCAACTTCGACGCGGCGATCGAGGGTGACTTCGGCAACGGGTCGACGTTCCAGAACATCTGGATCGAGCACACCAAGGTCGGCCTCTGGATCGACGCCCCCACCAACGGCCTGTACGCGAGCGGCCTGCGCATCCGCGACACCTTCGCTGACGGGGTCAACCTCCACAAGGGCACCGCCAACACCGAGCTGTGGAACTCCAGCATCCGCAACACCGGCGACGACGGTCTGGCGATGTTCTCCGAGGGCCAGGCGGTCAGCAACAGCGCCTTCCGCTTCAACACCGTCCAGGTCCCTCTGCTCGCCAACACCGTCGGCATCTACGGCGGCAACGCCAACCGGGTCGAGGACAACATCCTCGCCGACACGGTCACCGCCTCTGCGGGCATCGCGATCAGCAGCCGCTTCGCGCCCGTTCCGTTCAGCGGCACGACCTCGGTCCAGCGCAACACCCTCCAGCGCACGGGCGGGTTCGAGCCCAACTGGCAGAGCAAGTTCGGCGCGCTCTGGATCTACGCCGACTCCTCCGACATCACCGCCCCGGTCCTCGTCCAGGACATCGACATCCTCGACAGCACCTACAGCGGCGTCCTGCTCTCGTACCAGAAGACGATCAGCAATCTGACGCTGAAGAACATCAAGATCCAGAACACCGGCGCCTACGGCATCGAGATCATCTCCGGCGGCTCAGGCACCTTCTCCGGTGTCACGGTCACCGGCGCGGCCTCCGGCGGCCTCAGCAGCACCGGCGGCTTCACCATCACGCGCGGCGCGGGCAACAGCGGCTGGTAGCCACCCCCACGCGCGCCTCGGTGCGGGCCCGCACGGACGGGCCCGCACCACCCATCGAGCAAGGAGCTCCTGTGACCCACTGGTGGCGGCATGCCGCGATCTACCAGATCTACGTACGCAGCTTCGCGGACGGCAACGGCGACGGCATGGGAGACCTGGCCGGCGTCCGGGACCGGCTGCCCTATCTGCGGGAACTGGGCGTCGACGCCCTGTGGTTCACCCCCTGGAACACCTCCCCGATGGCCGACGGCGGTTACGACGTCGCCGACTACCGGGACATCGACCCCCTCTTCGGCACCCTCGCCGAGGCCGAGCGGCTCATCGCGGAGGCACACGACCACGGTCTGCGGGTACTGGTCGACCTGGTCCCGAACCACTGCTCCGATCAGCACATCTGGTTCCAGGAGGCAGTGGCGGCAGGCCCCGGCTCACCGGCCCGTGAGCGCTTCTGGTTCGTGCCGGGCCGCGGCGAGGACGGAAACGAGCCGCCCAACGACTGGCAGTCGTACTTCGGCGGCCGCGCCTGGACCCGGATCACCGAGGCGGACGGCACGCCAGGGCCCTGGTACCTGCACATGTTCGCGCCTCAGCAGCCCGATCTGAACTGGGAACACCCGGAGGTACGGGCCGAGTTCGAGGACATCCTGCACTTCTGGCTGCGGCGCGGGGTCGACGGCTTCCGTATCGACGTCGCCCACGGCCTGGCAAAGAAGGCGGGGCTGCCCGACGTCGGCCACGCCCCCGACGTCACCGACCTGCCGTACCAGGACTGCGACGACGTCCACGACATCTACCGCTCCTGGCGCAAGATCCTCGACGGCTACGACGGCGACCGGATCTTCGTCGGGGAGGTGTGGCTGCCCACGGCCGAACAGTTCGCCCGCTATCTGCGCCCCGACGAGCTGCACTCGGCCTTCAACTTCGACTTCCTGTGCTGCGCCTGGGACGCCACCGCCCTGCGCGGCGTCATCGACTCGACCCTCGCCGCGCACGGTCCGGTCGGAGCGCCCCCCACCTGGGTGCTCTCCAACCACGACACCATCCGGCACGTCACCCGCTACGGCCGCGAGGACACCTCCTTCGACATGGGTGACAAGCGCCTGACCGACCCGAGCGACCGGGCCCTGGGCCGCCGCCGGGCGCGGGCCGCCGCGCTGTTGACCATGGCGCTGCCCGGCGGGGTCTACGTCTACCAGGGCGACGAACTGGGACTGCCGGAAGTGCAGGACCTTCCCGACGAGCTGCTCCAGGACCCGACCTTCGTACGCTCCGGGGGAGCGGACCGGGGCCGGGACGGATGCCGTATCCCGCTCCCGTGGCGCGGCGGCAGCGACTCGCTCGGCTTCTCACCCGACGGTGCCACGGCGGATCCCTGGCTTCCGCAGCCGGGCGACTGGGCCTCGCTGACGGCCGACGCCCAGGAGGGCGATCCCGAGTCCTTCCTCACGCTCTACCGTGCGGCCCTGGCCCTGCGCCGGGCGCGGCTGACCGGTCTCCCGGAGACGCTGTCCTGGGTGGAGACCGGTCCGGGGACGGTGTGCTTCGACCGGTCCGACGGCTTCCGCTGCCTGGTCAACACCGGTGCGGCGGCGCTCCCGCTGCCGGCCGGGGCGACCGTACTGCTGAGCAGCGCGCCGCTGGACCGTACGGCGGACGGCGTGACCATGCCCGGGGACAGCTGTGTGTGGCTGAGCATGGCGTAGGGCGCGGCAAGAGACCCCGACCGGACGGGGGGCGCCGATCGGGGCCGTTGAGGAAGGGTGCGGATGGCGGTCGCCTCGCGGCGGTAGGCTCCGTGGGGCTTCAGCCTAACGATCTTCCCCACAGGCAATTCTTATGTGGGGCCCGGGGACACAGTTCCATCCACACCCTCACACCCTTCAACGGTGTGCGACGGGCGAATGTTCCCGAATGTCGCTGTCGGCCACGTGTCCGACGACCAGTGCCGCGCGGGGTGACGGTTCCCCCGCCGGCACCGGTCACCGGGTCGGCATCGAGCCGCGGAGTGGCGGCGGGATAACGGGGAGCCGGGCCGGTGGGCCCGATGACATTGATGAGCTGCGGGTTTGGCTCCAGGCGGCTTCGTCCGAGCCGCTATACACGCCGTGTATACGTCGTGTGTATAGTGCGGGTTATGCCATGCGGCCATGCCCTGTCCGGGCCACTGATCCGCGTGGCATAGCGGCCGACCGACCCTGTGCCGCTCTCACCGGCGGCGCCCGTGTGCCCGCCGGCTCCCACACACGCCCCGCGCCGGGCTCCGTGCTGCCCCTGTGCGGCCCTCGCGGCGGTGGCTCACCCGTCGGAAGAGGGATGTGTCATGCCATGGAAGATATCGACGGTCCGGCGCCGGACGGCCGCCGCTCTGGTGGCGGTCGCGTCATGGAGCCTGGCGCTGAGCGGCTGTACGTCGTACGACACCACCTCGCCCCGTGACGCCAGGAGCCACCCCTCGGACGACGCGAAGGGGGAGAGGGGCGCGGTCGACTGCGGTAAGGAGCGCTGTATAGCCCTCACCTTCGACGCAGGGCCGGCCAAGGACACGCCCCGGCTGCTGGACATACTCAAGGAGAAGAAGGTGCCCGCGACCTTCTTCCTGCTCGGCAAGAACCATGTGGTCAAACACCCCGACCTCGTCCGCCGGATGGCGGCGGAGGGACATGAGGTGGCCAACCACACCTGGACCCACCAGATCCTGACGGAGCGGGACGCCGACGAGGTACGCGAGGAACTCTCCCGCACGCAGAACGCCATCGAGAAGATCACCGGCCGCAAGCCCACGCTGATGCGTCCGCCACAGGGCCGTACCGACGACCAGGTTGCGGAAGTGAGCCGCGACCTCGGCCTCGCACAGATCTTGTGGAGCGCCACCGCGAAGGACTACTCGACGACGGACTCGGCCCTCATCAAGAAGCGCGTCCTCGACCAGGCGGACCGCGACGGCATCATCCTGCTGCACGACATCTACGCCGGCACCGTGCCCGCCGTCCCCGGAATCATCGATGAGCTGAAGAAGCGCGGCTACACGTTCGTCACGGTCCCCCAGCTGATGGCGCCGGGAGTGGCGGAGCCGGGGAAGGTGTACAGACCCTGACGGCGGGCACCGCCCCGGGCCATACGGACGGCCGTGCGGCGCGGCTGCCCCGGCTCCGGGCGAACCGACTCTAACGTCAGGGTAGAGATCGGCGGCCCGCAGCGGCGCCGCGGGCACGGAGCGGAAGGGTCAGGACCCCAGGCGTGAACTCCCAGCACATGCGAATCGGTGAGGTGTCCGCACGCACCGACATGTCTCTGCGCACCATCCGGCACTACGAGGAGACCGGGCTCGTCACCCCCTCCGCCCGCTCGCAGGGCGGCTTCCGCCTCTACACCGAGTCGGATGTGGCCCGGCTGATGGTCATCCGGCGGATGAAACCACTCGGATTCTCGCTGGACGAGATGCGCACCCTGCTCGCGGCCACGGACCGGCTCGACGCCGACGAACCGCCGGACGCGGACGAGCGGGACGAACTGCTGGCGCGCGTGGGCGTCTTCGAACGGGCCACCGCCGACCGGATGGCCGACCTGCGGACCCAGCTGGCACGGGCCGAGGAGTTCGCCGCCACACTGCGCCGACGGACCGCGCGGGTCACGCGGGGCGCGCGGCTCGGCGGCTGACCGCCCTCGGCGCGCACGCGACCCGGCGAGCTCCCCGGCAGCCCTGTCGGCGGTGGCGGCGGCACGGGACGGGTCGTACGGTGAGAGGGCGAGTGACTCGATGACCCGCGGGGTCGGACGGGTGGCAGCGACATGACGAACAACGAAGAGCGGCTGGGCGGGATCATCTGCAGTCACCTCGCGGAGGTCGGGCCGGTGACCGCGGACAGCAAGGACAGCTGCCCGGAGTGCGTCGCCCTCGGAGACAGCTGGGTGCATCTGCGGGAGTGCCAGGGCTGCGGGCACATCGGCTGCTGCGACTCGTCCAAGAACAAACACGCGACGGCGCACTACGGCGCGTCCGGGCATCCGCTGATCCGCTCCTACGAGCCCGGCGAGGGCTGGTGGTGGTGCTACGAGGACCAGGTCGTCTTCGAGGTCGAGGGCGTCCCCCCGGTGCGCACGGCCTGACCCCTGCCACCACGACCCGGGCCACTACGCGACGAGACCCGGGCCGCTACGGCCCGGGTCTCGTCGCGGCGGGGTGGTTCAGCCCGACGTGACGGTGAACAGAGCACCGTCCGGATCGCGCAGCGTCGCCTCCCGCGGATCGGGCGTTGTCCCGTCGGAGGAGGTGACGAGCGCGCCATCGGCCTTGAGCGCCGCCGCGACGGAATCGGACACCTCGGGCACCCGGAAGTAGACGTGCCACCGCGGCCGGATCTGCGGGTCGGGCGTGGCCTGTACGGCGCCGCCCCGGATCTTGGCGACCACCTGGTCGTCCTGCCGCAGCACCGCGTGATCGCCTTCGTGTGCGAGCGTGAAGCGGCCCTCGGCCTCCGGCGCCCAGCCGAGGACCTGGCTGTAGAACCGGGCCGCGTTGGCCATGTCGCGGGTGCGCAGCTCCAGCCAGGCCGGCGCGCTGCCGCGTCCCACCGTCCAGTCGGTGCGCACGGCGCCTTCCCAGATGCCGAACGCCGCCCCGTCGGGGTCGGTGGCCAGCGCGGCACGGCCCGACTGGAAGGCCAGCGGACCCACCGCCACCGTGGCGCCCCGTTCCCTGATCCGGGCCGCGGCCTCGTCCACATCGGCGACGGCGAAGTACGGCGTCCAGGAGACGGCGACCTGCAGCGAACCGGCCAGCGCCCCGATGCCCGCGACGGGCAGCCCGTCGGTCAGCGCGACACAGAAGTCGTCCCCCAGCCCCGCCGGCCGGTAGGTCCAGCCCAGGACGTCACCGTAGAAGGCCTGAGAGGCGGACAGCTCACGCGAGAGCAGGGTTACCCAGCATGGAGCCCCAGCCACCGATTGTGAGTCCATCTTGTCCTGCTCCACACCGCTCACTCCGCCCTCGTCCGAACTGCTGTTGCCACTACGTGTTGCCGCGATTCGCTGCCTTTACTCTGCCAGGCCGCAGGCCACTTGCCCGCCGCGGGCAGTCGCGCCGGGGTCCGCCGGGCGCGGACCCCGGCACGGGTCAGCGCCCGGCGTTCGCGAGCACCGCGTCGGCCTTGGCGCTGGTGGGCTGCCACAGAGTGGTGACCGGCTCCCAGACCCGGATGCCTGCGGGCCACCCCAAGGAGGCCGCGTAGAAACGCGCGCCGAGGTGCGACGGGTCACCCGCGACGGTGATGTACGCGACCGTACGGTCATCCTCGGCGGCCGGGTCGACCGTCCGCACCGCGGCGTACGCGGACGTGCCGGCGGCGAGCCGGTAGGGGGCGCTCTCCGCCGGCGGCACGGGCTGGGCCGCGCCGTCCAGGTCTCCGAAGGTGACGGTGGGGATGCGGTCGACAACGCAGGCGCGGCCGCCCTCGTTGGTGATGCTGATACGGACCACGTTCGCCGCGCCGGACCGGGTGGCGGTCACGTCGATGGAGCTCTCGCGGCACAGGGCGGTGGCCGCCGGCGCGGAGACGGCGGCCGAGGCGCCGGTGGCTGTCAGGAGCACGGTGAGGGCGGCCGCCGCCGGGGCGGCGAGGGCGGGACGGATGCGCATGGGTGTTTCCCCGTTTCGGTCGATCGCTTCGACGGCAACACAGCGCCGGACACGAGTGGTTCCAGCATTGGTCGTGCCGTGATGCCTGCCTGGAATGACACGCGGCGGGGCCCGGTGGTTGTACGAACCGACAACATTCGATCACCGAATGCCCCTCCGTCATCCGTGTGGGTGACGGAGCCTCAGTCACGATCCCGCGACCGCGCCCCCGCCGTCGGTGCCGTCGCTGGTGGCCTGCTCGGGGGTCCGCTCCCGGCCGCCGGGATGGCGGTGGCGCCAGAACCAGAACACGGACGTGGACACGAGGGCCCAGCCCGCCATGACGGCGAAGGGAAACACATGCTGCGCGTCGCCGAAGTACACGGCGGTGTGCTGGGCGTTGACCGAGGCGCCCGGCGGCAGCCAGCGGCCGATGTGGCCGAGCACCGACGGCAGCAGCGGCCAGGAGACCGCTCCTCCTGAGGAGGGGTTGCCCAGCAGCACCATCAGCCCCCAGGTCGGGAGCATCGCCCAACGCCCCATGAAGGTGTTGAACATGGTGAAGACCATTCCGGAGGTGAACATCGTGAACGCCAGAATCAGCCACGACTCGACGAAGGGAAGCCTGAGCGCGCCGAGCCACCAGTCCACCACCGCGGCGATGGTGAAACCGCCGAGCAGGGCATAGGCGAGGGTGAAGGCGATCCGCTCCGCCGGGTTGAGGCCGCGCGCGTGGACGCTCGCCTGAATGGCGCCGACGAATCCGATGATCACGGCCGCGAGCGAGATGTAGAAGAGCGCCAGCCCGCGCGGATCTCCCTTCTGGAGGGGTTTGATGTCGCGGATCCGCACGGGGATCTTGGCGGACCCGGCCACGGTGGCCGCCGTTTCCGTGAGCACTTGCGCCACGGACGCTCCGGCGGCGCCGGCCACATCGAATTCGACGCCGCCGGGACGGAACGTCAGGATCGCGAACACTTCCTGTTGTTCCACCGCGTGGCGGGCGGCCGCGTCCGTGGCATAGCGATGGAGTTCGAGCGAGGCGTTGAGCCCCTTCTGCATGCCGTGCACGAAGGCGGTGGCGGGTGCGGAGCCGGTGGGCCCCACCACGGCGGCGGGGATGCGGCGCGGCGTCGGGTTCGCCATGTTGTAGGTGTAGGAACCGGCGAAGAGCCCGGCCGCCGCGGCGAGGATGAACAGCAGGACGACGGCGGGCAGAAAGGGCGACGCGGTGAAGGCGGCCCACCTCTCCGCGATGGTCCGATGTCCGCCGCGCGTGGCGCCGGAGCGTGGGTGATCCTCGTGATCCGCGTCCATGAAAGCACCGTAAAGCACGCATATCGGAATGCTGATGTGCTGCCTGCGCGCCCGGCCGGTGGCGGGCGGGGGAGGCCGTTGCGGGGGCTCAACGCAACAGCAGCTGAAGGCCGCCGAGGACGGTCGCCGCGATCACCAGCCGCTCGAAGAGCCGTTGGTCGATCCGGTTCACACAGAACTTGCCGAGGAAGGCGCCGGGTATGACGAAGAGCACCAGAACGGCGTCCAGCAGCAGGGACCGCCCGTCGATCAGGCCGAGACCCACACTGAACGGCACCTTGGAGGTGTTGACGATCAGGAAGAACCACGCCGAGGTGCCCAGGAAGCCCAGCTTCTGAAAGCCCGCGGAGAGCAGATACAGCGACATGACGGGGCCGCCCGCGTTGGCGACCATGGTGGTGAACCCGCCGAGCACACCGTACGAACGGGCCTTCAGCCGCCCGCCGGACGGCCCGGGAACGGCGGACGGCCCCGCTGTCTCCCGCGCTTCCTGCCCGTCCCGCCCTTCCTGGTCGTCCTGTCCGTTTTTGCCGTCCTTCGCGCAGTCCGCCGCGCCGCGCCGCCGCCACATCGTGACTCCGGCCATCAGCAGCAGAATCGCTCCGATCGAGGTACGGACAGCGGCGTCATCGGCCCAGAGCAGGAACACCGTGCCCACCACGACACCCCCGGCCACCGCCGGGAAGAGCCGCCACAGGGTCGGCCAGTGCGCGTGCCGCCGGTACGTGAGCACGGCGAGCACATCGCCCGCTATGAGAATCGGCAGCAGCACGCCCGTCGACTCACGGGCCGGCAGCACGGCCGCGAATACGGCCAGGCTGACCGTATTCGCGCCGCTCACCGCGGTCTTCGAGAAGCCGACGAGCGTCGCCGCCGCGGCGAGCGCGGCCCATCCCCACCAGGTGATATCCATACCGGCAACCGATGCTATGCCTCGCGCCCGGCGCGGTGCGGGGCGGGCACCACGCGCGGGCGCCGGGCGCGGAGAGCGAACGGCAGACGTCAGACGGGCACCGGCCGCGGTACGGGGGCCTCCAGCCGGCCACTGCGGGCCAGCGCGAACACCGCTCCCGCGCAGGCCAGTCCGGTTCCGGTCAGCGCGGTCCAGGGCAGCCACAGGGCGTGCTCGCGCTCCGCGACGTCCCAGAGCGCGCCGGTGGCCAGATTGCCGAGCGTGATGCCCAGCCCCGAGACGGTGTTGTAGAGGCCGTAGTGGGTGGCGACCAGGCGGTTGCCCGACAGGGCGACGACCGTGTCCATCTCGAAGGGGTAGACCACCGCGCTCCCGACGGCCAGTCCGACCACCGCCGCCACCAGGGCCGCGAGAACCCCCAGGCGCGTCATGCGCCCGTCCCCGGCCGGCACCAGCGCCAACGGAAGGAACGCGAGACCCATGACGGCGAGCCCCCGTACCAGCGCCCCGTGCGGACTCCAGCGGCGCGTGGCCCAGCCCGTCAGCCGCAGCTGCCCCACCACCGCCACGGCGGCCGAGATCACGAACAGCGCGCCCGTCGCCTTCGCACCGGCCGGCCCCAGCGCGTCGGCGGCGGCCAGCGGCAGTGCCAGATAGACCTGGAAGGTCAGTACGTACGAGCCGATCATCGCGACCGAGAACAGCAGGAACGGCCGGTTGGCCAGCACCGTACGCCACTGCGCGGGCAGCCCCGCCGGACCGTCGCCGACGCTCCCACCGCCGCCGCGCGCCGGCAGCGAGCGCCACTGGAGCAGGGTCAGTGCGGCGAAGACCAGCGCCGCGACCGTGCACACCAGACGGAAGTCGGCGGCGAGCAGTACGAGCCCGACCGGCGGGCCCAGCAGCATCCCGGCCTGGTAGTAGACATTGAACGTCGCGAACGCCTCGACCCGTCGCTCTCCCGCCTCGGCCGCCAGATAGGCGCGGACCGCCGGGTTGAACAGAGCGCCGGCGAACCCCGTCGCCGCCGAGGCCACGATCAGCGCGGGCAGCTGGTCCACCCAGCCCAGCAGCGCGAACCCGCCCGTGCGCAGCAGACACCCCGCCATGATCGGCGCCTTGTAGCCGAAGCGGTCGGCGAGCGTGCCGCCGATGAGGAACATGCCCTGCTGGGAGAGGTTGCGGACACCGAGCACCAGGCCGACCGCCCAGGCGGCCAGCCCGAGTCCGCCGGCCAGATGCGCCGCGAGGTAGGGCATGAGCATGTAGAAGGCGAGATTGATGGCGAACTGATTCGCCATCAACAGCCGTGCCGCGGGCGGAAAGGAGCGGGTGGAGGCCCACAGGCCCGCCGTCGGAGCCTTCACCGGGCCGCTCCGGCGGCCGGGGCGGCGACGCTGCCGGCAGATCCGGTCGCGGCGAGCGGGTCCACCACCGTGGTGCAGCGCGTCCACCGGGTGACGGTGTGATCGCCGGGATGCGCGATCTCCTGCGGATGGTCGGCGGGCCGGTGTCCCAGCAGCCGGTGCTCACGGCAGTACGCGTCGTCGTACACGGTCCCGATGTACCGCTGCGGACCGTCGGGGAAGACCGCCACGATCCGCTCCTCCGCCGGCCGGACGGCGGCCAGCCACCGCGCGACCAGGGCGACCGCCCCCACACTCCAGCCGCCGGTGGCGTAGCGCGCCCTGGCCAGCGACCGAGCGGCCCAGACCGCTTCCGGGGCGGCGACCCAGTGCACCTCGTCGAAGAGGCCGTACGCGACATTGCGCGGATGGATACTGCTGCCCAGGCCGCGCATCAGCCGGGGCGCGGCGGGCTGGCCGAAGATGGTCGAGCCGGTCGTGTCGACCCCCACGACCCGCAGGTCCGGGAAGAAGCCGCGCAGGACCGAGGCGATCCCGGCGGAATGCCCGCCTGTCCCGACACTGGCGACCAGCGTGTCGATGCGGCCCAGCTGGGCCACCAGCTCATGCGCCAGCGGACGGTACGCGGCCACATTGTCCGGGTTGTGGTACTGGTCGGGGCACCACGCGTCCGGATGGACGGCGAGGAGCTCCTCCACCCGGCGGCGCCGCGCCTGCTGCCAGCCGCCGACCGGATGCGGTGTCCGTACCAGCTCGATGTCCGCGCCGTACGCGGTCAGCAGACCGGTCATCAGTGGTTCCATGCCGGGATCAGTGACCACGGTGACCGGGTGGCCGAAGGTCACTCCGGCCAGGGCCAGCCCCAGACCGAGGGTGCCGGAGGTGGATTCCACGATCCGTGCCCCGGGCAGCAGTTCGCCGCGCTCCCGGGCGCGCGCCACCATGTACAGGGCCGTACGGTCCTTGATCCCGCCGGGGTTGCTGCCCTCCAGCTTCGCCCAGAAGCCGCGGCCGGACGCCGTGAACGGTTCACCGACCCACAGCGTGGGGGTGTCGCCGACCAGCGCCGCCGGGCTGTGCGCCGGCTGCAAGGGCGAGGTCAGCAACTGGGCGGGGGAGTCGGGCACCCGCGCGGGGGCAGGTGCGGTGCACATGGGGGCGGAGGCCACAGGGGCGAGGGACATGGGGGTCGAGGACACATGGGCGGGGGAGATGCCGAATGAGTTCATTGCGCTGTTCTCCTGAGGCCGGGCGCGCGAAGGCGCACCCCGGCCGGGATGGTGGGAAGAACGGTCAGCGAGCCGGCGGGGCCACCGACAGCACGAGCGCGCGGAGCCGCTCGCGCGCCGTCAGAAGCCCGCGGACCGTCATCAGTTCCGCCACACACCCAGGGCCGCACGCCGCCGGTGGTCCGTGCCCCGTCCCGCGCCGGCGCCGGCGCCGTAGCGCCCCGAGCGGGCGGGAAGGGTCACGGGATTCCGTACGACGGCGTCCTCGGCGGTCGTCCCGTGTGCCGCGGGCGGTACGGCGGACTCGTCCGTACGCTGCGTCAGGACGCTCGGTTCGTCCACATCGGTGCAGGACGCCGCCCCATGAGCGGCCCGTCCGGTACAGGCGATCAGCACCACGGGCGCCGGCGCGTACCGAGGCGGCGCCGAGGAGGCCGAGGAGGCAGGGCCGTGCGCGCATCCCAGGACATGGAGCAGCGCGGTCAGTACGGCGAACAGGGCGACGAGGGACCTCGCCCCACGCCTGCTGATCGCATGTCCGGCCGTATCGCTCACGTGACGCAGCGTATGCGATCGGTCGCCTAAAGTTCTCGTGAGGTTCTCGGGGACAGGCGCACGTTTCTGGACGATGATCAGTTCGAGAGACTGAGCCAAGAGACTGAGCCGAAAGACCGAGCCAAGAGGTGGATGCAATGAGTGTGGAGCGGCCGGCGGCCTTCGATTCGGGCGTGGCCCATCCCGCACGGGTGTACAACGTCTGGCTGGGCGGCAAGGACCACTACCCGGCCGATCAGGAGGCCGCCGAGCTGGCGGCCGCGGCCAATCCCGGAATCGTCCCCGCCGTCCGCGCCAACCGCGCGTTCCTCGGCCGGACGGTCCGTCATCTCGCGGGCGAGGTGGGGATCCGGCAGTTCCTGGACATCGGCACCGGCATTCCCGCCGCGCACAACACCCATGAGGTAGCCCAGTCCGTCGCCCCGGACTCCCGGGTCGTCTACGTGGACAACGACCGGATCGTGCTCGCCCACGCCCGTGCACTGCTCGTCGGCACGCCCGAGGGACGGACCGACTACATCGAGGCCGACGCCCGCGACGTGGAGACCATCCTCGCCGAGGCGGCGCACACGCTGGACTTCAGCCGGCCGGTGGGTCTGATGCTCGTGGCGATCCTCCAGTACATCCCGGACGCCGACGACCCGTACGGGACCGTGGCCCGCCTGCTGGACGCGCTGCCGTCGGGGAGCCATCTGGTGATCTCCCATCCGGCGTCCGACATCACCGCCGACGAGGTGGCGCAGTCGATGCGGGTCTACAACGAGCGCGCCGCCGCGCACGGCGCCGCCACGCCCCGTACCCATGACGAGGTGGCGCGGTTCTTCGACGGTACGGAGCTGCTGGAGACCGGAGTCGTATCCCTGCCGCACTGGCGGCCGGGACCGCACGACGTGGTGTCCGACGCCATCCCGATGTGGGGCGGAGTCGCCCGCAAGCCCTAGGCCGTGTCTGATAATTGATCTTGTGGCTGGTCGAGGTGAACTGACGGAAGCGGCGTGGGAGCGAATACGACTGTTGCTTCCTGCGACGGATAGACGAGGTCGGCCCTGGTGGGATCACCGGCAGGTCATCGACGGAGTGTTGTGGCGGTTGCGTACCGGGGCTCCGTGGCGTGATCTGCCGGAGCGATACGGTCCGTGGCAGACGGTCTATGAGCGGTTCGCCCGCTGGGAAGCGGACGGCACATGGGCCAGGCTGCTGGAGCACGTCCAGGTCCGTGATGATGCGGTGGGCAAGATCGAGTGGACGGTTTCGGTGGACTCCACGATCAACCGGGCCCATCAGCACGCGTCCGGCGCCCGTAAAAAGGGGAGCCCTGCGAGGACAAACTGGAAGATCCGCAACGCTCGGCGGCGCGGCAGGCCCTCGGCCGGTCCCGGGGTGGCCTGACCACCAAGGTTCATCTCGCGGTCGATGGGCGGGGCCTGCCGTTGTCTGTCGTCCTGACACCCGGAAACGTCAACGACTCGACGGTGTTCGACACGGTCCTGGACGGTATTCGCGTGCCCAGGACAGGGACGGGAAGACCCAGAAACAGGCCCGATCGCGTTCTGGCGGACAAGGCGTACTCATCACGGGCCATCCGAGCCGGCCTGAGACGTCGCAGGATCAAGGCCACCATCCCCGAACGTGCCGACCAGGTCGGCAACCGACGGCGGCGCGGCACCTGGGGCGGACGCCGTCCCGACTTCGAACCGGAGGCATACAAACACCGCAACGTCGTCGATCGCTGCTTCGCCCGACTCAAGCAGTTTCGCGCAGTCGCAACCCGGTTCGACAAACTTGCCACCCGCTACATGGCGGGATTGCACCTCAGCTCGCTCATCCTCTGGCTCCGCGAAACCACACCATGATCAAGCGTTATCGACTACCTGGGCCGGTCTGCGAAAGCCGCCCCAGTGACCCTCAGTACACCGAGCCGCGACATGAGCTGAGTCTCTTGCTGTGATGTGACGGCAATCCACAGGGCTGTTCCCGTGTCGTCGGCGCTGAAAAGCGGCTGTCCCTGCCGCCATGCCTCGGCATGGATTGTGTATGGGGCCAAAGCCAGCAGTACATCGAACTGTGCGTCGTCGTGGACATCAACATCGATCCCCATCCCGGGATCGCTCTTCGCTGAACGAAGGCCACGGCCAAAGCGCCCTCTGCCATCAACAAGGCCCGCTCGTAGGCGGGTACGACTTCCCGCGGCCAGGCTTCATCGCTGTAGGCATCAATGTGAGCGGTCTCGATACTGTCCCGCAGGACAAGAAGTGCCTCACGATGCGCGTGCACCACGTCTGCAGCACCCAACCCACTCCGAAGAAACAGCTCGCGACGTGCGCCATCGTCATCACTGATCATACAGCTGAGCTTCTCACCCGACGTAGCTCCCGATATCGCAGGGCTACAGCCATTTATCAGACACGGCCTAGGACCATCGCCCGGATTGCGGGTGTCCCCCGGGCCCCCGGCGCTCAGACCTCGCCCGCGTCCTCGAAGACCACCCGCGGGTCAGGTCGGGCGGGGGCGTTGTCCGGCATTCCCGGGGGGAGCACCGGTGCGAGGGCGCGGAACACCGCGTGCATACGGTGCTTGTCGTATCCGGCGAGCGTCTCGGTGGCTTGGAGCAGCAGCCCGCCGCCGGGCAGTTCCCGTACGGCATGGAACGCGCCGGTCGCCTCCAGGGCCCGGGCGCCCCCGAGCCGGGCGGCCAGTTCGGCGGGGACGCCCGTGACCCAGGAGTAACCGCGCAGCAGCGTGCGGGCCTCCCGCAGGGACTTGCGCTGAGGACGGCGCAGGACGGCTTCCAGGTCCGTGGTGTCGTGGAAGTTGAGGTGGTCGATCCGCGCGAAGGCCGGGTTGGCTCCGTCGAGGGCGGTGGCGAGGAAGTCGACCAGGCCCGAGCAGTACGCGGGGTCGCTGATCCGGTCTGCGGCGAAGACCGCCACCGACAGTTCGGAGTGACTGCCTCCACGGCCCACCCGCGTCGCCTCGATGCGGCCGAAGTGGTCGACCCAGGAGCCGTCGTCCGGGTGGGGCTCGTGGAAGGCGGCCGAGGCGTGCAACGGCAGTCCCCGCAGTGCGTCGGCGAGGTCTCGCCAGTTGGCGCGGACGTCGGGGACACGGAAGTCGCGCCCGCCACTGAGCGACTCCGCGACAACCGCCTTGGAGCCCGCCAGCTCCCTGCTTTCCGCAGGGAAGAGGGTGTCAACCGCGGTGCGGAACCACTGGACGAGGAGGTCCCCGCGCGGCTCGGCTGCCAGTTCGTCGAGCGTGGCCCACAGGGTCACGTCCATGGTGGGTGTCTCGTCGTCCACCGGTGTCTCCCTTTCCGGGTAAGGACCCGTGATGTCGTGCCGGCCCAATCCACTAGAGACCGGGTCGGCGGAGCCGAGGCCCGTGGAACAGGCCCGGGTCAGCCCGCCAGCAGGCCTCCGGTCATCCCGTTGACGAAGGACCCGACCGTGAACAGCACACCCGCGAAGACGGCCGCTCCCGCACCCGCCTTCTGCGTCTCCGGGGAGACCTGGATTCCGCCGCCCGGGCTGCTCCCGTTGGCGGACCCGGTGGCTCCCGGCACGGGTTCAGGCATCGGGGCGTCCACGGTTCCGGGGGCGGGCTCTTCCACTGGTTGCCGGGCCGTCGCGCTCGGCTTCGGCAGGGGACTGGGCTTGGGTGTGGGAGGCCGCCGGTCGGTCCGGCCGTAGAAGCGCATGCCCGGGAAGTTCGCCTCGGACCAGACCTTCACCGTACCTTCCCGGGAGGCCGCCCGGCCGGAGAGCAGGCCCTGCCCCCGCTCGACCTGTCGCTCGTCATTCTCGTCGTCGAGGTAGTCCCTGCCCGGGTGCCGTTGCCGGCGCCGGGGCGCGGGGGCGGCAACGGCACCCGGGCCCGGGGGCATTCGGTGCAGGGGGAACGGCTGGATTCCCTCCACTGGTCTGCGGTGGGCGGGATTCCTGGGCGGGCCCCCGAAACCGATGGACCAGTCGCAGATGGCCCAGCCGTTGGAGGGCCAATGGGTTTGTGCCTGGCGCCTCTGAGACTCCGTACTCCCCGTGCACTCGCTTGTCAGAACGTGATCGCCGTAAGGTGCAACGCCCTGTGGTCCTTGCTAAACGGGTGTCCCCGTTGGCCAGCAGACTTCGGCGACATCAAGCCACACCGCGTACCGGCCCGTGCCTCGGTAACGTTGCCGGGTTACCCAGAGCCAGTTCAGAAACTGGTACTCACGGAGTCCGGGGGCCGTCCGTAACCGCCTCGGTCGGCTTGGCTCAGCCCGTGAACTCGGCGAAGATCCGGCTGAACTCCCAGCGCTCCTGGTCGACGCCGGAGCAGGTGTCGTCGTTGGGGTACACACCCGGGCACGGCCGGTCGCGGTTGACCGACCAGAAGGAGAGCCGTGCCAGATGGTGCTCCTGGGCGTAGTCCTTGATGGCCGTGAAGTCGTCGGTCGTCACGGTCTCTTCGACATCGGTGATGCCGTTCATCGAGGACAGCCCGCTGTGGCCGTACGCCTCCGCGTCGCTGTAGCCGTAGGCGTCCTTGACCGCGTTCTTGAGCCCGTCGGTGGCCTGCTTGGTCAGCTCGGCCATGTTCTGGCCCGCCCCGCCGAAGTCGAACGGCATGATCGTCCAGCCGTCGACCTCCAGACCGGAGTCGGCGGCGCGCCGGATCATGCTGCCGTCGGGGCCGGACTGGTTACTGGGGAAGGTGACGTACGTGACGAGGCCCGCGTTGTCGGCCTTGACCTGCTTCAGCGCGTCGATCGTCTTCTGCTGGACCGCCGGGTCGTTGTAGGCGTCGCCCTCGATGTCGATGTCGATCGCTTTGAGGCCGTAGGCGTCGATGACCTTCTGGTACGCACCGGCCAGTGCGCCGGCGTCCGCGCACCGCTGTTCCAGCTTGGCGCCGCTCGCGCCGCCGAAGGAGGGCACGATATCGCCGCCCGCGCCGCGCACCGTGTCGACGGTCTCCTGGTCGACGCCGCCGGTGAGCGGACGGCTGCCGTCCCAGCGCGGGTCGCAGCTGCCGGCATCCAGGACGAATGCCATCGTGAACCAGCTGACCCCGGTGGCGTTCATGACCTCGATGGGGTCCGGCGGATTTCCCCAGCCGTTGTACAGGTAGGGCGCGACGGCCTGCGGCGCCGCGGCGGGCCGTACGCCGTCGGTGGCCGTGTAGGCACCGGCCGACGCGGTGGTACCGATGGCAACGGCGGCCGCGCAGACCGCGATGGCGGATCCGCGCAGGAGGCGCCGCTTCCTGGATCGCGATCCAGGGCGTGCTGAGGTGCTCATGTGGGGGGCCTTCCTGTGTGGGGGAGGGAAGGTGTGGAGCGGGCGGGCCGCGCGTCCGCCGACCTGATATGGATGGCGGAGATCGCCCAACTGGCCCTGCTCCATGATTAATTCAAGGCTTGAGTTAACTCGTGAGGCAGATGAGCGTCAAGGGGGTGGATGGCTATGGCATGTATGCGTTTCCTCAAGGCGGCCACCGTCGCGCCGGCGGTCAAAACGGGAGGACACCGGTCGCCGTGATCCGTAATCTTCTCGGTGCTGTACGACGACCGAGCGGGATTCTCACGAGTTGACGGGCATGGAAAAGCACATGGAAGCTGTCGGCCGACCGATCGTCGAGCTGCTGGCCCGGTACCGCACGCAGGACCACGCCGAGGCCGCCGACGTCGGCCGCGTACGTGAACTCGCCGAGACCGCCGCCGACCCGTGGCTGCGCTCGATCCCCCTGCATGTGACGGCATCCGCCCTGATCGTGCACCCCGGGAGCGGACGGGTGCTGATGCGCTGGCACGAGCGGCAGCAGTCGTGGCTGCAGGTGGGCGGTCACGGAGACCCCGGCGAGACCGATCCCGTCGCCGTCGCGCTACGCGAGGCGGGCGAGGAGACCGGCCTCGGCGACCTGGCGCCCTATCCGGACGCGTCAGTCGTGCAGGTGGTGATCGTGCCCGTCCCCGCCAGGGGCGAGGAACCCGCGCACGAACACGCCGACCTGCGTTTCGTCCTGGCCACGGCCGAACCGGACACGGCACGCCCGGAGACGGCCGACGCCCCTCTGCGCTGGCTGACCCTGTCGGAGGCGAAGGAGGCCACGGCCGAGGACAATGTCCGCGAAGGGCTGCGACGCGTGGAGAAGCTGCTGACGGGGACACCGCGCGACTGACGGCTGGACGGGGGGCGGCGCGGTCCTGTTCTCCGTACGGGCCGGTCTCACCCGGCGGTCCCGGCCGGCGGGGCGTCCGGCAGGGGCGCCAGGACGAAGACGCAGGCGGCGCTCGTGACCAGCGTGGCGGCCAGAGCCACCACACCCGCCACCGTCACCTTCAGCAACAGCGCACCGGTGGCCGCTCCGCCGAACATGGCCAGCAGCGAACCCACCCTGCGATGCGGCTTGGCGCCGGTGCCCGCCCCGAGCACACTCTCCGCGCTGAGCCCGGTGAGGGTCTGGGTGAGCACGGTCGTCGTGAGATCCCTGGGCGCCAGCAGGCGGACGGTCGCGTTCTGCAGACCGCAGCAGGCGCCGAGCAGGGCGATGACCCCGAACTTGAGCCCGCCCCCGGCCCGCAGAACCCCGGTGCCGAGCAGGACCGCCGTCAGGACGAGTCCTGCGGCCTGACCGCCGAAGGCCACGCCGAGCCAGAGCCGTGGCCGGTGGCCGAAGTTCTTGCTGAGCTGGCCGCCCAGGAACGCACCCAGTACGAAGGCCCCCATGGCCACGATCGGCGCGACCACGGGCAATCCGGAGTTGTGCGACACGGAGAACCCGAGAAAGACGACGTTGCCGGTCATGTTGGCGACGAAGACGTGCCCCAGCCGCAGATAGCTCACCGCGTCCACCAGGCCGGTCGCGAAGGTCATGACCAGCAGCGCCCCCACGGCCCACCGCCGCGACACGGGAAGATTCTCGGGCACGGGCCACCTTCCTTCCTCCGGGCTTTCCGCGGGCTTCCCCACGGAGCTCTTTCCGAGGCGTACGGCCCTGCTCACACGTCGTAACCGAGTCAACACACTAGCCCCGGCGTACGCGCTCACCCGTTCTC
Organism: Streptomyces sp. NPDC042201; assembly: GCF_055582185.1. Classification (NCBI taxonomy): domain Bacteria; kingdom Bacillati; phylum Actinomycetota; class Actinomycetes; order Kitasatosporales; family Streptomycetaceae; genus Streptomyces; species Streptomyces sp. NPDC042201. The sequence goes on along the minus strand of NZ_JBVJDS010000004.1, from coordinate 249,279 downwards.
ACCAGGCGTGTCAGCGCCGACGGTGACATCCGGCCGCGGTGCCCCGTTGTCCGGGCTCGCATGCCAGAGTGGCGCGAGCGACAACGTGAGGGGCATGGCCGCCATGCCCGGACGCAGCGGAGGAGAACACAGTGCCTGTGACGAACTGGGCCGGCAACATCACCTTCAACGCGGCGCGCGTGCACACCCCTTCGTCTGTCGAACAGCTTCGGGAGATCGTCGCCGGCAGCCGTTCGGTACGCGCGCTGGGCAGCGGCCATTCGTTCAACAGGATCGCGGACACCCGCGGCGACCTGGTCTCCGTGGCGGGGCTGCCCAGGACCGTCGAGGTCGACGAAGCGGCCGCCACGGTGACGGTCGGCGCGGGCCTGCGGTTCGCCGAGTTCACCGGCGCCGTGCACCGGGCGGGACTGGCCCTGCACAACCTCGGCTCGCTCCCGCACATCTCGGTCGCCGGAGCCTGCGCCACCGGAACGCACGGATCGGGCGTCGGCAACGGCACGCTCGCCTCGGCGGTACGCGCGCTGGAACTCGTCACCGCGGACGGCGGGACGCTGACGCTCGAACGGGGCGAGGAGGACTTCGCGGGGACGGTGACCTCCTTGGGCGCGGCCGGCATCGTCACCCGTATGACGCTCGACCTCGTGCCGGGCTACGACATCCGGCAGTGGGTGTACGAAGGGCTCCCGTACGGGCGGCTGCGCGAGCGGTTCGACGACGTACTCTCCGCCGCCTACAGCGTGAGCCTCTTCACACGCTGGCGGACCGACGAGATAGAGCAGGTGTGGCTGAAGCAGCGGACCGGTGACGGCGATCCGGGGCCCGCGCCCGACGCCTGGCTCGGTGCCGTGCTCGCGGACGGCCCCCGGCATCCGGTGCCCGGCATGGCCCCGGAGACCTGCACGGAACAGTCCGGGGTCGCCGGGCCGTGGTACGAACGGCTGCCGCACTTCCGGCCCCAGTTCACCCCGAGCAGCGGGGAGGAGCTGCAGAGCGAGTACTTCGTCGCCCGGGAGGACGGTCTCGCCGCCTTCGACGCACTGGCCCGGATCAGGGACCGGATCGCGCCGGTCCTGCAGATCGGTGAGATCCGCACCATCGCGGCGGACGACCTGTGGCTGAGCCCGGCGTACGGGCGCGACTCGGTCGCCTTCCACTTCACGTGGTTCCCGGACACCGCGGCCGTGACGCCGGTGCTGGGGGCCATCGAGGAGGCGCTCGCGCCGTTCGCCGTCCGGCCGCACTGGGGAAAGCTCTTCACGACGAGCCCGGAGCGGGCCAGAGAGCTGTACGAGCGGTACGCGGACTTCGAGAAGCTGACCGCGAGGCTCGATCCGCGGGGCACATTCCGTAACGATTTGATAGAGCGCTTCTTCCCCGGCGGCCGCGGATAGCGGGGGTGTCGCGCGTCGGATGCCGGGCGTCTCAGGTTTTTGTCACGGAGCGTTTACCTGGGAGATAGCCGCTTCTCAGTTTGTCTTTCTACCCTCGCGCCATGTCCAGGCCCAGGTTCTTCCCGCACGCCCTTACCTATGTCCGGCGCCGTCCGTCGCTCTGCGTCTCCGCCGCCCTGGTACTCCTCATGGCCGGATGGGCGGTGGCGGGCGGTCTCCATGTGATCGCCCGGGGCGACTCACGGGCCGTGCCGATGCTGTCGCCCTTGCCTTCGCCTTCACCCTCGGCCTCACCCTCGCCCTCGGCCTCAGCCTCACCACCGCCTTCACCCTCGCCTTCACCCTCGGAATCCGTGGGCACCATGCGGTTGGACGGGGTCGGCCAGTCGACCGAGGCGGATCCCGATCAGGTCCTGGCCGAGCGGCTGGCACCGATTCTGAAGACCACGACGGCCTCCCTGTCGGTGGCGGTGCTCGATCTGGAGGACGGCCGCCAGGCGCGGTACGGCGTACGCGCCGGGACGACGTACGACACGGCGAGCATCGTCAAGGTCGACATCCTGGTGGCTCTGCTGCTCAAGGCGCAGGACCAGGACCGCCGGCTCACGGCGCAGGAGAAGACCTACGCGGTCTCGATGATCCGGGTGAGCGACAACGCGTCGGCGGACGCGCTGTGGAGCGCGATCGGCGGGGCGCCCGGTCTGGACGCCGCGAACCGCCGGCTCGGGCTGACCGGAACGACGGCCGGGAGCAACGGGCTGTGGGGGCTGACACAGACCACCGCGACGGACCAGGTGGCGCTGCTGTCCGTCGTGTTCGGCGAGGACTCCGAACTGGCCGCGGCGTCGCGGACCTATGTGCGGGAGCTGATGGGCGGGATAGCGGAGGGCCAGGACTGGGGTGTGTCGGCCGCGGGCACGGCCCCGGAGCTGAAGAACGGCTGGCTGCCGCGGACCGCGACCGGTCTGTGGGACATCAACAGCGTCGGGCGGATATCGGTGGACGGGCACAGCTGTCTGCTGGCGGTGCTGTCGGGAGGCAGTGTCAGCAAGCAGGCCGGGGTCGCGCTGGTGGAGAAGGCGGCGAAGGCGGCGGCCGCGGTGATTTCGGCCTAAGGTTGGCGGATTTACGTCGGAATGATCCTCCTATCCGTACCTCGCGGACCGCGGAAATGCGGCAGGCTGGTCGCGTGAGCGCGAACTCGGACGAGGCAGCAGACGAGGTATTCGACGATGCGGCGGCCAGGCGGCTGCTGGAGCTGGGACAGCGTGAGGAGGCGCTGCGACGTAAGTATCCGGTGGACGGGCCTGTCTGGGAGCGCATGTCGGTCTCGCACTACACGGCGTACGCCGCGATGCTGCACGAGGACCGGGGCTGGCGGCAGCTCTTTCCGGCCGTTCCCGCCGAGGACGAGGCGCGGATGGATCTCCGCGACGTACTGCGCGTACGAGCCGCGGACGGGGGAGAGTTAGGCCCGCGCTTCGCACGCGCCGCCGATGCGGTCGCGCACGGCGAGGACCAAGTGATCATCGGCGGGGATGTGTACCGCATGGTGCGGGTCGAGCAGACGATCATCATGACCGGCCATGGCCCACAGCCACCGCAGCCTCGGGACCAGGAGTTTCCCGAAGTGCTCGACGAGCGTCCCGGGCCCAGAGGGCCGGGGCTGGCACTGGACGAATAGGGCGCCGGACCCGCCTTGACCGGGTCATGCCCGGCGTGCCACCACCAGGACGCAGCGGGGGGTGCCGTCGGGCAGGTGGCCGAGGTCCGTCAGCGGGCGGAGCCCGGTCGCGAACCCTGCCCGGGCCAGTTCGTCCAGCACATCCGCAAGCCGGAACGTGCGGTAGTACATGACGAAGCTCGGGTGCCACAGCAGATTGCGCAGACGCATCGCCGTGTCGAAGCCCCAGAGCGCCCAGTAGAGCTTCGAGCCGACCCGGGGCGGGGCCGGGACCGGAAAGACGAACCGGCCGCCCGGCCGGAGCGCCGCGTGCGCCTGGGCGAACAGCGCGGGCAGCTCACGGGGGAGGAAATGGCCGAACGCCCCGAAGCTCACGGCCAGATCGAAGGCCGGGGCGAAGGGGAGAGCGCGCGCGTCGGCCCGTACCCAGTCCACCACCGGTGCGCCCGGGACAGCCGGAAAGGCGGATCTCGCGGCGGCGAGCATGCCCGCGCTGAAGTCGACGCCGGTGACCCGCTCCTCGCACAGCTGGCGCAGCACCCCCACGCCGGCGCCGGTCCCGCAGCAGATGTCGAGCCCCGTACGGAACGGCCCGAGCGGCCGGACGGCGCTTACCACCGCGTCCAGCAGCTGGTCAGGCGTCCGGAACGGCGTCCGGTCGAATTTCGGAGCCAGCAGGTCGTAGCCGTGCTCGATGGACGAGAGCGCCTGCACGGCGAGTTCGCGAAGGGTCGGGCCCTGAGGGGTGAACATCAATGATCAGAGTAACGACCTCACCGGACCCGTCGACGGGGCCCTGCCCGAATCGGCAGCGGTCTCAGGAGACGCTGACCCACCTGGTCCTGCCGCGCGTGGTGTGGTCCCCCGCCGAGCAGCCTTCATGAGATCGCAATGCTGTGATCTCGACAGATACCCCCCTGAAGTGCGACTCTCCCGCCATGCGCCTCACCGCCCGGAGCCTTCTCCCCGCCCTGTTCGTCATCGCCCTCACCGCCGCCACGGGCTGCGCCCCGCAGGAGACGTCGTCCACCGACACGTCGTCCGCCGGCGCTTCAGCCTCCGCGTCGTCCTGCGACAAGGGCGGGCCGGCCACCCAGGTGAAGGGGAAGCTGACGGTCGGGACGGACAAACCGGCCTACGCGCCCTGGTTCGTGGACGACGATCCGGCGAGCGGCAAGGGCTTCGAGTCCGCCGTCGCGTACTCCGTCGCCAAGGCCCTCGGCTACGAGAAGGACCAGGTCGTCTGGCAGACCGTGCCGTTCAACAACGCGTTCGCGCCCGGTGAGAAGAACTTCGACTTCGACATCAACCAGGTCTCCATCAGCGCCGAGCGCAAGCAGGCCGTCGACTTCTCCTCCGGCTACTACGAGGTCCGCCAGGCCGTCGTCGCGCTGAAGAAGTCCCCGTACGCCAAGGCCACGAGCGGCGCGGACCTCAAGGGGGCCAAGCTCGGCGCCCAGGTCGGCACCACCAGCCTCGACACGATAAACGAGGTCATCAAGCCGTCCCAGCGGCCCGCCGTCTTCCAGAAGAACGACTTCGCCAAGTCCGCCCTGCGCAACGGCCAGGTGGACGCGATCGTCGTCGACCTGCCCACCGCCTTCTACATCACCTCGGCCGAGGTGCCGGACGCGCGGATCGTCGGCCAGTTCGCCGACTCCGGCGGCGCCGCCGAGCAGTTCGGACTCGTCCTCGACAAGGGCAGCGCGCTCACGGCCTGCGTCACCCGGGCCGTCGACGGGCTGCGCGAGGACGGCACCCTCGCCGCCCTGGAGAAGCAGTGGCTGTCCGACGCCGTGGACGCCCCGGTGCTCAAGTGACCTCGGAGACCGTCCACGAGCGGAAGGACGCGGACAGGGACGAGGACGCGTACACACCGTCGGCGCGGCGGATCGAACGGGAGCGGTACAAACGCGTCCGCGCCCGCCGTGCCACCGCGGTCGCCGCGCTCTCCACCCTGGTGACGGGCGTCGTGCTGTTCCTCGTCATCACCGGCTCTCCCGGCTGGCAGCGCACCCGTGAGACCTTCTTCAGCGCCGAGTACGCCCGCATGGCGCTGCCCCAGGTCCTCGACGGCCTGCTGCTCAATCTGCGGCTGCTCGCGATCTGCGGAGTGTGCGTCCTCCTGCTCGGACTGCTGCTGGCCGTCGCCCGTACCCTGCGCGGCCCGGTCTTCTTCCCCGTCCGCGCGCTGGCCACCGCGTACACCGACTTCTTCCGTGGGCTGCCCCTGATCATCTGCCTGTTGATGGTCGTCTTCGGAGTGCCGGCGCTGCGCCTGCAAGGCGTCACCACCGATCCCGTGCTGCTCGGCGGCACCGCGCTCGTCCTGACCTACTCCGCGTACGTCGCCGAGGTCTTCCGGGCCGGCATCGAGTCCGTACACCCCTCCCAGCGGGCGGCGGCCCGTTCGCTCGGGCTGTCCAGCGCCAAGACGCTGCGGTACGTCGTCCTTCCGCAGGCGGTACGGCGCGTGGTGCCGCCGCTGCTCAACGACCTGGTGTCGCTGCAGAAGGACACCGGCCTCGTCTCCATCGCCGGCGCCGTCGACGCCGTCTACGCGGCCCAGATCATCGCCGGAAAATACTTCAACTACACGCCGTACGTGGTCGCGGGACTCGTCTTCGTCGCACTGACGATCCCGATGACCCGCTTCACCGACTGGGTCACGGCCCGGATGGACCGCCGGCGCGCGCAGGGAGGAACCGTATGACGGCCGACCACACCCCTCCGAAGGCCGGCGACGCCCCCGTGCTGCGCCTGGACTCCGTACGCAAGACCTTCGGACGGGACCGGGTCGTCCTGCGGGACGTCACCCTCGACGTGGCACCGCACACCGTGACCGCGCTGATCGGCGCCTCGGGCTCCGGCAAATCGACCCTGCTGCGCTGCGCCAATCTGCTGGAGGAGATCGACGACGGCGCGATCTTCCTCGACGGCGAGGAGATCACCGATCCGCGGGCCGACCCCGACGCGGTGCGTCGCCGCATCGGCGTCGTCTTCCAGTCGTACAACCTCTTCCCGCACATGACCGTCCTGCAGAACATCACCCTCGCCCCGCGCCGGGTCCTCGGTGTCCCGCGCGAGGAGGCGGAGGAACGGGCCCGCGAACTGCTCGTCCGCCTCGGCCTCGGCGACAAGGCGGCGGAGTACCCGGACCGGCTCAGCGGCGGCCAGCAGCAGCGCGCCGCGATCGTACGGGCCCTCGCGGTGCGCCCGCGGCTGCTGCTCCTCGACGAGATCACCGCGGCGCTCGACCCCGAGCTGGTCGGTGAGGTGCTGTCGGTCGTACGGGACCTCAAGGGCGAGGGGATGACGATGGTGCTGGCCACGCACGAGATGAGCTTCGCCCGCGAGGTCGCGGACCAGGTGTGCTTCCTGGACGGCGGTGTGGTGCTGGAGCGGGGCACGCCCCAGCAGGTGTTCGGCGACCCGCGGCAGGAACGTACGCAGCGGTTCCTGCGGCGGATCGTCGAGGCCGGCAGGCTGTGACCCGGCCGGGCGTCTCAGCGTCGCGCCCCCAGCCGCGCCGGCAGCGTCGCTCAGCTCGTACTGCTCGATCTGACTGGCGGTGAGGTGACCAGGGTGCGCAGCCGGCGGTGCTCCTGGCCGTCGGCCGTCACCCTATTGGTGACCTTCACCATGCCGATGAGCGGCCGGCCGTCCGCTGTCTCGCCACGGACGATGGCGTTCCCGTGGGGATCCGGGCCGGACGGCTCATGAGGCGGCGCCCGCTCTTTCCACGGCGTGCATCGCGCCGAGGCTTGTCACATAGGCGACAAGGCCGATCAGCGCGTCCACCGACGGGATGTGTTCCCGCGCGTCACACGTCACCACGGACGTCTGCTCCGGCGCCACGGCCGCGCCGGCGCTGACGCGTGTGACGGGGAGCACCGACGCGGCCAACGCGGCGAGGGTGACCAGCAGAGCCGCCGGCCAGAGCAACTGCCCCCGGCGGGAGCGGGGGGCGGGCGCGGGGGAACGTGCCATGGAGAACCTTCGAGTTGTCTGAAAATCATGGTCCGGCGGGCCGTCACCCGGGGTGGTCACGGGAAGCGGAGCCGGTGCGGTGCTGGTACGACGGCCAGAGGTGGGGGCGTCAGGCGGCGGGCTCCATCCGCCCCGCCGCGGCCATGCACCTTGATCATGTAATGAACTACCTCTTTACCGGGGGTTGTTGGGGGATCGTATATCCGGCAGTCATATCCGGAAGTCGGTTCCCGGCCACGCCGCGGTCACCCCCGCGGCGCACGGCCGGGTCGTACCCGGTGAGGCATGGCGGGTGATTCGTGGGGCAGCGGAGAGTCGTGTTCACTTACGGTGAGATCCAGTCGGGGCCCCGCGGCGAGGGCCCCACGGTGCCCGCGCGTGCGGGAAGCGGGGCCTTCGTACACGGCGAAATGGGCGGCCAGTGGTTCTGAAGACGTTCAGGTGGGCGTTCCTCGTCACCGCGCTCGGCCTGGCGGCCGGGGGCCTCTACGACGGATGGGCCGCCTTGGGGATCGTCGCGGTCCTGGCCGTCCTCGAGATCTCGTTGTCCTTCGACAACGCGGTGATCAACGCCGGAATCCTGAAGAAGATGAGCGCCTTCTGGCAGACGATCTTCCTCACGATCGGCGTGCTGATCGCGGTCTTCGGGATGAGGCTCGTCTTTCCCGTCCTGATCGTCTCCCTCACCGCCAAGATCGGCCCCGTCAAGGCGGTGGAGCTGGCCCTGAACGACAAGGAGCGCTATCAGCAGCTGGTGACCGACGCGCATCCGTCGATCGCCGCCTTCGGCGGTATCTTCCTGCTGATGATCTTCCTCAACTTCGTCTTCGAGGACCGGGAGATCAAGTGGCAGGCCTGGCTGGAGCGGCCACTGGCCAAGCTCGGCAAGGTGGACATGCTCGCGGTCTGCATCGCGCTCATCGTGCTGCTCATCGCGGCCATGACGGTCGCCACCCACGCCCATCAGCACGGCGGCCAACACGCCGACAAGGCTCAGACCGTGCTGACCGCCGGGCTCGCCGGCCTCATCACCTATCTGATCGTCGGCGGTCTCTCCAGCTTCTTCGAGAACCGGCTCGAAGAAGAGGAGGAACGCGAAGAGGCGGAGGAACGCGCGGAGAGGGCCGCCGGCAGGAACGGCTCCGGGGCCGCCCTCACCGGCAAGGCGGCGTTCTTCATGTTCCTCTACCTGGAGGTCATCGACGCGTCGTTCTCGTTCGACGGTGTCATCGGTGCCTTCGCCATCACCAACGACATCGTGCTCATGGTCCTCGGTCTCGGCATCGGCGCCATGTACGTCCGGTCGCTCACGGTCTACCTGGTCCGGCAGGGAACCCTCGACGACTACGTCTACCTGGAGCACGGCGCGCACTACGCGATCGGCGCGCTCGCCGTGATCCTGCTGGTCACCATCCAGTACCAGGTCAGCGAGATCATCACCGGACTGGTCGGCGTCGTCCTGATCGGCTGGTCCTTCTGGTCCTCGGTCCGCCGCAACCGCCGCGAAGACCGGCCGGACACACCCTGAGGTGTGCCGTCAGCCGGTGGTGATGGTGAACAGACCGCCGTCGGGATCGCGGAGAGTGGCTTCACGTCCGGCGGCGGAGGTGGCCGGGGGAAGGACGACGGTGCCTCCGGCGGCGCTCGCGGCCTTGACCGAGGCGTCCACGTCCGGCACATGGAAGGACACATGCCAGCGGGGCCGGATCTGCGGGTCGGGCGCGCTCTCCACCGCTCCGCCGCGCAGCGCGGCGACCGTGTGCGAATCGTCGCGTACCAGCACCTGCCCGTCCTCGTAATGGACCTCGCAGCTGTCCTTCTCGTCCGAGCCCCAGGTGAGGACCTCGGCGTAGAAGATGGCGGCGGCGAACGCGTCCCGGGTACGCAGCTCCAGCCGGGAGGGCCCGCTGCCCAGCCCCACCGACCAGCCCGGGATGATCCTTCCCTCCCAGAGGCCGAACACGGCGCCGTCCGGGTCGGCGGCGAGCGTGGCCCGGCCCGTGTTCATGCTGAGGGGCCCCACGGCGACGGTGGCACCCCGCTCGCGTACCCGGGCGGCGCTCGCGTCCGCGTCGTCGACGGCGAAGTACGGAGTCCACGCGACCGCGGCCTGGAGGCTGGGAGCCAGCGCCCCGATGCCGGCCACCGGCGATCCGTCGGCGAGCGCGACGGTGAAGTCCTCGCCCAGCGAAGTGGGCCGGAAGGTCCAGCCCAGGGCCGTGCCGTAGAAGTCCTGCGCGGCCTGGAGATCACGGGCCATCAGACTCACCCAGCACGGGGCCCCGGATACGGACTGACGTGACGCCGACATGGCTCTGGACCACTCCATTCTTCCTGGTGGGGGCCGCCCTGGCCGCCGCTCTCCATACTTCACCCCACCGTGCCGCTCCGCGCGCCGGTACGCACGTGGCCCGTGCGGGACGCCTCAGGCCCGGGCCTGGGGGAGCATCCCGGCGCGCAGCCGGGTGAGGATGCGGGTGAGCAGCCGGGACGCGTGCATCTGGGAGATGCCGAGCGCGGCGCCGATCTCGGCCTGCGTCATCTCCGCCCCGAAGCGCATCGCCAGGATCCGGCGGTCGCGGTCGCCCAGTTGGGCCAGCAGGGGCTTGAGGACGTGCAGGTTCTCCACGGCTTCGATCGCCGGGTCCTCCTCGCCGAACCGGTCCGCGTACGCGGAGCCCTCGCTGTCCCCGGGGCGGCCGGGCAGATCCAGGGATCCCGCGGTGTGGCCGTTGCCGGCCTTGATCGCCTCACCGACCTGCTCGCCGCTGAGCCCGAGGTGCTCCGCGAGTTCGGCGTGGGTCGGCTCGTGGTCCAGGCGCTGGGAGAGCTCGGTGGTGGCCGCGGTGAGGGCGACGGCCCGCTCCTGCAGCGCGCGGGGGACATGCACCGCCCAGCCGTTGTCGCGGAAGTGCCGCTTGATCTCACCGGTGATGTAGGGGACGGCGAAGGTCGCGAACTCCACCTCGCGCGAGAGGTCGAAGCGGTCGATGGCTTTGATGAGACCGATCGTCCCGACCTGGACGATGTCCTCCATGCCCTCGTGCCGGCGCCGGAACCTGCGCGCCGCGAACCGCACCAGGGTCAGGTTCAGTTCGACGAGGGTGTTGCGCGTGTACTGGTGCGGGTACGTGCCCTCCTCCAGGCCGCGCATCCGGTCGAGCAGCACCCTGGACAGCGCCTTCACATCGGTCGGCGCCGCCTCGGCCGGCCCGGTCACCGCCCCGTGTGACATCCGCGTCTCCTCCGCATGGCCGTGATCATCCGGGCCCGCCCGCCCCGGGCGACCATGTTCACGCCGACAACGTCCCCATCCCGGCCAAGGACCACCCGGGTGGGTGCACACCGGCACCGCGCCGTGGCGGTGGCGTTGACCCGGCTCCTCAGCCCATCGCGCGGTCGAGGTTGATCGCCGAGCTGATCAGGGCGAGATGTGTGAACGCCTGCGGGAAGTTGCCCAGATGCTCGCCGGTCAGCCCGATCTGCTCGGCGTACAGGCCGACATGGTTGGCGTAGGTGAACATCTTCTCCAGTGCCAGCCGCGCCTGCTCCACCTCGCCGGTGCGGGCGAGTGCTTCCACCCACCAGAACGAGCAGATGGAGAACGTGCCCTCGGTGCCGTCCAGGCCGTCCGGGGCCTGCTCGGGGTCGTACCGGAACACCAGGCTGTCCATCACGAGCCGGCCGGCGATGGCGTCGACGGTGGACCGGAACCGCGGGTCGACCGGTGAGACGAACTTGACCATGGGCATCAGCAGCAGGGAGGCATCCAGGATGCACTCCGGATGGTGGTCGGCGTCAGCGGCGAGACGCTGCACGAAGGTGCGCGCCCGCGGATCCCAGCCACGCGCCATGATCTCGTGGTAGATCTTGTCGCGCGTGGCGCCCCAGCGGTTCAGATCGCCCGGCAGACCGCGCTGGCGGGCCATCCTGATCATGCGCTCGAACGCGACCCAGCACATGAGCCGCGAATAGGTGTGGTGCTGTTCCCCCGCCCGGGTCTCCCAGATGCTCTGGTCCGCGCTGTCCCAGTTCTCCAGCAGCCATTCCAGGATGGCGCACAGATCGATCCAGCTCTCGTGCGAGATCCCCACGCCGTACTTGTTGAACAGATAGACCGAGTCGATCAGCTCACCGTAGATGTCCAGCTGGCGCTGGCCGCTGGCGTTGTTGCCGGTACGCACCGGATACGAGCCCCGGTAGCCCTCCAGGTGCCCGAGTGTCTCCTCGGGAAGACTGGCGTGCCCGTCGATCGAGTACACGACGTGGAGCGGGCCGTCGTCGCGGTCGGTCGCGGCGCGCAGCCGCTCGGTCAGCCAGTCCATGAACCCCTGCGCCTCCTGTGTGAACCCCAGCCGCAGCAGTGCGTACAAGGAGAACGCGGCGTCCCGGATCCACACGTACCGGTAGTCCCAGTTGCGCGCGCCGCCGACCTGCTCGGGCAGCCCGAGCGTCGGCGCGGCGACGATGGCGCCGCTCGGCTCATGGGTCAGCAGCTTGAGGGTCAGCGCGGAGCGGTGGACCGTCTCGCGCCAGCGGCCGGTGTACGTGGACTGGCTCAGCCAGCGACGCCAGAACACCACGGTGGCCTCGAAGAGCTCTTCCGCGGCGGCCGCCTCGTCCGTGCCCGCGCCCGTCCCCGAGGCGGGGTCCTCGTCCTCGCCGTCCGTCTCGAGGACGAACAGCGCGGTCTCGCCCTCGGTGAGGTCGAACTCCGCGTGGGCGTCGGTGTCGTCGAGGTCCAGATCGATGGAGGACCGCACGGAGAGCGTGAGCGTCTCGCTGGCGAACCGCACGCCTTGCGGCATCCGCTCCAGCCGGTGCCGCTCGCGGCCGTAGTCCATCCTCGGCGCGATCCGCACCGCCAGGCGCATCCGGCCACGCACATTGACCACCCGGCGCACCAGGCGCTGCCGGTGCCGCGGGTCCTGTTCCCGCAGGACCGGCATGAAGTCCTGGACCTCCACGATGCCGTCGGCGGTGAGCATCCGGGTGATCAGGATGTTCGTGTCGGGGAAGTAGAACTGATTGCGGGTGGCGACCTGACACACCGGCACGATCTCCCAGAAGCCGCCACGGTTGGTGTCGAGCAGCGATCCGAACACGCTGGGGGAGTCGAAACGGGGAGCGCAGAACCAGTCGATGCGACCGTCGGTACCCACCAGCGCGGCGGTACGCAGGTCCCCGATCAGTCCGTGCTCGGCGATGGGCAGATAGTCCTCACTCTGCTCGTCACGCTCGCGCTCGCCCTGCGTCGGATCGCAGGGTTCGGTGGTGTCCTGATCGTGGTCGTTCATCCTTTCGAGTCTCGCTCACCGGACGGAGACGCGCATGTCGGTGCGGGCTTCCCGCCACGGGCGTCACGGGCGGTAGATGCGCAGGCCCTCGACCTCGTACGACATGGCTGTCACGCCGCGCTCCGGCGCCGGGTGGTACCGGCCGGCGCAGACGGAGAGATTCACGATGAGGTAGGCGTGCCAGTCACGGCCCACGCCCTTGGTGTCGGCGAAGGCGCGGACGCCGTTGACCCACCAGACGACGGACCTCGCCCCGAACTCGACCTTCAGGTCCAGCCACGCGCCGGGCCGGATCGACGCGTCGGTGTAGTAGCTCCCGCTGCCGTTCACATGATTCGACAATTCCAGCAGGTTCGGGTTGTCGGGGTGGTACTCGAAGACATCGATCTCGTTCCTGCCGTCCCGCCAGGTCCAGATGGCGGGCCATGCCCCGATCTCGGTGGGCAGCAGCACGCGGGCTTCGAGGATGTCGCCGGCGCGGACGGTGAATTCCTCGGCGCTGCCCTCGGTGGTGAGCAGACCGGTGTTCCACTTGCCGTCGGGACGGCGGGACGCCCGGAAGACACCGCTGCGGCTGTAGTCGGCGTCGGGCACGAGATAATCGAGCTTGTTGTCCCCGGGATTGACCGGACCGCCGCCCGGATACGCCCATGAGCGGCCGGCCACCCACTGTTCCGGCGACGAGAAGTCGGCCGTGAACCAGGGCTCCCCGGTCGGCACCGGCGGACCGCCGGGCGTTGGCACGGTCGGTGCCGGCACGGTCGGTGTGGGCCTGGGCCTGGGCCGGAGCTTCTGTGTGAGCCACTCCAGCAGCTCGGATCCGCGGTGGCTCATGGCGTTCCTCTTCCCCGAGGCTGAGGACATCTCGTGGCGGACGGGCCCCCGACTTCCCAAGGAAGTCCGGATCCGCCGCTGTTGGACAGGCTAGGGAGGCATGCCCGGCCCTGGGGCCGACGCGCCGTCCCTCATCCGGCTGACACCCGAACGAGTGAAGCCCGTCAGCTGTCGGCCGCTCGGGGAGAGGCGCTCCGCGATGCCTGCCGTCGCACCCGGGCGAGCATGAGGACGGAGGCCACCGCGGCGAGGGCGCACCAGGTGGAGACGAACTCCAGCCGCCAGAGCGCCGCGCAGAGTAGGGCTCCGGCCGCGACCACCACGCCCAGCAGCCGTACCAACGGATCGCCCCCGAGGAGCAGCGAGCCGATGGTGGCGAGGAGATAGCCCGCGACGATCAGCGGGACGATCAGCGGGGCGTCCGGCAGATCGAGGGCATAGCCGACGGTGTGGCCGCGGACGTCAGCCGTCACCGTCCCGGTGGCGAGGCAGTACGCGAGGGCCGCGGCGGTGACGAGCCCCGCGACGGCCGGCACCACCAGCCGGCGCCGCGCCCATGGCGGCGCGGCGAGCAGCACACCGAACGGCACCCACACCGCCAGCACGGGCAGGGCGATGACGGCCCAGGCCAGGGTGGCGGGGCCGGTGCCCCCGCCGGAACGCCACACCACGGATTCGACGATCTGGTGAGCTCCGAGGAGCAGCGGCAGCGCGGCGAGCGGCAGATCGTGGGCCTGGCGCCGCCGCACCACGCACGCCACACAGGCCACACCGATCGCGGCGATACCGGCGCCCGCCACGAGATCGGCCGTCGCACTCCAGCACATGACGCCATCCAGAGCACCCGGTAGTCACGAATCGTCGGTCGACGCATGTCACCGTACGGGGCCCGATCTGATTCTGCCGTCCTGACACGGAGAAATCTGTTGCGGCCGCAGTAGACATGCGGCGCTGACGTGGTTAGAGTTTCTCGTGTAGCCAACGAAGTCAGTGATCGCGGCAGAGACGTACCGGCACGAGCGGTGCACGGCACGGCAGTGGAGTTCTGGGGCCATGAGGTGATGGAGGTCCCAGGGCTGATTGCCGGGCCGGACGGCCCCAGGGCCGTCGAGTGGCACCGCGAGAGAAACGCAGGGTACGTACCAGCCGGAACACCCGGAGATCACCAGATCAGAGAGGAGTGGAACACCATCAGGATGGTCCGAGCGGGTTGCAGTCCGCTCGGGTACCGCAGGTCCCGGATTGGCAGGTGGTTTACCGTCACGCATCCGCGATCCCCGCACCTCCCACCCCTCGGGCGGACGTGCGGAAACAGACAGCCGGCGCACAGAGCCGGTAGATGGTGTTGAACCCCTCGGGGCCCTGGTGCCATACGGCACCGGGGCCCCTCGATGCGTCCCAAGAAGAGGTGCAAGTGCCCCCAGATACCCAACCGCGCGCCACCGACCGTTTTGACGATGATGACTATCCCGCCTACACCATGGGCCGGGCCGCGGAGATGATCGGCGCCACGCCCGCCTTCCTCCGGGCCATCGGCGAAGCCCGTCTGATCACCCCGTTGCGCTCCGCCGGCGGCCACCGCCGCTACTCCCGGTACCAGCTGCGCGTCGCCGCCCGGGTCCGCGAACTCGTCGACCAGGGCACCCCGGTCGACGCCGCCTGCCGCATCGTCATCCTCGAAGACCAACTCGAAGAAGCCCTGCGGCTCAACGAGACGCTGCGCGAGGCCCCCGCCGACCCGGGAGGGGCCGGCACCGGTCCGTGACATCCGAGCACCGGAAGTGAATATCTATTGCCGCTGGTGCAGAAATTGACTCCATGCGTGGTGAGAATTTATGGCGTGACAGGCAGAGCGATAACACCTGCCGTGCCCGGCCGCTTGCACCGTGCTACTGTTGATCTCAGTTGCAGTTGTGGTTCCCAAAGACTTCAAGTGCTCTCGTCGGCGTTCCGTGTCGATGAGCGCGCTTTTGTATTTCCGGTGCTTTCTTCCGGACGGGATAATCATGCGGCGATGCGGGGTTCGCACAGTGCGGACCTCCGGGCAATGCCCCGAAGGAGATCAGACATGGCCAGTGGCACCGTTAAGTGGTTCAACGCGGAAAAGGGTTTCGGCTTCATCGAGCAGGACGGTGGCGGCGCTGACGTCTTCGCCCACTACTCGAACATCGCCGCCTCCGGCTTCCGTGAGCTGCAGGAGGGCCAGAAGGTGAACTTCGACGTCACGCAGGGCCAGAAGGGCCCGCAGGCCGAGAACATCGTTCCCGCCTGACGCTGAACCGTACAACGTAGCTGGGGCCCGCTCCTTGGGATGCGGGCCCCAGCTACGTTGCTTTTTGTATGGCGTATTTATTCGGCTCGATCTTGCGATTCTTTGTGCGGTTGTTCCTGCCAGGAATTCTCGATACGTGCCGCATCGAGAAAGGTTCTCAGTGAACCGCACAGCACGCACGAACGACCGTTATTCCCGTACTCGTAGCGGCGGGTCCGCCGGCTCCGGCGGCTACGGGGGCTCCGGTGGCTCCGGCAGGGGTGGCCGCTTCGGTGCCCAGGCCTCGGGCCGCTCGGGTGGACAGGGCCGTTCGGGAGCCCCCGGCCGCTCCGGTGGAAACGGGGGCCGGTCCGGCGGCAACGGCCGTCGCCCCGCGGCGCTCCAGGGAGAGTTCGCTCTTCCGGTCACCATCACTCCGGCTCTGCCCGCCGTCGCGTCTTTCGCCGAACTGGGCCTGCCGCCCGAGCTGCTGAAGATGCTCACCAGCCTCGGTGTGAACGAGCCGTTCCCGATTCAGGCGGCGACGTTGCCGAATTCGCTGGCGGGCCGGGATGTGCTGGGGCGGGGGCGTACGGGGTCGGGTAAGACGCTGGCTTTCGGGCTGGGTCTGCTGGTCCGTACGGCGGGGCAGCGTGCGCAGCCGAGGCAGCCGGTGGCGCTGGTGCTGGTTCCGACGCGGGAGCTGGCCCAGCAGGTCACCGATGCGCTGACGCCGTATGCGCGGTCGCTGAAGTTGCGGCTGGCGACGGTCGTGGGTGGTATGTCGATCGGGCGGCAGGCCAGTGTGCTGCGTGGCGGGGCGGAGATTGTCGTGGCGACGCCGGGGCGGCTGAAGGATCTCATCGAGCGGGGTGACTGCCGGCTGGACCGGGTTGCCATCACGGTGCTGGACGAGGCCGACCAGATGGCCGACATGGGTTTCATGCCGCAGGTCACCGCCCTGCTCGACCAGGTGCGGCCGGAGGGGCAGCGGATGCTGTTCTCGGCCACCCTCGACCGTAACGTCGACCTGTTGGTGCGCCGTTACCTGCACGACCCGGTGGTCCATTCGGTCGATCCGTCCGCGGGTGCCGTGACCACGATGGAGCACCATGTGCTGCATGTGCACGGCGCGGACAAGTACGCGACGACCACGGAGATCGCGGCCCGTGACGGCCGGGTCCTCATGTTCCTGGACACCAAGCACGCCGTCGACCGGCTCACCGAGCACCTGCTGAACAGCGGGGTACGGGCCGCCGCGCTGCACGGTGGCAAGTCCCAGCCCCAGCGCACCCGGACGCTGGCCCAGTTCAAGACGGGTCATGTCACGGTGCTGGTGGCCACCAATGTCGCGGCCCGGGGCATTCACGTCGACAACCTGGACCTCGTCGTCAACGTCGACCCGCCCAGCGACCACAAGGACTACCTGCACCGCGGCGGCCGCACCGCCCGCGCCGGCGAGTCCGGCAGTGTCGTCACGCTGGTCCTGCCCAACCAGCGCCGCGACATGAGCCGCCTGATGGCCGACGCCGGAATCACCCCGCAGACCACCCAGGTCCGCTCCGGCGAGGCCGAACTCAGCCGCATCACCGGCGCCCAGGCCCCCACCGGAGTCCCCGTCACCATCAGCGCACCGGTCACCGAACGCCCCAAGCGCGGCGCTTCCTCGGCCCGTGGCCGCGGGCGGGCCGGCCAGTCCCGCCGGTCCTCCGCCTCGTCCCAGGCGCGTACCGCCGCCGCGCAGCGCCAGTCCCCCCGCAGCAGCGCGGCCTGAGCGAGGAGACGAACGAGCCCCGGTACCAGCTGGTACCGGGGCGGGGCGAGAGGCTCGGAACGGTCGGCTGCGGACGGACTCAGCCGTCGGAGTAGCTGAAGTCTCCTACCGTCCAGGCGCCCACATCCTCGATGGCGATGCGGTACATCCCACCGGTCTCGGGAATGCCGACGCTTCCCTGGAGGATCCTCGCGACATGGAAATGCAGATGGGTGGGCGGCTCACTCCGCTGTCGCACGTGAGGGTCTGAGCCGGCCGACATGAAGATGGCGGAGAACGGTCCGAGACGCTCCGAATCCTCCAGCACCTCGGCGACTCGCTGCCTCCATACGGTCTCCGGCGCCAACCGTCCGGTGATGACGGCACCTTGGACGACCACGGTGAGGGACATCTGATTGCATTGCTCGGACTCCACCGTGGTGGCGATGTCAACAAGCAGATCATCAGGCTTCGACATGGGCGCCGACTCTACTACGCGGGCAGGGCCGTACGTGGTCGTGGGAAGCTCCGCCCTGACGGGGCGACAGTCCCCGGCCCCGGTCAATCGCGTGCGAGAGTCCCGAGGAGCGCTGACGCGGTCTCGAGCGGGCTGAGGGTCGCGGCGGTGGCCGGGACGGGGGCGGCGTGGCAGGTGAAGCCGAGGCGGGTCAGCGCCCTGGTCACCTCACCGGAGGTGAAATCGCGGCGGTCCTGCCGGGTGATCACTTCGCCCACCTGCTTGACGGGGTAGATCCGGCGGCCAATGGCAACGGACTCACCCGTGATGGGTTCGGGCTTGATGCCCTTCATCGACTGCTGCACCTCGCTCTTGACCAGCTCGAAGGGGAAGCGGGCGATGACGCAGCGCATAATGCCTCGGTGGGAAGAAGGGGAAGTCCTGATACCTCAGCATCCCACACGATGCCTCGGTCGGGAAGCCGGGTGTTTCCGCCGGGCGCCCATAAAAGGCCGCGCATAAGCGGTGTCCGGATTGGCGCTGCCGGAAATCAAGGAGCATTTACCGCCCGGCTTTCAGGGAAGCTGCCGCGAGAAGGTGATCTGCTCCAGGTGGTAGTACTTGGCCACGCAGGAGGCCGGCCAGGGCTTGCGTCCGTTGGCGCCGAACGGTTCTCCCATCCCCCTGATCGACAGCGGTGTGTACGGGAGGACCCGCGCGCCGTCCGCCGCCCGCTCACGCAGCCACTGATCCTGGTGATCCCATTTCTGGGCCCGTACGCGCATGTCGTCCCCCAGCTGCCCCAGGGGGGCCACCAGTCCGGCGCACACGATGGCGCACACCGCCGCGCCGGCCGCCGTCGCCACGCCCGTACGCCTCCCGCGCCGTCGCAGCGCACGCCCCAGCAGGGCGCCGGCGCCCATGAGCAGCACGACGTACAGCAGGAGGTAGTCGTTCCAGGTGCGTGTCGCTGTCACCACCCGTGAGCCGAACATGGGGTACGTGATGACCGTGCACAGATAGCCGGCGGCGAGGAAGGTGAGGGCGCCGGCGGCGGCCAGGAAGAGAGGCCGGCACGGGAGCAGAAGCGACGCGCGCGGTGCCCGGCTGCTGGCCAGCAGACCCAGCAGCACCCCTGCCGCCACCGCCCCGGCGTACTGCCAGGTCATGAGGAGGCTCTCCAGGATGTCCGTGAACGCGCGCAGTGATGCCGTCAGTGACTCGGGCGCGAACATCGACGTGGTCTGCGCGCCGTAGCGTTCGCGGCGGTTGCGCGACCCCGGGGAGGTGAGCAGGACAAGCGTCCCGATGCCGACCCCGGCGACACCGGTCAGACACCAGGCACGCGCGAAGCCCCGTACCCGCGGGGTGAAGATTCCGCGGCTGATCAGAAGAACGGCCGAGAGCACCACCAGGGTGACCACCGACGCCTCCTCGGAGAGCGTGCCGATGAAGGCCCCGACGACGAGCGCGGCGGTGAGAGCGGCGATCCGTCCCCCGCGCGACCGCGCCCACAGCAGGGGAATCGCCGCGGCGCAGGCCAGTACGGGCGCCGCGGTGTGCGACACGGAGGAGGCGGGCCAGTAGAAGGTCTTGTACGTGTTGGGGGTCGCGAAGAGGAAGACCGCCGTCATCATGGACGCCACGAGCAGGGGGATCCCGCGCGGCGCCGTCCGGCCGGCCATGCGCAGCAGCCGGACGGTCACGGCCCACAGCAGGCCCAGCATGACCACACCACTGATCACACCGAACCACTGGTGGCCCGCGACCCCGAACTTCGCGTACACCCCGACCAGCAGGCCGTTGCCGAGGCGTCCGTTGTCCGCGTAGTAGAACTTCCCGATCAGCCCCGAGATGCCGGTGTCCCGCACGCTGGGCAGGAAGCACCACTCGTCGGCGCTGGGGCGGACATGACGGCCGAGCCACGAGGCCATGCCGAGAAGCCCGAGCGGCAGGAGCGAGAGGCACACCGGCCAGAACGCCGTCCACGCGCGTACGGATCCCCGGTGGCCGTCCCCGCCCGGCCGGACTCGCTCGCCCGGCTGTCTCGGGATGGTGACGCTCGATGCGCCCGCGGCCATGTGCACCACTGCCTTTCGGTTTGGTTCGAACCGGCCTCGGCGGCCGCGCCGGAGGTGATGGCCCACCGCGCGAGCAGGAACGAGAGCGGTGTGACGAGCACACCGGCGGCGACGGCGGCGACGTTCTCGTCCACGCCCAGCCTGCTGACGGTGATCTGGAGCAGGACCCCGGAGGCCACGAGATTGACCGCGCCCGACAGGGGATACCGGGCGAAGGCACGCCAGGTCGGCCGCGTCCGGCACGTGATGTACGAGTTCAGCAGGAACGATCCCGTAATGCTCACCAGGTATCCCAGTACATGGGCGGCCAGATAAGGGATCCAGACATTTATCGAGGCATAGACCGCGAAGTAGACAGCTGTGTTGGCGACGCCGATCACCGTGAAACCGGCGAACTGGCGCAGTGTGCGGGACCTCATGGCTCCGAACGCGCCTGCGCGACGGTCGTCGATGACGGGCCGCCGGCCGGGAAGGCCGCGCGGGTCTCATTCGTTTCGCGGACCACATAATGAGGGCGCCGTTTCGCCTCGTGATAGATCCGTCCCACGTATTCCCCGATGATGCCGAGCGTGGCGAGCTGAATTCCGCTGAGCGCCACGACGGCGGTCATCAGCGTGGTGTAGCCCGGTGCGTCGACCCCGTTCAGCGCGACGTTCATGATGATCCAGAGGGCGTAGACGAGCGCCGACAGGAAGAGACAGAGGCCGGTGTGGATCGCCAGGCGCAGCGGCCGGCTGTTGAACGAGAGCAGCCCGTCGATTCCGTAGTTGAGGAGGTTTCTGCCGCCCCACTTGGAATGCCCGGCCGCCCGCTGGACATTGCGGTAGGTGAAGCTGGCCGTGTCGAAACCGATCCAGGAGAAGATTCCCTTGGAGAACCTGTTGCTCTCGGGCAGCGACAGCACACTGTTCACCGCGCGGCGCGACAGCAGTCTGAAGTCTCCGGCCCCGTCGACGACATGGACCTCCATGCAGCGGCGGACCAGCCGGTAGTAGGCCAGGCTGAGCGCCGTACGCAGGGCGTTCTCGCCCGCGCGGTCGCGCTGGGCGATCACCTGGTCGTAGCCGTGCCGGTGCAACTCCAGCATGCGGGGGACGAGTTCGGGAGGGTGCTGCAGATCGGCGTCCATGAGGACCACCGCGTCGCCCCGGGACATACGGAGTCCCGCGAGCATCGCGGCTTCCTTGCCGAAATTACGGCTGAAGGAGGTGTAGCGGACTCGCGGATCCATTCTGGCGAGATCGCTCAGATGGCCTCTGGTCCGGTCGTTGCTTCCGTCGTCGACGTAGCAGATCTCAAATGTCTGCCGGGTTGGTTCGAGGGCGGTGATCAAAGCTTTGTGGAAGGTCCTGATCACCTCGCTCTCGTTGAAACACGGTACGACAACCGAAACCTGAAGCATTGTCATCTCACTCCACGCGACCGCGAAATGCCAGGATTCCAAAGGCTATGACCGCCCTCTTCTTCCTTGTTGACATTCGAGTTGACATCCGACGTTGATCGTCTTGTCTCCACCATAGAATTTATCGATCCCCCGTCAAGCGTCGCGGCGGCACGGCGTAAACGCCGTGAGGATGTTTCTTTGGGATGATCTGATTGTCGGTCTGAGATACGTTGTGAGGACTGGCCGGTTTCGCACGATGTGCGAGAGTGTGTCGGTCGGACCGACGTGTCGGCGGACGCTGTGTCACACCGTGTAGGCGCCTCGCGCGGATGGTCGCGCCAAGCCTTGAGTTGTTGTGATGTTGAGCACAGTGGTTATCCCCGGAGCCGGGTCAGCATTTCATGCACATGACAGGTCGATATCGCTTATGTGATCCCGCGATGGAGGTCCTGGGAAGTGCCGGTGCTACGTCCCCATACAGCAAACCTCCCACTACACACCGTGCGAAAAGGTATACGCAAGGTGAGGTGTTGCTCAGTGTGACCGGTTGACCCCGGGGAAGCCGGGCCAGTTAACTACCGGCCGGTACCCCCCACATCGATCCGGGAGACTTCATGCGGATGCCGGACCCCGGCGAGTCCATTGGCTTCTCGCTGACACATTCGGTCATCGCGGTCAACCCCCTGCACCGCCCGTCGCCACGGCTCACCGCCGTCGCCGCCCGCGCGGGAGCCGTCAGTGTGCTGGAGCTGCCCGTCGGCGATCCCAGGGATGTCGCCGACACACTGGACCGCACCTGCCGCTGGTCGCCGCTGCCGTTCGGAGTGCGGATACGGCCCGGTTGCACCGTGACCGCCGCCGACCTGCCCGAGCCCGTGGACACCGTGCTGCTCGCGGACCCCGGGCGGTCGCCCGCGGAGTTCGCCGGCCGCCGTGTGCTGGTGGAAGTGACCGACCGGGCGGGCGCGCGCCGTGCCGCCGGGGCCGGAGCCGCCGGCCTGATCGTCCGCGGCGCCGAGAGCGGGGGCCGGGCCGGCGAACTGAGCACCTTCGTCCTGCTCCAGCAGGTCCTGGCGGACCCGGCCCTCACCCTGCCGGTCTGGGCGTGCGGAGGCATCGGGCCGCACACGGCCGCCGCCGCCGTCGCCGGGGGCGCGGCGGGCGTCGTGCTCGACACCCAGCTCGCGCTGTTCGACGAAGCGGGGCTGCCGACGGACATCACCGGCGCGCTCACCGGGCTCGACGGCTCGGAGACCGTGCTGCACCACGGGACGCGCGTACTGCGCCGCCGTGGCCCCGGCGCCCCCGAACTCCCCGCCGACCCGGACGAGTTCGCGGCCAGGATCGGCAGCGACGATCTCCGGACGCAGTTTCTCCCGGTCGGCCAGGACGCGTTCCTCGCCGCCACCTTCGCCGAGCGCTGGAAGACCGTGGGCGACGCCGTCCGGGGCATCAGGACGGCGATGACCGCCGCGATCGAGGACGACGGGCCCGCCGCGGCGCTGGCCGCCGGATCGCCGGGCGCCAGGGCGCTGGGCACCCGACTGCCGGTCGCCCAGGGGCCGATGACCCGCGTCAGCGACCAGCCCGAGTTCGCCGCCGCCGTCGCGGCCGGGGGCGGGCTGCCGTTCCTCGCGCTGGCGCTCGCCGGCGCCGACCGGACCCGCTCGATGCTGGAGCGCACCCGGGACGCCCTCGGGGACGCCCCGTGGGGCGTCGGTGTGCTCGGCTTCGCCGACGAGGAGATCAGGGCCGCGCAGCTGGAGGTCGTCCAGGAGCTGAAGCCGACGCACGCGATCATCGCGGGCGGCAGGCCGGCCCAGGCCGCCGCGCTGGAGGCGGAGGGGATCACCACCTTCCTGCACGTCCCGTCACCGGGACTGCTGCGGCAGTTCCTCGCCGCCGGCGCGCGCACCTTCATCTTCGAGGGCGCCGAGTGCGGCGGACACGTCGGGCCGCGCAATAGCTTCCCGCTGTGGGAGGCCCAGACGGATGTCCTGCTCGACTTCGTGGCGGAGGCCGGCGACGAGGCGGCCGCCGAGCTGACGGTGCTGTTCGCGGGCGGCATCCACGACGAACGCTCAGCGGCGATGGCCGCCGCGCTCGCCGCCCCGCTGACCCGCGCCGGAGTCGCGTTCGGCGTGCTGATGGGCACCGCGTACCTCTTCACCCAAGAGGCGGTGGCGGCCGGAGCGATCCAGCCGCTCTTCCAGCGGCAGATCGTCGCCGCCGAGCGGACCGACCTGCTGGAGACCGCGCCAGGACACGCCACCCGCTGCGCGCACAGCGCCATCACCCAGGACTTCGCGGGCCTCAAGGACGACCTGCGCGGACAAGGCGTGCCCGACCGGGAGATCTGGGAACAGCTGGAGCGGTTCAACGTCGGCAGGCTGCGGCTGGCCAGCAAGGGCATCGAGCGGGTCGGCGACGAGCTGCGGCCGGTCGACGAGGCCCGCCAGGCCGGCGAAGGCATGTTCATGGCGGGGGAGGTGTGTGTGCTGCGCGACGCCATCACCACCGTCGCCGCGCTCCACATGTCCGTCGCCGACGGGGCCGCCGCATGGCTGCGCACCCGGGCCGCCGCACTGCGCGCCGGACTCGGCCTCGGCGATACGGCCGAGGAGCCGGCGCCCGAGCCGCTGCGCATCGCCGTGGTGGGCATGGCGGGCATGTTCCCCGGCGCCCCGGACGTGGCCGAGTTCTGGGCCAACATCCTCGCCGGCAAGGACTGCGTGACCGAGGTCCCGGCGCACCGCTGGGACGCGGAGCAGTACTACGCGCCGGACGGCGACGGCGAACGCACCCCGTCGCGCTGGGGCGGCTTCCTGCCCGAGATCCCCTTCGACCCGCTGCGCTACGGCATACCGCCGGCCTCACTGGCCAGCATCGAACCGGTGCAGCTGCTCGCGCTGGAGGCCGCACGGCGCGCGCTGGCCGACGCGGGGTACGCCGGTGAGACCGACCACGCCCGTACCTCCGTGGTGTTCGGCGCCGAAGCGGGCAGTGACCTGTCCAACGCGACCACCCTGCGCACGGTGCTGCCCGGGTACGTGGGCACCATCCCGCCCGCCCTCGACGAGCAGCTGCCCCGGCTGACCGAGGACTCCTTCCCCGGCATGCTCGCCAACGTCATCGCCGGCCGGATCGCCAACCGGCTCGACCTCGGCGGCGCCAACTACACCGTCGACGCGGCCTGCGCGTCCTCGCTCACGGCCGTGGACGTCGCCTGCAAGGAACTGGTCACCGGCACCAGCGATCTGGTGCTGTGCGGCGGCGCCGACCTGCACAACGGCATCAACGACTATCTGCTCTTCTCCTCCGTGCACGCCCTGTCCCCGTCGGGCCGCTCGGCCACCTTCGACGGCGCCGCCGACGGCATCGCCCTCGGCGAGGGCGTGGCCTGTGTGGTGCTCAAGCGGCTGGCCGACGCCGAGCGCGACGGCGACCGGATCTACGCCGTGATCGACGGCGTCGGCAGCGCGAGCGACGGCCGCGCCCTGGGCCTGACCGCGCCCCGCCCGGCCGGCCAGCGCGCCGCGCTCACCCGGGCCTACCGCAACGCCGGAGTCTCACCCGCCGACGTCGGTCTGATCGAGGCGCACGGCACCGGCACGGTCGTCGGCGACCGTACCGAACTGGCCACACTCACCGAGGTGTTCGCCGAGGCCGGAGCCCAGCCCGCCAGTTGCGCGGTCGGTTCGGTGAAGTCCCAGATCGGACACACCAAGTGCGCCGCCGGACTGGCCGGGCTGATCAAGACCACGCTGGCGCTGTACCACGGTGTGAAGCCGCCGACCCTGCATGTGCGGCAGCCCAACGCGGCCTGGGACGGCGAGAGCAGCCCGTTCGTCTTCCATACCGCCGCCCGGCCCTGGGCCACCGAACCGGCGGACCGGATCGCCGGGGTGAGCGCCTTCGGCTTCGGCGGTACGAACTTCCATGTCGTCCTGCGCGCGTACGACCAGCCGCCGCCCGCGCACGCGCTGAACGCGTGGCCGGCCGAACTCTTCACCTTCCGCGGCCGGGACGCCGCCGCGGCCCGGCGGGCCGCGCGCGCCCTGCTCGACCTGACGGAACGCGGCGGCCAGTGGCGGCTGCGTGACTACGCCCGTCATATGTCCCGCCGCAGCGACCAGGCGGCCGTCCGCGGTGAGTCCGTACTGATCGCCGTGGTCGCGGACAGCCTCGCCGGGCTGCCCGAGCTGCTGCGCCGCGCCGCCGACGGGGAGCACGCGCCGGAGGCCGGCATCTACGCGGCCGATGCCGTCGCCGAGGGCTCGTCCGAGGAGACCGGGACCGGCGCGCTGGCGTTCCTCTTCCCCGGGCAGGGCAGCCAGCGGCCCGGCATGCTCGCGGAACTGTTCGTCGCCTTCCCCGAGTTGCAGCGCTACCTCCACCTCGGCGCACGCTGGGCGGAGGCGCTCTACCCGCCGGCCGCGTTCGACGAGGAGGGGAAGGCCGGCCAGCTGGCCCGTATCACCGACACGGCCGTCGCCCAGCCCGCACTCGGCGTCGTCGAACTCGCGGCCGCCGAACTGCTCGCCTCGGTGGGCGTACGGCCCGCCATGGCCGCGGGTCACAGCTACGGCGAACTGGTCGCGCTCGGCGTGGCGGGAGCCCTCGCGCCGCAGGACGTGCTCACCGCGAGCGCCGCGCGCGCCGAGGCCATCCTGACCCAGGTCGAGGGGCGCGACGCCGGCACGATGGCCGCCGTCACCGCCACGCCCGAGCAGGTCGAGGAAGTGCTCCGGCTCGCCGGTCTCGACGAGGACGTCGTCGCCGCGAACCGCAACTCGCCCGTGCAGACCGTCATCTCAGGACCCACGGAGCCGGTGGCCGTGGCGGTCTCGCGGCTGCGCGACGCCGGTTACTCGGCCAAGCCGCTCCAGGTGGCCTGCGCCTTCCACAGCCCCCTGCTGGCCGGCGCGGGCGACGCCTTCGCCGACAGCCTGGACGGCATGACGGTGTACGCGCCCGCGTTCGACGTCTGGGCCAACCGCACGGCCGCGTCGTACCCCGCCGAGCCGGCGGCCGTACGGGCCGGGCTCGCCGCACAGATCGGCGCGCCGGTCCGGTTCGCCGAGCAGATCGAAGCCATGTACGCCGCGGGCGCCCGCGTCTTCGCCGAGGTCGGCCCCGGCCGCGTACTGAGCGGGCTGGTCGCCGCCGTGCTCGGTGACCGCCCCCACCGCACCGTCGCGCTGGACGGCGGCCGGGGAGCCGGGCTGACCGGCTTCCTCACCGCCCTGGCCCAGCTCGCCGTCAGCGGCGCCGATGTCCGCACCGGCCGGCTCTTCCAGGGACGGGACGCGGTCGACCCAGAGACCGCGGTCGCCGACCGGCCCGCCGGCTGGACCGTGGACGGCCAGCTCGTCCGCCGCGCCGACGGCACCATCCCGCCCAACGCCCTGCATCCCGCCCGACCCGTTACGGAGCTGATCGTGCCGGAGAACCACGCCCCCCACGGCGCCGCAGTGTCCGGTCCGGACGCCCTTGTCGCCGAGTTCCTGCGCACCAGCCGGGACTTGGTCGCGGCGCAGCGTGACGTCATGCTGCGCTACCTGGGAGGTCCCGAGACCGTCCCCGCCTACCAGGCCCCTGCCTACCAGGGCGTCGCTTACCAGGCCGTCGGCTACCCGGCGGGGCAGCCCGCGGCCGTCCCCGCCGCGCTGCCCGCGCCCGTCCCGCAGCATGTGCCCGTCGCCCCGGCGCCCTCGCCCGTGACGGAGCCGGTCGCCGCCGTCATGGACCTGGACACGGTGCTCGCGTCGGTGCTGGCGGTGGTGGCCGAACGCACCGGCTACCCGGTGGACATGATCGAGCCCGAACTCGATCTGGAAGCCGATCTGAGTGTGGACTCGATCAAGCGCACGGAGATCGCGGGCGAGCTCGCCGTCCGGCTCGGCCTGCCGATGGACGCTGGCGCGGATCTCGAAGGGCTGAGCGCCGCGCGCACCGCGGCCGGCATCGCCGAGCTGCTCGTCACCCGGCTCGCCGGCCCGGGCGGAGCGGACGACGGCCCCGCCGGGGCCCCGGCGGCCGAGCAGCCCGCGCCCGCCGGCGCCGAGGCCGAGATCGTGCCCCCGCAGCGGCTGGAGTTCACCGAGGCCCCTCTGCCCGAGGTGACCGGCGCGATCGAGAGCGGCAGTACGGTACTGCTGCTGGGCGGCGGCGAACTGGCCCCGGTGCTCGCCGAGCGGCTGCGCGCGGCCGGCGCGCTGCCCCAGCTCGTGCCCGCCGGAGAACTGCCGCAGGCCACCGCGGACGCCGTGCTCTACCTGGACACCCTCGACGCGGCGGACGCGCCCCTGCCCGAGGCGTTCCCGCTGTTCCAGACCGTGCTGGCCGGCGCGCCGCGCAAGCTGATCGCCGTCGAGCGCAGGACGGAAGGCGCTGCCAGCGGGCTGCGCGGCTTCTTCCGCAGCGTCGACCGCGAGTACCCGGACCTCTCCGCGACCCTGGTCGAGGTGGCGCCGGGCGCCGGACCGGAGGCGGTGGCCGAGGCGCTCGTCACCGAACTCGCCGCCACCGACCGGGAACCGGTCGTGCTGACCGACGGGGGCAGCAGGCGCGCTCTGCGGCTGACCCTCACCGACCTGGGCACGCTGGGCTCCACCGGCGCGGGCCCGGCCGGCGACGGCGTCGCCGAGGCCGAGGCGGCCGGGCTCGACCGGGAGTCGGTCGTCCTGCTCGTCGGCGGCGCCCGCGGGATCACCGCGCGGTTCGCCCGTACGATCGCCGCCGCGAGCCGGTGCCGCATCGAACTCATGGGCCGTACACCGGTGCCCGCGGGCACGGAGGACCCGGCGACCGCCGGCGCCGCGGACCGCGACGCGCTGCGGGCCGTCTTCCTCGGCTCCGGCATGACCTCGCCCGCCGACGTCGAGCGCCGGGTGTCCGCCGTACTGGCCGAGCGCGAGGTGCGCGCCACGCTCGCCGGGCTGCGGGCGCTCGGCAGCGAGGTGCGCTACCACTGCGTCGACGTGCTCGACACGGAGCTGGTGGGGGCCGCGGTGAAGGACATCCACGCCGAGCACGGCAGGCTCGACGGCGTGGTCTACGCGGCCGGCGTCATCGAGGACAAGCTGATCGCGGAGAAGCCTGTCGAGTCGTTCCGCCGGGTGTTCACCACCAAGGTGGGCGGCGCGCGGGCGGTGCTCGACGCGGTCGACGCCCTGCCCACCGGGCCGCGCTTCGCGGTGCTGTTCGGCAGCATCGCGGCGGCGCTGGGCAACCGCGGCCAGTGCGACTACGCGGCGGCCAATGACGCGCTGGAGGAGCTGGGGCGCCGCTGGTCCACCGAGGACCGCCGCGGTCTGACCGTCCACTGGGGGCCGTGGGCGGCCTCGGAGACGAACAGCGGCATGGTCACCCCGGAGCTGATGCGCTCGTACGCGGCCCGTGGCATCAAGCTGATCGACCCCGAGGAGGGGCCGCTGAGCCTGCTGCGTGAACTCGCCTGGGGCGCCCCCCAGGTGCACGCGGCGGTCTACACCGCGTCGGGCTGGTGACCCGCATGCCCTCCAGCACGCCGGTCGCCATCGTCGGCATGGCCGCGTTCTTCCCGGGCGCCAGGAACCTGGACAGCTACTGGCACAACATCGTCAACGGCGTCGACGCGATCACCGAGGTGCCCGCCGACCGCTGGGACGAGGAGTTCTACGCGCCCGACGGGCCCCGGCGCAGCGACCGGGTGTACTGCCGGCGCGGCGGATTCGTCGACCAGGACGCCGAGTTCGACGTCACCCGGTTCGGCATCATGCCCACCTCCGTGCCGGGCACCGAGCCCGACCAGCTGATCGCGCTGGAGATGGCCCACCAGTCCCTCGCGGACGCCGGTGGCGAGCCGGTGCTCCCGGCCGACCGGCAGCGCGCCGGGATCGTCCTGGGCCGGGGCGGCTATCTGACACCCGGTCTCGTCCGGCTCGACCAGCGGGTGCGCACCGCCAACCAGGTGGTCCGCACGCTCCGTGAGCTGGCGCCCGAACTCGGCGACGACCGGCTGGAGGAGGTGCGGTCGGCGTTCGCCGCGCAACTCGGCCCGGAACGGCCGGAGTCGGCCATCGGGCTCGTACCCAACCTGGCCGCCTCACGCGTCGCCAACCGGCTCGACCTGCGCGGTCCCGCCTACACCGTCGACGCCGCGTGCGCGTCCTCGCTGGTGGCGGTCGACCACGCCGTGCGCGAACTGGCCGCCGGGCGGTGCGACGTCATGCTGGCCGGCGGGGTCCACCACTGCCACGACATCACGCTGTGGAGTGTGTTCAACCAGCTCGGCGCGCTGTCGCCGAGCCAGCGGATCCGCCCGCTGCACCGCGACGCCGACGGGGTGCTCATCGGCGAGGGCACCGGCATCGTGGTGCTCAAGCGTCTCGCGGACGCCGAGCGCGACGGGGACCGGATCTACGCCGTGGTGTCCGGGACCGGAGTGGCCAGCGACGGCCGCTCGGCCAGCCTGTTCAACCCCGATCCCGACGGCCAGGTGCGCGCGGTCCGGCAGGCGTGGGACGCGGCGGGACTCGACCCACGCGCGGCGGACGCCATCGGGCTGCTGGAGGCGCACGGCACCGCCACCGCCGCCGGTGACCGGGCCGAACTGGCCACCATCACCGAGGTGTTCGGACCCGCCGTGGGTGAGCGGGCCGCCATCGGCTCGGTGAAGTCCATGATCGGCCACACCATGCCCGCCGCGGGGATCGCCGGACTGATCAAGGCCGCGCTCGCCATCCACCACGGTGTGCTGCCGCCCACCCTGCACTGCGACGAGCCGAACCCCGCCCTGGAGGCCACCAGGTTCGCCCCGCTGGAGCGGGCCAGGCCCTGGACGGAGTCCGCCACCGGGGCGCCGCGCAGGGCGGGCGTCAACGCCTTCGGCTTCGGCGGCATCAACGCCCATGTCGTACTGGAGCAGCCGGCCACCGCGCCGGCCGCACGCACCGCCCGTACGACGGTGAGTGAGCCGGAACGGGTACTGCGGCTCGCCGCGGCCGACCCGTCCGCACTGGCCGCGCTGCTGGACGCCGACGACTCCGCGGTGCTGGCCGCCGGGCTCGACGAACGCGCCCCGGCGGCGGGACCGGCCAGGCTGGGCATCGTCGACCCGAACGCGCGCCGGCTGAAGCTGGCCAGGAAGGCGGTGGGCAAGGGAGCCGCCTGGCGCGGCCGCAGCGATGTGTGGTTCAGCCCCCGCCCGCTGCTCGGTGAGGCCGGTGGCAGGACCGCGTTCGTCTTCCCCGGCCTCGAAGCCGAGTTCGAGCCCCAAGTGGCCGAACTGGCCGAGCGGTTCGGTCTCGCGTGGGCGGCCGGCGAGGACGCCAGGGTCGGTGACGTGGGGCGGCACGGCGCGGCGGTGTTCCAGCTCGGCAGGCTGCTCGACACCTCGCTGCGCAGGCTGTCCGTGGTGCCCGACGCGGTCGCCGGGCACAGCGTGGGGGAGTGGACCGCCATGGCGTGCGGCGGTATCCACTCCGCCGACGAGGTCGACACCTTCCTGGCCGGCTTCGACCCGGACGCCCTGCGCGTGCCCGGCGCGGCCTTCGCCGTCCTCGGCATGCCCGCGGAACAGGTGCTCGCCGAACTGGCCGGCCGCGGCGACGTGGTGCTCTCGCACGACAACGCGCCGAACCAGTCGATGATCTGCGGCCCGGAAGAGGCGGTCGGCGAGCTCGTCCAGCGCTTCAGGGCCCGGGGTGTGATCGGCCAGGTGCTTCCGTTCCGCTCGGGCTTCCACACCCCGATGCTCGCGCCGTACCTCGATCCCATCCGGCGGGCCGCGGAGACGTACACCCTGCATCCGCAGTCCACCCCGGTGTGGTCGGCGACGACCGCCGCGCTCTACCCGGACGACCCCGCCGCCGTACGGGAGCTGTTCGTCCGGCATCTGCTCGAACCGGTGCGGTTCCGGCTGCTGATCTCCGCCATGCACGACGCGGGCTACCGCGCGTTCATCCAGCTGGGCGCCGGTCAGCTCGGTTCGCTGATCGACGACACCCTGGCCGGCAAGGACCGGCTGGTCGTCTCCGCCCACTCCCCGGCCAGGGACAGCCTCGCGCAGCTGCGCCGGGTGGTCACCGCGCTGTGGGTGGACGGCGGGACGCCCGACGCAGGACCGCTCCTCGGACCCGTGTCCACGGTGTCCGCCACGGCCGCCAGGACATCTGGGCCCGGGGTCAGGCTCGACCTCGGCGGGGCTCTGGTGTCGCTGCCCCCGCAGGCCAGGAAGGCCCTCGCCGGGACCGTGACCCGCGCTCCCGCCCCCGCCGTCGCCGACGGCGGAGCGCTTGACCTGCTGGGACAGGCGGGCGCCCGCTTCCCGGTGGCGGCGGAACTGTCCGCGCTCCTCAACGACACCGCGTCCCTCGCCAACGAGCTCATCGGCGCCGGCGCCGCGCGCCGGGCGGCTCCGCCGGCCCGCCGCATCCCGCCGCGGCCGCCCGTGCTGCCGGGGCCGGGCCCGGCCCCGGTGCCGTCGGTGCTGCGCGTGGACGTCGCGGAGATGCCGTACCTCCTCGACCACTGCTTCTTCCGGCAGCGGCCCGGCTGGCCCGACGAGGCCGACCGGTGGCCGATCGTGCCCGCCACCACGGTGATCGGGCATCTCATGGAGATCGCGGAACGCGCCGTGCCCGGCATGCGGGCGGTCGCGGTGCACGACGTACGGCTGCTGAAGTGGATCGAGGCCATGCCGGCCGTCGAGGTGCCGGTGGCGGTACGGCAGGTCGCGCCCGACCGGGTCGAGGTCAGCCTGACCGGCTACTCGCGGGCGGTGGTGGAACTGGCCCCCGGGCATGCCCCGCCGCCGGAGCCGTGGCCCGTCGACCCGGCCGCCGAACGCGTCCCCGAACTGCGGGCCGAACAGCTCTACTCCGAGCGGTGGATGTTCCACGGGCCGCGCTTCCAGGGCGTCAGCGAGCTGACCGCCATCGGTGACCTCCACGTACGCGGCATCATCACCGCGCCGGAGGCCCCCGGCGCCCTGCTGGACAACGTCGGGCAGCTGCTGGGCTACTGGATCATGGCGACGCTCACCGAGCGCACCACGGTCTTCCCGGTACGCATGGACCGCATCCGCTTCCACGGTCCTGATCCCCGGCCGGGGGAGCGGCTGGTGTGCTCGATCCGCATCACCGAGGTCACCGACAGCACCCTGACCGCGGACATGCAGCTGGTCCACGACGGGCGGGTGTGGGCGGAGTTCACCGGCTGGCAGGACCGCCGGTTCGACACCGATCCCAACATCCGCGAGGTGGACCGCTTCCCCGGTGACCACACGCTGTCCACGCCGCAGCCCGAGGGCTGGACGATGGTGCACGAGCGCTGGCCGGATCTGGCGACCCGGGAACTGATCATGCGCAACATGCTCGGCGGCGCCGAGCGCGCCCGGTACGACGAACTGCCCCCGGTCCGCAGGCGGCAGTGGCTGCTCGGCAGGGTCGCCGCCAAGGACGCGGTGCGCGGCCTGCTGTGGCGGGAGGGCGCGGGCGAGGTCTACCCCGCCGAGGTCGCCGTACGCAACGACGACGCGGGACGGCCCCTGGCGTACGGCGTGCACGGGCGCGAGGTGGGCGAGTTGACGGTGTCCCTCGCGCATCGCCGGGAGACGGGGGTCGCCCTCGCCGGCCGCGGACCGTGCGGGATCGACATCGAGGAGATCACCGAACGGCCCAGGGCCACCGCCGAGATGGCCTGCGACGCCGGGGAACTGGCCCTCCTCGACGGGCTGGTGGCCGGTTCGGCCGGCAGCGGACCGCTGTGGTTCACCCGGTTCTGGGCGGCCAAGGAGGCCGTCGCCAAGGCCCGGGGCACCGGGCTGCGCGGCCGCCCGGCCGAATACCGCGTGGTGGCCGCGGACGCCGACCGGCTCCGCGTGCTGACAGAAGGCCGGTCGTACGAGGTACGCGTCCGGCAGGTGACCAATCCACCGGGACTGCCCGAGCGACGGTACGTCGTCGCCTGGACGACCGATGACAACGAGACAGGAGAGCGGGAATGAGCACTGAGGCGATCGGGTTCGCGGCCGCGGAACAGCGGGAGCGCACGCCACTCGGCCCCGATGATGCCGCTGTGCTGGCGGACATCACGGGCCTGCTGCGGGAACTGCTGGAGGAGGACGGCCTCGACGACGCCGAGATCACGCGGGAGACCACCTTCCACGACGACCTCGAACTGGAGAGCATCGACCTGGTGACGCTCGCGGGCAAACTGCGCGAGCACTACGGGGAGCGCGTCAACCTCGCGCTCTTCATCGCCGATCTCGACCTCGAAGAGATCATCGCGCTCACCGTCGGCGAGCTCGCCGACTACGTCGTGGCGTCGCTGCGCGCCACCGAGCAGGGCTGAGCCGATGAAGATACGCACCGGAGAGATCACCACCCATGTGCAGCGGCTCCCCGCGGCGAACCCGCCGGCCGACGGCGCCGAGCCGTCCGTCGTGGTGTTCGTCCACGGCCTGCTCACCGACAGCCTGGCCAGCTACTACTTCACCCTCGGCCCGGCCTTCGCCGCCGCCGGCTTCGACGTGATCATGTACGACCTGCGCGGTCATGGCCGCAGCGACCGGCCACGGACCGGCTACCGGCTGGAGTCCTTCGTCGACGACCTCGCCGGGCTGCTCGACGCGCTGGGCGAGACCCGCCGGGTCCATGTGGTCGGCAACTCCTTCGGCGGTACGATCGCCACCGCGTTCGCCGCGTGGCACCCGGACCGGGTCGCCACCGTCACCATGATCGAGTCCGAGCCGCCGGTCGCGGAGTGGACCCGGCACATGGCCGACGGCCTCGCGGACGCCAAGAACCAGCTCGCCCGCGAAGAGGTCATCGGCTGGATCTCCGCCAACCATGGCGCGCACACCGCCCGGCTCTCCCGTGGCGCCAGCCGCATCCTGCGGACCACCACACTCGCCGAGGACGTTCCGGCGGGACGTGTCATCGGCGACGACCTCGGTGACCTCGGCTGCCCCGTGCTGGCGATCTTCGGCGACGAGTCGGGACTGAGCGCCCAGGTCTCCTCCCTGGAAGCCAAGCTGGCCCGGTGCCGCACCGTGGTCCTCGCCGAGCAGGGGCACTCCGTCCTGGTCGAAAGGACCGACGAGACCCGCGAACTGATCCTGAAGTGGGTACGGGAACACGTACCGGCCGAGGCGGTGCGGTGACCCGCTTCCTGCTTGTCGTCCCCCCACTGGTCGGGCACATCAACCCCCTGGTGGGGGTCGCCCGCGAACTGGCCGGCCGCGGCCACCAGGTGGCGTGGGCGGGCCACGCCGACCAGATCCGCCGCCTCGCGGGCGAGAACACCGCGGTGTTCGACTGCCCGATGCCCGAAGGCGGGCTGAGCCGGCCACCGGGCATGACAGGACCCGCCGCGTTCCGGTTCCTCTGGGCGGAGTTCTTCGTACCGCTGGCCGATCTGATGGCGCCGGGTGTCGACGCCGCGATCGACGCGTTCCGGCCGGACGTCGTCCTCACCGACCAGCACGCCGTGGCAGGCGCGCTCGTCGCCGAGCGCCGTGGGATCACGCATGTCACCTCCGCCACCACCTCGGCCGAACTCATCGACCCGTTGGGCGGGTTGCCCAAGGTGGGCGCCTGGCTGAGTGAGCTGCTCGGCGCCCTGCGCGGACGGATCGGAGATCCGGAGCGGACGGGCGACCCGCGTTTCTCCCCGTACGGCGTCATCGCGTTCACCGGGCGCGAGCTGCTCGGGGACGCGCCGCTGCCGCACGAGCGGGTGCATCTGGTCGGACCGGCCATCGCCCCTCGCTCGGACCGCTCGGACTTCCCCTGGGAGTGGCTGGACCCGGAACGCAGCACCGTCCTCGTCTCGCTCGGCACGGCCAACGTGGACGCGGGCGGCCGGTTCCTCGCGGAGGCGGTCACCGCGCTCGACCGCCTCGGCGACCGGGTGCAGGGCGTCGTCGTCGACCCGGGACATACCCTCTCCGACGTGCCGCCCGGCGTACTGGTGCGCGAGCATGTGCCCCAACTCGACCTGCTGGCACTGGCCGACGCCGTGGTCTGCCACGGCGGCCACAACACCGTGTGCGAGTCGCTGTGGCACGGGCTGCCGCTCGTACTCGCCCCGATCCGCGACGACCAGCCCATCGTCGCAGGACAGGTGGTCGACGCGGGCGCGGGTGTGCGGGTCCGCTTCAGCCGGGTGGACGCCACCCGGCTGGCCGCCGCCATCGAAACCGTACTGGACGGAAGCGGTGGCCACCGGGCGGCGGCCGAGGCCATCGGCCGTTCCCTGCGCGCGGCCGGCGGCCAGGTGGCCGCCGCCGACCACCTCGAACAGATCGCGGCGCGGCACACGCATGTCCCCGCACCCCACTGAACATCTCCCGCCCGCGACCCCGGGACCTCCCATGACAACCGCTTCCGAATCCGCCGCGACCGACCGGGCCCGCCCACCGGCGGGGGCCGACGCGGCGTCGCCGCCCTCCCCGCCTCCCGGGACAGCCCCGCTGCGGGTGCTGCTGCGCTACGCGCGCCCGCACCGGGCGGTGCTGTTCGCCACCCTGCTCCTGGTCCTGGCGGCCAGCGCCGCCGGGCTGGTGCAGCCGCTGGTGGCGCAGCACGTACTGGAAGGGCTGAGCGACAGCCGCGGTGTGCTCGGCCCTGTCCTGCTGCTCGCCGCACTGGTCGTGGTGGGCGCCGGGCTCACCGGGCTGCAGTCGTGGTGGCAGCAGCGCACCTCGGAACGCGTGGTCCGGCAGATCCGCCGCGACCTGGTGTTCCGGCTGGTCCGGCTGCGGGTGCCCGAACTGGACCGCCGCCCGCCGGGCGACCTCATCGCCCGCGTCACCTCCGACAGTGCCCTCGTACAGAACGCGGCCACGGAGGGGCTGGTGATGGTCGCCAACGGGGTGCTCAGCATCCTGGGCGCGGTGATCCTGATGGGCGTGGTGCACCTCGGACTGCTCGCGGTGACCGCCGGCGTACTGCTCGCCGTCGCCCTGGTCATGGTCCTCATCCTGCCCCGGATCCGCGAGGCGGTGGCCCGTGGGCAGGAGTCCGTCGGCGCGGTGGGCGCCGCGCTCGACCGTACGCTCGGCGCCGCCAGGACCGTGAAGGCCAACGGCGCGGAACGCCGGGAGACCGCTCTCGCCGGAGAGGCGATCGAGGGCGCGTACCGGGCCGGTCTGCTCGGCGCCCGCTATGTGGCCATGGTGAAGGTCCTGTCCGGGGTATCCATCCAGGCGGCGTTCCTCGCCGTGCTCGGGGTGGGCGGAGCCCTGGTGGCCTCCGGCGAGCTCGAAGCGGCCGCGCTGATCGCCTTCCTGCTGTACGTCTTCTACCTGGCGAGCCCGATCGGCTCACTCGTGGCCGGCCTCAGCATGCTGCAGCAGGGGCTCGGCGCCGTCGGCCGTATCGAGCAGGTCAAACACATGCCGGTCGAGGACGACGTCGACGTACCCGACCGGCCCGCGGGACCACGCGGGCCCGGCGCGCCACCCGTCGAGTTCAGGGAGGTCCGGTTCTCCTACCCGGACCGCGCTCCCGCCCTGCGCGGGATCTCGTACACCGTCCCCGGCGGCACCCAGACCGCCCTGGTCGGACTGTCCGGCGCGGGCAAGACCACCATGTTCGCCCTGCTGCAGCGCTTCCACGAACCGGCGGCGGGACAGATCCTCATCGACGGGGTGGACATCGCCACCCTGCCCCGCGCGGAGGTCCGCCGGCGCATCGCCTATGTGGAGCAGGAGTCGCCGGTCATGGCGGGCACCATCGAGGACAACCTCCGGTACGCGGCGACCGACGCCTCCCCGGAGGACATCGCGGAGGTCCTGCGGCTGACCCGACTCGACACACTGATCGACCGCCTTCCGGACGGGCTGCGCACGGAGGTCGGCAACCGCGGTGTCACGCTGTCGGGCGGCGAGCGTCAGCGGCTGGCCATCGCGCGGGCCCTGCTGCGCAGGCCGGAGGTGCTGCTGCTCGACGAGGCCACCGCCCAGCTCGACGCGAGCAACGAACGGGCGCTGCGGGACGCGGTCGACCAGGCGGCCAGGCGCTGCACCGTGATCCTCATCGCGCACCGGCTGTCCACGGTGACCGAGGCGGACCAGATCGTGGTGCTCGAACACGGTCTGGTGCGGGCCGCGGGAACCCACCGGGAGCTGGTGGAGGCCGATGTGCTCTACCGCGAACTCGCCTCCTCCCAGATGCTGGTCAGCGCGTCGAGCGCCGGTGTCGGCCAGAGCGGTGACATCGGCGAGAGCGGTGACCTCGGCGAGCTCGCCGAGGCGCCGCGCTGACAGCCCTGGCGCTGACGGACCGGCAACGACAGTGAGGGCGTTCCGCAGACGATGCGGAACGCCCTCACCTGTTCAGTCGGCTTGCTTGATCATCCGGTCAGACCGTTGAGAGCGGCGAGGTAGCCGTCCCGGTGGCCCGCGGCGTTCGGGTGGTAGGACTCATTGATCTTGTCCCATTCGAGGCTGGTCACCCAGGTCGAACCACTCGAGCAGATGGTGTGCGGGTCGAAGACCGGCCGCGCGTCGAGGAATGTGAAACCGGCCTCTGCCGCCCGGGCGGACATGATATCGGCGAGCGTGTCGGCTGCCGAGTTCATGGCCGTGCGTTCTTTGTCACTCAGACCGAAAATTCCGCAGGAACCGCTGATGGTGTAAAGCCGCGGATAACCGACGACAATGACTCTCGCATTGGGGGCGGCCGCACGCACGGCGGCGTAGGTCTGCGAGAGCGCGGGGGACAGGTACGCCGCGGCGGCCTGCTTCGCGAGGTCGACCCCGTTGAGGCAGTCCTGGTCGTCGATGGTGAGGATGCAGTTCGTCAGTACGTCGACGAAACCGACGTCATTGCCGCCTACCTGCAGCGTCACCAGTGTGGTGTCCGCGGTCAGCTGGGGAATCTGCGAGCTGAGGACGTCGGCCGTGGTCGCGCCCGAGCACGACGCTTCCACGAACGCGGTCGACGGGTGCTGGGCCGCCCACAACCGGGAATAGGTGAGCGGGCCACGGCGGCACGCGTCGTCAGGGTTGTCGTAGGTCCAGGTGCCCGGGGCGACGGCGTAGGAGTCACCCAGGGCCACGTACTTGCCGTCGGCCGCTTGCGCCGGGGCCGATATCGTGATGGCCGCGGCGAATGCCAAGAGGACGGCGAAAAGTGGCTTTAATGAGCGCACGGAGATGCTTCTCCAATGGTGGGGGGACATGGACTCCACCTGGATATCAGCTCTGTGTGTCTTGTCATGCTCACTTCAAAGAAAAAATGATTACGATTCAGCTTTCACGGCGCTGTGGAATGCGGGATGTGGATGGCGGTGGCCACCAGGCCGTGCGCGGCGTGCCAGCGGCCGGAGAATCCGTCGAGGGTGCGGCCCCCGACCACCGGGCCCGGTACCAGGAGCCGGGCGTGGAAGGTCCGGCCGAGCGGATCGATGGCTATCTCCGCCTCGCTGAAGTCGAGCTCGCGTCCGGTGAGGGGGTACCACACCTTGAAGACGCTCTCCTTGGCGCTGAAGAGGAGCCGGTCCCAGCAGACCCCGGCATGACGCGCCATCAGGAAGTCCATGCGCGAGGACTCGTACGGCAGCGCGATGGAGTCCAGCACGCCCGGCGGCAGCGGCTTGTCGGGCTCCGCGTCGATGCCGACCGCCGCCGTCCCGGCCGACCTGGCCACGACCACGGCGCGGTATCCCTCGCAGTGGGTCATGCTGCCGACGAAGCCCGCCGGCCACTGCGGCGCACCCCGGGGGCTGGGCAGCAGGGGCACGGGAGGCTGCCCCAGACGCAGCAGCGCGCGCCGGGCCAGGAACCGTACGGTGGTGAACTCCTGCTGCCGCGTCAGGACCGACGTCGCCACGACGGCGCGCTCCTGCGGGAACAGCTTCTCGTCCGGCTCCGCCACACGGTCGTCGTACGCCACCTCCGTCACGACCGAGGCGGGCAGAATCGCCTCGATCACCGGACGCCCCGGCTTGCCGGGGCGGGCAGCACCTGACGCAGCGGCAGCCGTGGCGGCCGCTTGCGCCATTCGCGCGGGTAGCCGACCGAGACCTCTTCGAAGCGCACGCCGTCGTGCCAGGTGACCCGGGGGATGTGCAGATGCCCGTAGATCACCGCGGCGGCCCGGAAGCGCACATGCCAGTCGGCGGTCAGCTCGGTGCCGCACCACTGGGCGAACTCCGGGTAGCGCAGCACCCGGGTGGGGTCGCGCACCAGGGGGAAGTGGTTGACCAGGACGGTGCGCAGGGCCGGGTCGACGGCGGAGAGCCGGCGTTCGGTCTCCGCGACCCGGGCCCAGCACCAGGCGTCCCGGCCGGCGTAGGGCTCCGGATGCAGGAAGTACTCGTCGGAGCAGACCACACCCGCGTCGGTGGCGATACGCAGCGATTCGGCCGTGGTGGTGGCGCCGGGCGCCCGGAACGAGTAGTCGTACAGCACGAACAGTGGAGCCACCGCCACCGGGCCGCCGGCGCCGCGCCATACGGGATAGGGGTCCTCGGGCGTGGCGATGCCCAACTCCCGGCACAGCTCGACGAGATGGAGGTAGCGCTTCTCCCCGCGCAGGTCACACGGGTCCTGGGGGTGGGTCCACAGCTCGTGGTTGCCCGGCACCCAGATCACCTTGGCGAAGCGGTCGCTGACCAGCCGCAGCGTCCATTCGATGTCGGTGTACTTCTCGGCGACATCGCCCGCGACGATCAGCCAGTCCTCGTCCGATTCGGGTCGCAGCGTCTCGACCAGCGCGCGGTTCTCGTCGTAGACGACATGCAGATCGCTGACGGCCAGGAGTTTTCCGTCGGGCACAGTTCCGTCCTTCTCGCTCGGGCTCGGACGCCTGACCGGGCCGGCCTCGGGTGCTGCGGGATCAGTCGCCGGCCGGCAGCCCGGCGCGCGGCGACTCATGGGCGCGCGCAGCATGCAGTCGGGCGTAGGCACCCTGGTGGTGGATCAGTTCGTCGTGGGTGCCCTGCTCGACGATACGCCCGGACTCCATCACCACGATGACATCCGCGTCACGGATGGTGGACAGCCGGTGTGCGATGACAAAGCTGGTCCTGCCCTCGCGCAGGGTGTTCATCGCGCGCTGGATGAGGACTTCGGTACGGGTGTCGACCGAGCTCGTCGCCTCGTCGAGCACCAGGACCGCCGGCTTGGCGAGGAAGGCCCTGGCCACCGTGATCAGCTGCTTCTCGCCCGCGCTCACACCGGCCGACTCGTCGTCGAGCACGGTGTCGTAGCCGTCCGGCAGGGTGCGGATGAATCGGTCCGCGCAGGTGGCGCGGGCCGCCGCCACGATCTCGTCGCGGGTCGCCCCGGCGTGTCCGTAGGCGATGTTCTCGGCGATCGTGCCCCGGAACAGCCAGGTGTCCTGGAGCACCAGACCGAACTGTGCCCGCAGGTCGTCGCGGGTCATCGACGCGATGTCCGTCCCGTCGAGCAGGATGCGGCCGTCGCCGACCTCGTAGAACCGCATGAGCAGATTGCCCAGCGTGGTCTTGCCCGCACCGGTCGGTCCGACGATCGCCACGGTGCTGCCGGGTTCCACGGTGAGCGACAGATCCTCGATCAGGGGGGTCTCGGGGGAGTAGCGGAACGAGACCCGGTCGAACCGCACCCGGCCGCCGGCCCGGCCCGGCCTGACCGGGCGCTTCGGGTCGGGGCCCTGCTCCTCGGCGTCCAGGAGGGTGAAGACCCGGGCGGCGGAGGCGATCCCGGACTGGAGGCGGCCGGCCACGCTCGCGACCTGGACGATCGGCTGGCTGAACTGGCGGGAGTACAGGATGAACGCCTGGACGTCGCCGAGGCTCAGCGAGCCGTTCACCACCTTCCACGCGCCGACCACCGCGACGACCACATAGCCGAGGTTGGCGATGAACATCATCGACGGCTCGATGGTGCCCGAGGCGAACTGGGCCTTCCTGCCCGCGCGGAACAGCGCCTCGTTGTGCGCGTCGAAGTGCCGCTCGGCCTGTTCGCGCCTGCCGAAGCCCTTGACCAGCGAATGGCCCGTGTAGATCTCCTCGACATGCCCGTTCATCGCGCCGGTGGCGGCCCACTGGTCCGCGAACCGGGGCTGGGCGCGCTTGCTGATCCAGGCCGCCAGCACGGCCGACACGGGCACGCTCGCCAGCATGATCAGCGCCAGGGACGGCGAGATGACCAGCATCAGGATCAGCATCGTCACGATGGAGAACACCGAGGTGATCAGCTCGGCGAGGGTCTGCTGAAGCGTCTGCTGGAGGTTGTCGACATCGTTGGTGGCGCGGCTCAGCACCTCGCCCGCCGGATTACGGTCGAAGTAGCGCAGCGGCAGCCGCGCGAGCTTGTCCTCCGCCTTCTCCCGCAGAGCGAAGACCACCCGCTGCACGACGGCCGCGATCAGCCGCCCCTGCGCGAGCATGAAGAGCGAGGCCGCGACATAGAGGACGAGCAGGATCAGCAGCACCCTGCCGACCTCGCCGAAGTCGACGCCGGGCGCCTCGGAGCCGACGGCGGTGCCGGGAGCGTGGCCGAGGACGCCGTCGACGATCAGGTCCGTGGCCTTGCCGAGGAGCAGCGGGCCGAACGCGTTGAGCGTGATCCCGCCGATCCCCAGGGCGAGCGCCAGCGAGATGAGGGAGCGGTGCGGCCTGAGCAGGCCGAGGAGCCGGCGGCCGGGCCCGCGCGCTCCGGGTTCGCTACGGCTGCCGGGCGAGACCATCGACGGCCTCCTCTTCGGTGAGCTGGGAGAGCGCGATCTCGCGGTACGTCGTGCTGTCGCGCAGCAACTCGGCGTGGGTGCCGGTGTCGACGACGCGACCCTGGTCGAGGACCACGATGCGATCGGCGAACCGGACGGTGGCGACCCGCTGGGCGACCGTGATCACCGTCGCCCGGGCCGTCTCGGGCGCGAGGGCGGTCCGCAGCGCGGCGTCCGTGGCATAGTCGAGCGCCGAGAAGCAGTCGTCGAAGAGGTAGATGTCGGGCCGGCGCAGCAGGGTGCGCGCGATGGCCAGGCGCTGGCGCTGCCCGCCCGAGACATTCGTGCCGCCCTGAGCGATCTCGGCGTCCAGACCGCCGGGCATGCGCTCGACGAACTCGGCCGCCTGAGCGACCCGGAGGGCCTGCCACAGCTCCTCGTCGGTGGCGTCGGGATCGCCGAAGCGGAGATTGGTCGCGACGGTGCCCGAGAACAGATACGGCTTCTGCGGTACGAAGCCGACGGCGCGGCTGAGTACCTCCGGGTCGAGCTCCCGTACGTCGACGCCGTTGACGCGCACCGAACCGTCGGTGACGTCGAACAGCCGGAGGACCAGGTTGAGCAGTGTCGTCTTGCCGCTGCCGGTGCTGCCGAGGATCGCCACGCTCTCGCCGGGACCGGCGGTCAGGTCGATTCCTTGCAGTACGGGCTTCTCCGCGCCCGGGTAGCGGAACTCCGCGGCGCGCAGCACGAGATGCCCGGAGGCGGCGGGCGCGGTCCCGGCCGGCTCGGCCGGCGGGGTGACGCTCGTGGGGGTGGTGAGGATCTCCTGCACGCGTGCGGCGGACACCTTCGCGCGGGGCACCGAGAGGAACACGAACGCGACCATGACGACCGACATCAGGATGAGGGAGAGATAGCTGAGGAACGCGCTGATTGCGCCGATCCGCATCGTCCCCGCGTCGATCCGGTGCGCGCCGACCCACAG
Source organism: Streptomyces sp. NPDC042201 (assembly GCF_055582185.1). Classification (NCBI taxonomy): domain Bacteria; kingdom Bacillati; phylum Actinomycetota; class Actinomycetes; order Kitasatosporales; family Streptomycetaceae; genus Streptomyces; species Streptomyces sp. NPDC042201. The sequence continues at coordinate 206,518 of NZ_JBVJDS010000004.1, read as the reverse complement.
GATGGCGACCATGAACGCGTTCATGAGCAGCAGCACCACGGGGAGCATGGTCGCGATGAGCCGGCCGACACGCTGCGAGACCTCGAAGAGTTCCGTGTTGGTCCGGGCGAACCGCTCGCGTTCATAGGCGTCCCGGACGAAGGAACGCACCACGCGGACCCCGGTGATCTGCTCGCGCAGCAGCCTGCCCAGCCGGTCGAGGTAGGTCTGCATCCGCTCGTAGAACACCCCCATACGGGCCAGGAGCAGACCGAACGCGACACCGACGACCAGGACGAGCAGCACCAGGATCAGGGCCAGCGGAACATCCTGCTGAAGCGCCAGCGCGACGCTGCCCAGGCACATGAGGGGCGCCGACACCACGATGCCGAAGCCCGACAGGGCCAGGGTCTGTATCTGCTGGACGTCGTTGACCGTCCGGTTCATCAGCGACGGCGTGCCGAACCGGCCCACCTCGCGGGCCGAGAAGTCCAGCACCCGGCGGAAGACGACGGAGCGGATGTCACGCCCCATCGCCATCGCGGTGCGCGAGCCCAGCGACACCGCGCCGACGGCCGACACGATCTGCACGAGCGCCACGGCGATCATGATCGCGCCGACCCGTGTGATGTAGCCGCTGTCCTCTCTGACCACGCCGTTGTCGATGAGCGCGGCGCCGAGGGTCGGCAGCAGCAACGTGGCGAGAATCTGGGCCAGTTGCAGGAGGACCAGCAGAGCGGCCGCTCGCCTGTAGGGACGTACATGGGTACGCAGGAGTCTGAACAGCACGGAAAGACACTCCGGTTGACAGAGCCGGCCCGGACGCCGACGCACACAGTGCACCGCACGGGACGCCCGAAAATTACTAGTGTTCTCCGCTTCCCGCTTTCCGGCCGGCGGCGGGACTCAGGAATTCCCTAGTATGCCGGGGATTTCTTGACACCGTGGTCGGCGGCTTGCGAGCGTGCCGATGTCTATCGTCCGGACAGAAGCGTATTCGATGCAAGGTCGTCGACCGAGCTCTGCGTTTGGACGGTCTCTCCGTGGTCGAGAAGGGGTTGGAATGTCCAAGCGTGCGCTGATCACTGGAATTACCGGGCAGGATGGATCCTATCTGGCCGAGCACCTGCTCTCGCAGGGCTACCAGGTATGGGGATTGATCCGGGGCCAGGCCAACCCGCGAAAGTCGCGGGTCAGCCGGCTCGTCTCGGATCTGTCCTTTGTCGAGGGCGATCTCATGGACCAGGCCAGCCTGGTGTCCGCTGTCGACACCGTGCAGCCGGACGAGGTCTACAACCTCGGCGCCATCTCGTTCGTGCCGATGTCGTGGCAGCAGGCCGAACTGGTCACCGAAGTCAACGGAATGGGCGTGCTCCGGGTCCTTGAGGCGATCCGCATGGTGAGCGGCCTCAACAGCTCCCGCACCGCAGCGGGCACCGGCCAGATCCGCTTCTACCAGGCGTCGTCCTCGGAGATGTTCGGCAAGGCGGCCGAGACCCCGCAGCGCGAGACGACGCTCTTCCACCCGCGCAGCCCGTACGGCGCCGCCAAGGCGTACGGGCACTTCATCACCCGTAACTACCGTGAGTCCTTCGGGATGTACGCGGTCTCCGGGATGCTCTTCAACCACGAATCCCCCCGCCGCGGTTCGGAGTTCGTGACCAGGAAGATCTCCCTGGCGGTCGCCAGGATCAAACTGGGACTCCAGGAGAAACTGCACCTGGGGAACCTCGACGCGGTACGCGACTGGGGCTTCGCCGGCGACTATGTGCGCGCGATGCACCTCATGCTCCAGCAGGACGACCCGGACGACTACGTGGTGGGCAGCGGCACCATGCACTCGGTCTCCGACGCGGTGCGGATCGCCTTCGAGCATGTGGACCTCAACTGGGAGGACTACGTGGTCATCGACCCCGAGCTGGTCCGCCCCGCCGAGGTGGAGATCCTCTGCGCCGACAGCAAGCACGCCCAGACCCAGCTGGGCTGGAAGCCCTCCGTCGACTTCCCCGAACTGATGCACATGATGGTCGACGCGGACCTCGACCAGGTCTCCCGCGAACACCAGTACGGGGACCTTCTGCTGGCCTCCAGCTGGTAGTGGACCGCAGGACCGCGAAGAACTAGGGAATTCCCGTCGCGGTCGCGACGACACTCGCCACATGGCTTCCCCCGTAATCGGCTGTGAAGCCATGTGGCTTTCTCATTAATTGCATTGCACGACGAGCGCGAGATGTCCGGCGTGATTCATGTTCGGCCGCTGGCTGTCGAGATGGGTTGAGTTGAGATGGACAACGAACAGAAGCTCCGGGACTACCTCAAGCTTGCGACCGCCGATCTCCGACGGACGCGGCAGCGGGTGAGTGAACTCGAGACGTCGGCTCAGGAGCCGATCGCCATTGTCGGTATGACCTGCCGCTATCCCGGGGGAGTAAGCAGCCCCGAAGACCTGTGGCGGATGGTCGAGGCCGGCGAGAACGGCATCTCCGAGTTCCCCACCGACCGCGGCTGGGACACCGAGGCGCTCGCCTCGTCCAGCACCACCTCCGGCGGCTTCCTGCACGAGGCGCCCGACTTCGACGCCGACTTCTTCGGCATCTCGCCGCGCGAGGCCGTGGCGATGGATCCGCAGCAGCGCGTCGTGCTCGAATCCGCCTGGGAGGCCTTCGAGCGCGCGGGCATCGACCCGACTTCCGTCAAGGGCAGCCAGACCGGCGTGTTCATGGGCGCGATGGCCCAGGACTACCGGGTCGGGCCCGCCGACGGCGCGGAAGGATTCCAGCTCACCGGCAACACGGGCAGCGTCCTGTCGGGGCGGATCTCCTACTCCTTCGGCACGGTCGGCCCCGCTGTGACCGTGGACACCGCCTGCTCGTCGTCCCTGGTGGCCGTGCACCTCGCCGCCCAGGCGCTGCGCGCGGGGGAGTGCACCCTCGCGCTGGCCGGCGGCGTCACCGTCATGTCCAGCCCCGGTACGTTCATCGAGTTCAGCCGCCAGGGCGGACTGTCCGCCGACGGCCGCTGCCGCTCCTTCGGCGACTCCGCCGACGGCACCGGCTGGGCCGAGGGCGTGGGCATCCTCGTACTGGAGCGGCTGTCCGACGCCCGGCGCAACGGCCACGAGATCCTCGCCGTCGTGCGCGGCAGCGCCGTCAACCAGGACGGTGCCTCGAACGGCCTCACCGCGCCGAACGGCCCGTCCCAGCAGGAAGTCATCCAGCAGGCCCTGATCAACTCCCGGCTCTCCGCCGACCAGATCGATGTCGTCGAAGCACACGGCACCGGCACCACGCTCGGCGACCCGGTCGAGGCGCAGGCCCTGCTGGCGACCTACGGCCGCGACCGCGACGAGAGCCGCCCGCTGCTGCTCGGCTCGGTCAAGTCCAACATCAGCCACACCCAGGCCGCGGCCGGCGTCGCCGGCGTCATCAAGATGGTCATGGCGATGCGGCACGGAGTGCTGCCGCGGACGCTGCTGGCCGACGAGCCCTCCTCGCACGTGGACTGGACGCAGGGCGCGGTCAAGGTCCTCACCGAGAACGCCGCGTGGCCCGAGACCGGAGCGCCCAGGCGGGCGGCCGTCTCCTCCTTCGGCATCAGCGGCACCAACGCGCACACCATCGTCGAGCAGGCCCCGGAGCCGGAGGCGCCCGAGGCGGCGGACGGCGCGAACGCCGAGCCCGGCGTCGAGCCCGGTGTCGTACCCGTGCTGCTGTCCGGGCGGACCTCTGACGCGCTGCGGGCACAGGCCGCCGGCCTGCTGTCCGCGCTGGACGCCGACGCCGCGACACCCCTCCTCGACACCGCCTTCTCGCTGGCCACCACCCGGGCCGGCTTCGAGCACCGCGCCGTGGTCATGGCCGCCGACCGCGACGCCGCGCTCGCCGGACTGACCGCCCTCGCCGAGGACACGCCGGCGGCCGACCTTGTACAGGGCTCCACACAGGGCGCCGCGCAGGGCGATGGCAAGCTGGCGTTCCTGTTCACCGGCCAGGGCTCCCAGCGGCTCGGCATGGGCCGCGAACTGTACGGCCGCTTCCCCGTGTTCGCCGAGGCTCTCGACGCGGCGCTCGCCGAGCTGGACCAGCGGCTGGACCGTCCGCTGCGCGACGTGCTGTGGGGCGAGGACGCCGACACGCTGGACCGTACCGAGTACGCGCAGCCCGCGCTGTTCGCCGTCGAGGTGGCGCTGTTCCGCCTCGTGGAGTCCTGGGGCATCAAGCCCGACTACCTGACCGGCCACTCGATCGGTGAGATCGCCGCCGCCCATGTGGCCGGGGTGCTCTCCCTCGGCGACGCCGCCGCGCTCGTCGCCGCCCGGGGCCGGCTGATGCAGGCCCTGCCCGCCGGCGGCGCGATGGTCGCCGTACAGGCCACCGAGGACGAGGTCACGCCGCTGCTGGCCGGCCACGAGGACCGGGTGTCCCTCGCCGCGGTCAACGGTCCGACGGCCGTCGTCCTCGCCGGCGACGAGCACACGGTCGGCGAGATCGCCGCCCGGCTGGAGGCCGACGGGCGCAAGACCAAGCGGCTGCGGGTCTCGCACGCCTTCCACTCGCCGCTCATGGAGCCGATGCTCGACGAGTTCCGCGCCGTGGTCGCGGGACTGTCCCTCCAGGCCCCGCTGATGCCGTTCGTCTCCAACGTCACCGGTGAGCCCGCGACGGTAGGACAGGTGACCTCCGCCGACTACTGGGTGGACCATGTCCGCCGCGCGGTCCGGTACGCGGACGGCGTCGACTGGCTCCTCGGCCACGGCGTCACCACCTTCCTGGAACTCGGTCCCGACGGCGTCCTGTCCGCCATGACCCAGGACGGCGCCGACGCGGCGGGCGCCGACGGCGCCGCCGCGCTCCCCGTACTCCGGGCCGGCCGCCCGGAGACCCACACGATCACCACGGCCCTGGCCGGTCTGCACGTCCGGGGCGTCACCGTCCGCTGGGACGACTACTTCGCGGGCACCGGCGCCCGCCGCGCCGATCTGCCGACCTACGCCTTCCAGCGCCGCAGGTACTGGCCCAAGGGCACCCAGGGACACACCGCGGACCTGCGGGCCGCCGGACTGGGCGCCGCCCACCACCCGCTGCTCTCCGCCGCCGTCTCCCTGGCCGACTCCGAAGGCGCCCTGCTCACCGGCAGGCTCTCGCTCCAGTCCCACCCGTGGCTGGCCGACCACGCCGTACGCGGCACCACGCTGCTCCCCGGCACCGCCTTCCTCGAACTGGCCGTCCGCGCCGGTGACGAGGTCGGCTGCGACCGGGTCGAGGAACTGACCCTGGCGGCGCCGCTGATCCTCCCGGAGCAGGGCGGCATCCAGGTCCAGCTGTGGATCGGCAACCCCGACGACTCCGGCCGCCGCACCGTGAACGTCTACTCCCGCCCCGAGGGAAGCGACGAGAACGCGTGGACCCGGCACGCCACCGGCGTGCTCGCCCTCGGCGAGCAGCGCTCCGTCCTCGACACCGCCGTGTGGCCCCCGGCCGGCGCGGAACCGGTGGGCATCGACGGTCTCTACCGCCGGCTGGCCGAGGACGGCTTCGGGTACGGCCCGGTGTTCCAGGGCCTGCGGGCCGTCTGGCGCCGGGACGACGAGGTGTACGCCGAGGTCGTGCTGCCCGAGGGCGGCGAGGCCGACGCGGACGCGTTCGGACTCCACCCCGCGCTGCTGGACGCGGCCCTGCACGCCGCCTCCTTCGTCGAACTCGGTGCGGAGAGCCACGGCGGACTGCCCTTCTCCTGGGAGGGTGTGTCGCTGCACGCGACCGGCGCCTCCGCGCTGCGCGTACGGCTGTCCCCGGCCGCCGAGGACGCGGTGTCCCTCACCGTGGCCGACGCCTCGGGCGAGCCGGTCGCCTCCATCGACTCGCTGGTGCTGCGCCCCGTCGCGGCCCAGCAGTTCGGCACCGTCGCCCTGGTCGGCAGGGACGCGCTGTTCGGCCTCGACTGGACCCCGGTGCGGACCGGGACGGCGGCCCCCGGGCCGGTGGCCCTGGTGGGCCCCGACCTGTTCGGGCTCGCCGAGGACCTGGCGCCGGTGAGCACCGCCGTGACCTACCCGGATCTGCTGTCGCTGGCGGCGGCGGAGTCCCCGGTCCCGGATGTCGTACTGACGGCGCTCGCCGGTGAGTCCGGCGACGGCGCTGCGAGGTCCGCCCACGCGCTGGCGGCGGACGCGCTGGCGTCGGCCCAGGCGTGGCTGGCGGACGAGCGGTTCGCCGACGCGCGGCTGGTGTTCGTGACGCGGGGCGCCGTCGGCGGCCGTGACGTGGCCGCGGCCTCGGTGTGGGGCCTGATCCGCTCCGCGCAGGCGGAGCACCCCGGCCGGTTCGGCCTGGTCGATCTGGACCCCGAAGCGCCGGCCGCCCTGCCGCCGCGGGCTCTGGGCGTGGCCGAGCCGCAGTTGGTGGTCCGCGGCGGTGAGGTACGGGCCGGGCGCCTGGTGCGCCGGCGGACGGCCGGCGGCGCGGGCGTGGGCCCGGTCTGGGGCGCCGGCGGCAGTGTCCTGATCACCGGTGGTACGGGTGGTCTGGGCGCGGTGCTGGCACGGCACCTGGTGGCGGAGCACGGCGTACGGCGGCTGCTGCTGGTCAGCCGGCGCGGACGGGCCGCCGAGGGCGCCGAGGAGCTGGTGGCCGAGCTGGAGCTGCACGGCGCCGAGGTCGCGGTCGAGGCCTGCGATGTCGCCGACCGCGACGCACTCGCGGGCCTGCTGGCCGCGCACCCGGTCTCCGCCGTGGTGCACACGGCGGGAGTGCTGGACGACGGCGTCATCGGTTCACTGACTCCGGAGCGGCTCGACACGGTCCTGCGGCCGAAGGCCGACGCGGCCTGGAACCTGCACGAGCTGACCCGTGATCTCGACCTGTCCGCGTTCGTGGTGTTCTCCTCCGTGGCCGGCGTGTTCGGCAGTGCGGGCCAGGGCAACTACGCGGCGGGCAACGCCTTCCTGGACGCGCTCGTGGAGCGCCGGCGGGCCGAGGGCCTGCCCGGCTCCTCCCTGGCCTGGGGTCCGTGGGACCGTACCGGCGGAATGACCGGCGGTGTGACCGACGCGGACATGGAGCGGATGGCCCGCGCGGGCATGCCGCCGCTGTCGGTGGAGCAGGGTGTCGCGCTGTTCGACGCCGCGCTGGCCACCGGTGAGGCGGCGGTGGCGCCGGTGCGGCTGGACCTGGCGGTGCTGCGGGCCCAGGGCGAGGTCCCGCCGCTGCTGCGGACGTTGATCCGTACCCGCTCCCGCCGGGCCGCGGTCGCCGGCTCCGCGACGGCGAGCGATCTCGTACAACGGCTGAACCGGCTGGACGAGACCGACCGGCACGACATGCTGCTGGACCTGGTCCGCGCGCAGGTCGCGCTCGTACTCGGCCACGCCAGCGGTGCGGACATCGACGCGGAACGCGCGTTCCGGGACCTGGGCTTCGACTCGCTGACGGCGGTGGAGCTGCGGAACCGGCTCAACACCGTGACCGGGCTGCGGCTGCCGGCCACGCTCGTCTTCGACTACCCGACCGTGCGGAACCTCGCCACGTACCTCCTCGACGAGCTGCTCGGCTCGGACGCCGCGGCGCCCGCCGCCACCCGGACCGCGGCGGTGGCCGACGATCCGATCGTGGTCGTCGGCATGAGCTGCCGCTACCCCGGCGGAGTGACCTCACCGGAAGACCTGTGGCGGCTGGTCACCGAGGGCGCCGACGCGATCTCCGGATTCCCGGTCAACCGTGGCTGGGATGTCGAGTCGCTGTATCACCCGGACCCGGACCACGCCGGTACGGCCTACACCCGCTCGGGCGGATTCCTGCACGAGGCGGGTGAGTTCGACCCGGCGTTCTTCGGGATGAGCCCGCGCGAGGCGCTGGCGACGGACTCGCAGCAGCGCCTGCTGCTGGAAGCGTCCTGGGAAGCGGTCGAGCGGGCGGGTGTCGACCCGCTGTCCCTGCGGGGCAGCGCCACCGGCGTGTTCGCCGGCGTGATGTACAGCGACTACAGCGCCGTGCTGGCGAGCCCCGAGTTCGAGGGCTTCCGGGGCGGCGGCAGTTCGGCGAGTCTGGCCTCGGGCCGGGTGTCGTACACGATGGGCCTTGAAGGCCCGGCCGTCACCGTCGACACCGCGTGCTCGTCCTCGCTGGTCGCCATGCACTGGGCCATCCAGGCCCTCCGCTCGGGCGAGTGCTCGCTCGCCCTGGCCGGCGGCGTCACCGTCATGTCGACGCCCTCGGTGTTCGTGGACTTCTCCCGGCAGCGCGGTCTGTCGCCCGACGGCCGCTGCAAGGCGTTCTCCGAGTCGGCCGACGGTGTCGGCTGGGCAGAAGGCGTCGGCATGCTCGTCCTGGAGCGGCAGTCCGACGCGGTACGCAACGGCCACCGGATCCTGGCCGTGGTGCGCGGCTCCGCGGTCAACCAGGACGGCGCGTCCAACGGCCTGACCGCCCCCAACGGTCCCTCGCAGCAGCGGGTGATCCGGCAGGCGCTCGCCAGCGGCGGACTCTCCGCCGACGAGGTCGATGTCGTCGAGGCGCACGGCACGGGCACCACCCTGGGTGACCCGATCGAGGCCCAGGCGCTGCTGGCCACCTACGGCCGGGACCGTGACCCGGAGCGGCCGCTGCTGCTCGGCTCGGTGAAGTCCAACATCGGTCACACCCAGGCCGCCGCCGGCGTCGCCGGGGTGATCAAGATGATCATGGCGATGCGGCACGGCACCCTCCCGCAGACGCTGCATGTCGACGCCCCGTCCTCCCATGTGGACTGGACCGAGGGCGCGGTCGAGCTGCTGACCGAGCCGACCACCTGGCCGGACACCGACCGCCCTCGGCGCGCCGGTATCTCCTCGTTCGGCATCAGCGGTACGAACGTCCACACCATCATCGAGCAGCCCCCGGCCACCCCGGCCCCGGCGCGGACTGCCCCGCCCCGCGAGGCCGGAGCCGTACCGTGGCTGATCTCGGGCCGGACCCGCGACGCCCTGCGCGGCCAGGCGGCGCGGCTGCTGTCCTACGTACAGGCGCAGCCCGAACTCGACCTGGTCGACGGCGCGTTCTCGCTGGCCACCACCCGTTCGCAGTTCGACAGGCGCGCGGCCGTGGTGGCGCAGGACCGTACCGCGCTGCTGAGGTCGCTCAGCGCGCTCGCCACCGGCAGGACCGACGCCGGGGTGATCGAGGGCGAGGCCGCACGGCGCGGCAGGACCGCCCTGCTCTTCACCGGCCAGGGCAGCCAGCGGCCCGCCATGGGCCGTGAACTGTACGAGCGCTTCCCGGCGTTCGCCGAGGCGCTCGACGCGGTGTTCGCCGAACTCGACCCGCTGCTCGACCGCCCGCTGCGCGAGGTGCTGTTCGCCGCCGAGGGAACGGCCGAGGCCGCGCTGCTGGACGAGACCGGCTGGACGCAGCCCGCGCTGTTCGCCATCGAGGTGGCGCTGTTCCGTCTCGTACGGACCTGGGGCGTCAAGCCCGACTTCGTGGCCGGCCACTCGATCGGTGAGATCGCGGCGGCCCATGTCGCGGGCGTGCTGTCGCTGGCCGACGCGTGCGCCCTGGTCGCGGCGCGCGCCACGCTGATGCAGGCGCTCCCGGCCGGCGGTGCGATGGTCGCGGTGCAGGCCACCGAGGACGAGGTCGTCCCCCTGCTGTCCGAGCGGGTGTCGATCGCCGCCGTCAACGGCCCCACGTCGGTCGTCGTCTCCGGTGACGAGGACGCGGTCCTGGACCTCGCCGCCTCGTTCGGCTCCCAGGGACGCAAGACCAAGCGCCTGCGGGTGAGCCATGCCTTCCACTCACCCCGTATGGCCGCGATGCTCGACGCGTTCCGCGAGGTCGCCGAGGGGCTGACCTTCACGGCGCCGGACATCCCGCTGATCTCCAGCCTGACCGGCCGGCAGGTCACGGACGAGCAGGTGTGCTCCGCGGAGTACTGGGTCGCACAGGTGCGGGAAGCGGTCCGCTTCGCCGACTGCGTACGGACACTGCGCGACGCGGGCGTCACCACCTTCCTCGAACTGGGCCCCGACGGACCGCTGTCCGCGATGGCCCAGGACACCCTCGGCGACGACTACGACGCAGAACTGATCCCGCTGCTGCGCGCCGGCCGCGCCGAGGAACTGGCCGTCACCACGGCGCTCGCCCGGCTCCAGGTGCACGGCGTCGCCGTGGACTGGCCGGCCTACTTCGCGGGGCGCGGCGCCCGCCGGGTGGACCTGCCCACCTACGCCTTCCAGCACGAGTTCTACTGGCCGCAGCTGCCCGCGCTCCCCGCCGCCGCGACCGCCGACCCCGCCGACCAGCGTCTGTGGGCCGCCGTGGAGCGCGGCGACGCCGACGAACTGGCCACGATCCTCGGACTCGGCGAGCAGGAGCACTCCTCCCTCGGCTCCCTGCTGCCCGCACTGACCTCCTGGCGCCGCGGCAAGCAGGAGAAGACCCTGCTCGACTCGCTGCGCTACCGGGTCGAATGGACCGGTCTGCGCAAGCCCGCCGCCCCGGTGCTGGACGGCACCTGGCTGCTCGTCAGCAGCGAGGAGACCGACGACACCCTCTGCGACGACCTGGTGGGCGCGCTCAGCACGCACGGCGCGCGGGTGCGCCGTGTGGTCCTGGACGCGTCGTGCGCCGACCGCGGCGTGCTGGCGGCGCGGCTCGAAGGCACCGAGGACTTCGACAGCACGGCGAACGTGCTGTCCGTCCTCCCGCTGGACGAGCGCCCGAGCGACGCGTTCGCGCCGCTCACCACCGGGCTCGCGCTGACGGTCGCGCTCGTCCAGGCACTGGGCGACACCGGGTCCGCAGGACGGCTGTGGACGGCCACCCGGGGCGCCGTGTCGACCGGACCCGCCGACCCGGTCACCCGGCCCGTCCAGGCAGCGGCCTGGGGACTCGGCCGGGTCGCGGCCCTCGAACACCCCCAGAGCTGGGGCGGTCTCATCGACCTGCCGGCCACGCTCGACCAGCAGGCCGGACAGCGGCTGGCGGGCGTGCTCGCCACGAAGGACGCCCCCGACGGCGAGGACCAGGTGGCGCTGCGCGCCTCCGGGGTCTCCGGCCGCCGCCTCGTCCGGCACACCGTCGACGCACTGCCCACCGCCCATGAGTTCACCGCGCGGGGCACCGTGCTGGTGACCGGTGGCACCGGCGGCCTCGGCGCCGAGGTGGGCCGCTGGCTGGCACGCTCCGGAGCGCAGCAGCTGGTCCTGACCAGCCGCCGCGGCCCGGACGCCCCCGGCGCGGCCGAGATCCGCGCCGAGCTGGAGGAGCTGGGCGCCCGCGTCGAGATCGTCGCCTGTGACGTCTCCGACCGCGACGCGCTCGCCGCCGTACTGGACCGGATCCCGTCCGAGCTGCCGCTGACCGGTGTGGTGCACACCGCGGGCGTCGGCCACTTCGGACCGCTGGAGCAGCTCAGCCTTCCGGACTTCGCCGAGCTGACCTCGGCGAAGCTGGCGGGCGCGGCCCATCTCGACGCCCTGCTCGGCGACCGCGAACTGGACCTCTTCGTCCTGTTCGGCTCGATCGCCGGCGTCTGGGGCAGCGGTGGTCAGAGCGCGTACGGCGCGGCCAACGCCTACCTGGACGCCCTGGCCGAGCACCGGCACGCCCGTGGACTCACCGCCACCTCCGTGGCCTGGGGTCCGTGGGCCGAAGCGGGCATGGCCGTCGACGAGACGGTCTCCGGAAGCCTGAAGCGACAGGGCCTCGGCTTCCTGGACCCCGGTCCCGCGATGACCGAACTCCGCCGCGCGGTCGTACGGCAGGACGTGACCGTCACGGTCGCCGACGTCGACTGGGACCGCTACGCGCCGGTCTTCACCTCGGGACGGCCCAGCGCGCTGCTCGCCGGCCTGCCCGAGGTACAGGCGCTGACGAGCGGCGCCGAGCAGGACACGGCCGGTGACGCCTCCGAGTTCGTCACGCGCGTGCGCGCTCTGGCCGAGCCCGAGCAGGACCGGCTGCTCGCCGACCTCGTCCGCGACGAGGCGGCAGCCGTGCTGGGCCACAGCTCCGCCGACGGTGCACCGGAGGGGCGTGCCTTCCGTGACATCGGCTTCGACTCGCTGACCGCGGTCGAGCTGCGCAAGCGGCTGTCCACCGTGACCGGCCTGACCCTGCCGAGCACGATGGTCTTCGACTATCCGACCCCGCTGGAGCTGGCGCGGTATCTGCGCTCGGAGATCCTGGGCGCCGTGCTGGAGGTGGCAGGACCGGTCGCCACCCTGGCGGCCGACGACGAGCCGATCGCCATCATCGGCATGAGCTGCCGCTTCCCCGGCGGAGCCGGCTCGCCCGAGCAGCTGTGGGACCTCGTCACCAACGGCGCGGACGCCGTGACGGAATTCCCCGTCAACCGCGGCTGGGACGCCCAGGGGCTCTTCGACCCGGACCCGGACCGGCAGGGCAGGACCTACTCGACACAGGGCGGATTCCTGCACGAGGCCGACGAGTTCGACCCGACGTTCTTCGGCATCTCCCCGCGCGAGGCACTGGTGATGGACCCCCAGCAGCGGCTGCTGCTGGAGACCACCTGGGAGTCCTTCGAGCGCGCGGGCATCACCCCCGGTGCGGCACGGGGCAGCCTCACCGGCACCTTCATCGGATCCAGCTACCAGGACTACGGCATGGGCGCCGGCGACGGCGCCGAGGGCCACATGGTCACCGGCAGCAGCCCGAGCGTGCTCTCCGGGCGGATCTCGTACGTCTTCGGTCTTGAGGGCCCCGCGGTCACCGTCGACACCGCGTGCTCCTCCTCGCTCGTCGCCCTGCACCTCGCCTGCCAGTCCCTGCGCAACGGCGAGTCCACGCTCGCCGTCGCCGGCGGAGCCACGATCATGACCACGCCCGCCCCCTTCGTCGCGTTCAGCCGGCAACGGGCCCTTGCCCAGGACGGCCGCTGCAAGGCGTTCTCCGACGACGCGGACGGCATGACCCTCGCCGAGGGCGTCGGCATCCTGCTGGTCGAGCGGCTCTCCGACGCCCGGCGCAACGGCCACCCGGTCCTCGCGGTGATCCGCGGCTCGGCGATCAACCAGGACGGCGCGTCCAACGGACTCACCGCGCCCAACGGCCCCTCGCAGCAGCGGGTGATGCGGCAGGCCCTGGCCAACGCGCGCCTCTCGCCGGGGGACATCGACGCCCTGGAGGCCCACGGCACCGGTACGCCCCTCGGCGACCCGATCGAGGCGCAGGCGCTGCTGGCCACCTACGGCAGGGACCGCGACCCGGAGCGCTCCCTGCTGCTCGGTTCGGTCAAGTCCAACATCGGGCACACCCAGTCCGCCGCCGGAGTCGCGAGCGTCATCAAGATGGTGATGGCGCTGCGCAACGGCGTGCTGCCGCGGACGCTGCACGCGGAGACCCCGTCGTCGCACGTGGACTGGTCCTCGGGCGCGGTACGCCTGCTGTCCGAGGCGGTCGCATGGCCCGAGACGGGCCGGCCGCGCCGTGCGGCGGTCTCGTCGTTCGGGATCAGCGGCACCAACGCCCACACGCTGCTGGAGCAGGCGCCCGTCGAGGAAGAGACCGAGGAGACCGGGCCCACGGCCGAGCCGGTGCCCGTCGCGGGCGGCGTGGTGCCGTGGGTGGTGTCGGGCCGTACCGGTTCCGCCGTACGGGAGCAGGCGGCACGCCTGCTGTCGTACGTGGAGACCGCGGGATCCGCGTCGCGGCCGCTCGATGTGGGCTTCTCGCTCATCTCGTCCCGGTCCGTCTTCGAGCACCGGGCCGTGGTGGTCCCCGCCGAGGACGCGGACCCGCTGGAGGCCCTGCGCGCGATCGAGCGCGACGGACCGTCGTCCGTGGTGGCCCGGGGCGTGGCCGATGTGGAGGGGAAGACGGTGTTCGTCTTCCCGGGTCAGGGTTCGCAGTGGGTGGGGATGGGGGCTCGTCTGCTGGACGAGTCGCCGGTCTTCGCGGAGCGGATCGGTGAATGCGCGGCGGCTCTCAGTGAGTTCACCGACTGGTCGTTGGTGGATGTGCTGCGCGGCGTCGAAGGCGCCCCGTCGCTGGAGCGGGTGGATGTGGTCCAGCCCGCCTCCTTCTCGGTGATGGTGTCACTGGCCGCCCTGTGGCGCTCGCGCGGCGTCGAGCCCGCGGCCGTCGTCGGCCATTCCCAGGGCGAGATCGCGGCCGCCGTTGTCTCCGGTGCGCTCTCCTTGCAGGACGGCGCGCGGGTGGTGGCGCTGCGCAGCCAGGCGATCGGCCGGCGGCTCGCCGGACACGGCGGAATGATGTCCGTGGCGCTGCCCGTGGCCGACGTCGAGAGCCGGCTGGAGGCGTGGTCGGGCCGGGTGTCCGTCGCCGCGGTCAACGGCCCGCGCTCGGTCGTCGTCTCCGGCGAGCCGGAGGCCCTCGACGAGCTGTCCGCCGAGCTGACGGCCGAGGACATCCGGGTCCGCCGGATCGCGGTGGACTACGCCTCGCACTCCGCGCAGGTCGAGGACCTGCGCGACGAACTGCTCGACGTCCTGGCGCCGGTACGCCCTCAGGTCTCCGAAGTCCCGTTCTTCTCGACCATGACCGGCGCGTGGCTGGACACCGACGGGATGGACGCCGGGTACTGGTTCCGCAACCTGCGGCAGCGGGTGCTGTTCGCCGACGCGGTACGCGACCTGCTGGACGCGGGACACCGCGCCTTCATCGAGGTCAGCTCGCACCCGGTGCTCACCATGTCGGTGCAGGACATGATCGACGAGACCGGTGAACCGGGCGTCGCGACCGGTACGTTGCGCCGTGACACGGGTGGCGTGTCGCGGTTCCTGCTCTCGGCCGCCGAGGTCTTCGTCCGTGGCGTCGACGTCGACTGGGCGGGCGTTTTCGCGGGCGCGGACGCCCAGCGGGTGGACCTGCCCACCTACGCCTTCCAGCACGAACAGCTGTGGGCCATACCGCCCGCGCCCGAGAACGCCGTCGCCACCGACCCCGCCGACGCCGAGTTCTGGGCGGCGGTGGAGCAGGAGGATCTCTCCGCGCTGTCCTCGACGCTGCGTACGGACGAGGGTTCCGTGGCCGCCGTGCTGCCGGCGCTGTCGTCCTGGCGCAGGTCGCGCCGGGACCGGTCGACGGTCGATTCCTGGCGCTACCGCGTCTCCTGGTCCCCGGTGAGCACCGTTCCGCAGAAGTCGCTGTCGGGCGCCTGGCTGGTGGTGTCCGCCGAGGGAATCGACGACGCCGCGGTCGTCGGCGCACTGAGCGGCCATGGCGCCGAGGTACGGCGTCTGGTGCTGGACGAGTCGTGTGTCGACCGTACGGTCCTGGCGGAGCGGCTGGCCGGGAGCGGCGAGGTCGCCGGAATCGTGTCCGTGCTCGCCGGGGCGGAGAACCCGGGCGAGCAGTACCCCGGCCTGTCCCTCGGTCTCGCGCTGACGGTCTCGCTGGTGCAGGCCCTGGGCGATACCGAGACCGGCGCCCCGCTGTGGTTCCTCACCGAAGGCGCGGTCTCCACCGGCCGTTCCGACGAGGTCACGTCCCCCGTCCAGGCTCAGGTGGCCGGGGTGGGCTGGACGACCGCGCTGGAGCATCCGCAGCGCTGGGGCGGGGTCATTGATCTGCCGCCGGTGCTGGACCAGCGTGCCGGTCAGCGTCTGGTGTCCGCCCTGGCGGGCGCGCTGGGCGAGGAGGACCAGCTCGCCATCCGGTCCTCCGGCGTCTTCACCCGTCGTATCGTCCGCGCCGCGGCCGGCCGGCAGGGCCCCTCCCGGGACTGGACGCCGCGCGGCACCACCCTCGTCACCGGCGGCTCGGGCACCCTCGCCCCGCATCTCGCCCGCTGGCTGTCCGGACAGGGCGCCGAGCACCTGGTGCTGACGAGCCGTCGGGGCATGGACGCTCCTGGCTCCGCCGAACTCGTCGCCGAACTGGCCGAGCTGGGCACCGAAGCGACCATCGCCGCCTGCGATGTGACCGACCGCGAGGCCGTGGCCGCGCTCCTGGCGGAGCTCAAGGCCGACGGACGGACCGTACGGACCGTCGTGCACACCGCCGCGCTCATCGAGCTGTACTCGCTGGCCGAGACCGGCATGGACGCCTTCTCCCGCGTCATGCACGCGAAGGTGGTCGGCGCCCAGGTCCTGGACGAACTGCTCGACAACGACGACCTCGACGACTTCATCCTCTACTCGTCCACGGCCGGCATGTGGGGCAGTGGCGCGCACGCCGCGTATGTGGCGGGCAACGCCTACCTCGCCGCGCTCGCCGCCCACCGCAGGGCCCGCGGGCTGCGCGCCATGTCGCTCTCCTGGGGCATCTGGTCCGACGACCTCAAGATCGGCCGCGTCGACCCGCAGCTGATCCGCCGCAGCGGCCTGGAGTTCATGGACCCGCAGCTGGCGCTGAGCGGACTGAAGCGGGCCCTGGACGACGACGAGACCGTCATCGCGGTCGCCGACGTCGACTGGGACACGTACTACCCCGTCTTCACGTCGAGCCGTCCCACGGCCCTCTTCTCCGAGGTCCCCGAGGTCCGCAGGCTCACCGAGGCCGCCGAGCAGACCACGGGCACCGTCGTGGAGGGCGAGTTCGTGGCCCGGCTGCGCGCGCTGTCCGCCGCGGAGCAGGAGCGGCTGCTGCTGGAGGTGGTCCGTACCGAGGCCATGGCCGTTCTGGGGCTCACGTCCGCCGACGCCCTGCCCGACCAGCGCGCCTTCCGTGACGTCGGCTTCGACTCGCTGACCGCCGTCGGGCTGCGCAACCGCCTCGCGTCCGTCACCGGGCTGACGCTGCCGACGACCATGGTCTTCGACTATCCGAGCCCCGCCGCGCTGGCCGGCTTCCTGCGGTCCGAGCTGGCCGGGGCGCAGCCCGCGACCGGCGCCCCCGCCGTTGTCGCGTCGGCCTCCGCCGCCGATGACGACCCGATCGCCATCATCGGCATGAGCTGCCGCTACCCCGGCGGGGTCACCTCGTCGGAGGAGCTGTGGAAGCTCGTCCTGAACGGCTCCGACGCCATCTCCGGCTTCCCCGCCGACCGTGGCTGGGACGCCGAGGGCCTGTACGACCCGGACCCCGACCGGTCGGGCAGGACCTACTCCGTCCAGGGCGGATTCCTGCGCGACGTCGCCGACTTCGACCCCGGGTTCTTCGGCATCTCGCCGCGTGAAGCGGTGTCCATGGACCCGCAGCAGCGCCTGCTGCTGGAGACGTCCTGGGAAGCCTTCGAACACGCCGGAATCGACCCGGCCTCCCAGCGCTCCAGCCTGACCGGCACCTTCATCGGCGCCAGCTACCAGGACTACACCTCCGGCGTGGCCAACGCCGCCGAGGGGTCCGAAGGCCACATGATCACCGGCACGCTCTCCAGCGTGCTGTCGGGCCGGGTGTCCTACCTCTTCGGCTTCGAGGGCCCCGCCGTCACCCTCGACACCGCCTGCTCGTCCTCGCTCGTCGCGCTCCACCTGGCCTGCCAGTCGCTGCGCAACGGAGAGAGCTCCCTCGCGCTCGCGGGCGGCGTCAGCATCATGTCCACCCCCAGCGCCTTCGTCGGCTTCAGCCGGCAGCGGGCGCTCGCGGTCGACGGCCGCTGCAAGGCCTACGCCGAGGCGGCCGACGGCATGACGCTCGCCGAGGGCGTCGGCCTGGTGCTGCTGGAGCGCCTCTCCGAGGCCCGGCGCAACGGCCACCAGGTGCTGGCCGTGGTGCGCGGCTCCGCGGTCAACCAGGACGGCGCGTCCAACGGACTCACCGCCCCGAACGGCCCGTCGCAGCAGCGGGTGATCCGGCAGGCCCTGGCCAACGCCGGACTCCGGTCCCGCGAGGTCGATGTCATCGAGGGCCACGGCACCGGCACCGCGCTGGGCGACCCCATCGAGGCGCAGGCGCTGCTGACCACGTACGGACAGGACCGGGATCCCGAGCACCCGCTGCTGCTCGGCTCGGTCAAGACCAACATCGGCCACACCCAGATGGCCTCCGGCGTCGCCAGCGTCATCAAGATGGTCCACGCCCTCCAGCAGGGCATCGTGCCGAAGACACTGCACATCGACACGCCGTCCTCGCACGTGGACTGGTCCTCCGGCGCCATCGATCTGCTGACCGAGCAGACCGCGTGGCCCGAGACCGGCCGTCCCCGCCGCGGCGCCGTCTCCTCGTTCGGCCTCAGTGGTACCAATGTGCACACCATCCTGGAACAGGCTCCCCCGGAGGAGCCCGCCGAGCAGCCGGCACCCGAGCGGGAGCCCCGGCCTGGCATCGTGCCCCTGCTGGTCTCCGCCCGGAGCGAGGCGGCGCTGCGCGCCCAGGCCGGCCGGCTGCTGTCCCTGGTGGAGGAGCGGCCCGACGCGCACCTCACCGACCTCGCCTTCTCGCTGGCCACCTCCCGTTCGAGCCTGGACCGGCGGGCCGCCGTCGTGGCGGAGGAGCGCGACGAACTGCTGCGCGGTCTGCTGGCCCTGCGCGACGGACTGCCGGGCCCCGGTGTGGTCCAGGGCAGCACGGGCCGCGGCCGTACCGCGTTCCTGTTCAGCGGACAGGGCAGCCAGCGTCCCGGCATGGGCCGGGAGCTGTACGAGCGGTTCCCCGCGTTCGCCGACGCGCTCGACGCCGTACTGGCCCGGGTCGACGGTGAGCTGGACCGGCCGCTGCGCGAGATCATGTTCTGCGAGGCGGGATCGCCCGAGGCCGCCCTGCTCGACCGGACCGAGTACGCGCAGCCCGCGCTGTTCGCCGTCGAGGTCGCGCTGTTCCGGCTGGCCGAGTCCTGGGGCGTCACCCCCGACTATCTGGCCGGGCACTCCATCGGCGAGCTCGCCGCCGCGCATGTCGCGGGTGTGCTCTCCCTGGAGGACGCGTGCGCCCTGGTGGCGGCGCGCGGCCGGCTGATGCAGGCACTGCCTGCGGGCGGCGCGATGATCTCCCTTCAGGCCGCCGAGGACGAGGTCCTCCCGCTGCTGGCGGGAATCGAGGACCAGGTGTCGATCGCCGCCGTCAACGGCCCCGCCTCGGTGGTCGTCGCCGGAGTCGAGGACGCCGTCCTCGACCTCGCCGCCCGCCTCGGGGCCGAGGGACGCAAGACCAAGCAACTGCGGGTGAGCCATGCCTTCCACTCGCCGCTCATGGACGCCATGCTCGACGACTTCGGCCGGATCGCGAGCGGTATCACATACCACCCGCCGGTGATTCCCTTCGTCTCCAACGTGACCGGTGAACTCGCCACCGACGACCAGGTGTGCTCCCCGGAGTACTGGGTCCAGCACGTCCGCCGTGCGGTCCGCTTCGCCGACGGGGTGAGCTGGCTGTCGGAGCGGGGCGGGGTCCGTACGTTCCTGGAACTCGGCCCCGACGGGGTGCTCTGCGGCATGGCGCGGGAGAGTCTCGCCGACGCGTCGCGGTCCGCGCTCCTTCCGCTGCTGCGCGGCGACCGTCCCGAGGTACGGGCCGTCCTCACCGCGCTGGCCGGCGCGCACGCGCACGGCGTGGACGTCGACTGGTCCGTCTTCTTCGCCGACACCGGAGCACGCCAGGTCGAGCTGCCCACGTACGCCTTCCAGCGCGAGCGGTACTGGCCCGAGGCACCCGCACAGCAGGCGGGACCGCAGTCGGCCGAGAACGCGCTCGACGCCGAGTTCTGGTCGGCGGTGGAACGGGACGACGTACGGTCCCTGGCCGCCTCGCTGGACCTGGACGACGACACCGTCACCGCGATGGTCCCGGCCCTGACCGCCTGGCGCCGCCGCCGCGGTGAGCAGTCCGCCGTGGACGCCTGGCGCTACCGCGTCACCTGGAAGCCGCAGACCGGCTCCACCGCGCCGACCGTGCTGTCGGGGCGCTGGCTCGTCCTGACCCCGGCCCGCGCGGAGGACGCCGTGTGGGCCGCCGAGGTCGTCGGCGCCCTCGGGACGCAGACCGTCACGGTCGAGGTCACCGAAGTTGACCGCGCCGCGCTCGCCGCGCGACTGGAGGCACTCGGTGCCGAGGACGGTGGCTTCACGGGCGTCCTGTCGCTGCTCGCCCTCGCCGGCTGCGAAGGCGTCGCGCACTCCGGTGTCCCCGCTTCGCTCGCCCTGACGACCGTCGCCGTGCAGGCGCTCGGTGACGCGGGGATCGACGCACCGCTGTGGAGCGTCACCCGCGGCGCGGTGTCCGTCGGCCGCTCGGAGCATGTCGTCAGCCTCGACCAGGCGGCCGTCTGGGGCCTCGGGCGCGTCATCGCGCTCGAACATCCCGGCCGTTGGGGCGGCTCCGTCGACCTGCCCGAGCAGCTCGACTCCCACGCCGGCCGCCGGCTGCGCGGCGTCCTGGCCGGCGCCGCCGGCGAGAACGAGGCTGCCGTACGCGCCTCCGGCGTGTTCGTACGCCGCCTCGCCCACAGCCCCGCCGCACCGGCCACGGCCGGGCGCCCGCTCGACGCGTCGGGCACCGTACTGATCACCGGCGGCACCGGCGGCCTCGGCGGGCACGTCGCCCGCGGGCTCGCCCGCTCCGGTGCAGGACATCTGCTGCTCACCAGCCGACGGGGCGAGGACGCCCCCGGC
The DNA here is from genome assembly GCF_055582185.1 of Streptomyces sp. NPDC042201. Lineage (NCBI taxonomy): Bacteria > Bacillati > Actinomycetota > Actinomycetes > Kitasatosporales > Streptomycetaceae > Streptomyces > Streptomyces sp. NPDC042201. Next base: position 186,093 of record NZ_JBVJDS010000004.1, on the reverse strand, counting down.
GCCGACGAGCTGCGCCGCGAACTCACCGAACTCGGCGCCCGGGTCACCATCGCCGCCTGCGATGTCGCGGACCATGACGCCCTGGCCGCCCTGCTCGCCTCCGTCCCCGAGGACGCGCCGCTCACCGCGGTCTTCCACACGGCCGGTGTCGTCGTGGACAGCGTCGTGGACGCGCTGACGGCGGACAACTTCACTCCCGTACTGCGCTCCAAGGTCGTCTCCGCGCGCAATCTGCACGAGCTGACCGCGGACCTCGACCTGTCGGCGTTCGTCCTCTTCTCCTCCACGGCCGGCGTCTTCGGCGCCGCCGGACAGGGCAACTACGCCGCGGCCAACGCCTATCTCGACGCCCTCGCCGAATACCGGCGCGCACACGGCCTGACGGCGCTCTCCGTCGCCTGGGGCCCCTGGGCCGGATCCGGCATGGTCGCCGACGCCGCGGAGATCGAGAGCCGGGTGCGGCGCGGCGGATTCGAGCCGCTGGCGCCGGAACCCGCCGTCCGCGCCATGCTCCAGGCCGTCGAACACGACGACACGGCCGTCGCGGTCGCCGACATCGACTGGAGCCGCTTCCTCCGCGCCTTCGCCTCGACCCGCCCCCTGCCGCTCATCAGCGACCTGCCCGAGGTACGGCAGGCCGCCACCGCGTCGGCCGGGGCGGCTGCCGGGGAACCAGAGCTGCGGCAGCGGCTCGCTGAACTCCCCGAGGCCGAGCGCGGCGGCTACGTGCTCGACCTGCTGCGCGCCCAGGTGGCCGCGGTGCTGGGGCACTCCGACGCCAGGAACATCGAGGACGACCGCGCCTTCCGCGACCTGGGCTTCGACTCGCTGACGACGCTCGAACTGCGCAACGGGCTCGCCGCCGTCACCGGGCTGAGCCTGCCCGTCTCCCTCGTGTACGACCTGCCCACCCCGCGCGAGATGGCGGAGTTCCTGCTCGCCGAGCTGGTCGGCTCGCTGCCCGACACGTCGGCGGCGCTCCCGGTCGCCACCGGCCGGCCGGTGGACGACGACCCGATCGCCGTCGTCGGCATCAGCTGCCGCTTCCCCGGCGGGGTGTCCTCGCCGGAGGAGCTGTGGCAGTTGCTCCAGGACGGCGGGGACGGCATCTCCTCGTTCCCGGCCGACCGCGGCTGGGACATCGAGGCGCTCGGAGCGGGCGCCTCGGACACCCTCGACGGCGGATTCCTCACCGGGGTCGCCGACTTCGACGCCCGCTTCTTCGGCATCTCGCCGCGTGAGGCCCTGGCGATGGACCCGCAGCAGCGGCTGCTGCTGGAGGCGACCTGGGAGGCGCTGGAGCGGGCCGGTATCGACCCGTCAGGACTGCGCGGCTCCGCCACCGGCGTCTTCGTCGGCACCAACGGCCAGGACTACCCAACCCTGCTGCGCAGGTCCGCCTCCGACGTCCAGGGCTATGTGGCCACCGGCAACACCGCCAGCGTCATGTCGGGCCGGCTCTCCTACGCGCTCGGCCTGGAGGGCCCGGCGGTCACCATCGACACCGCCTGCTCGTCCTCGCTGGTGGCGCTGCACTGGGCCGGCAAGGCGCTCAGCTCGGGGGAGTGCTCGCTGGTGATCGCGGGCGGCGTCTCCGTGATGTCGAGCCCCGACTCCTTCGTCGAGTTCAGCACCCAGGGCGGCCTGGCCCCCGACGGCCGGTGCAAGGCGTTCTCCGACAGCGCCGACGGCACCGCCTGGTCCGAGGGCGTCGGCATCCTGGTACTGGAGCGGCTCTCCGACGCCCTACGCAACGGGCACGAGGTGCGCGGCGTCATCCGCGGCACCGCCGTCAACCAGGACGGCGCGTCCAACGGGCTCACCGCCCCCAACGGCCCCTCGCAGCAGCGGGTGATCCGGCAGGCGCTCGCCGACGCCGGACTGGCCACCGCCGACATCGACGCCGTCGAGGCGCACGGCACGGGCACCACCCTCGGTGACCCGATCGAGGCGCAGGCCCTGCTGACCACGTACGGCCGGGACCGCGAGCGCCCGCTGCTCCTCGGCACGGTCAAGTCCAACATCGGTCACACGCAGGCCGCGGCTGGCGTCGCGGGTGTGATCAAGATGCTGATGGCCATGCGGCACGGCACCCTGCCGAAGACCCTGCACATCGACACCCCGTCGGCGCACGTCGACTGGTCCGCGGGGGCCGTGTCACTGCTGCGCGAGCCGCAGGCGTGGCCGGAGACCGGCCGGCCGCGCCGGGCCGGCGTCTCGGCCTTCGGCGTCAGCGGTACGAACGCCCACGTCATCGTGGAGCAGGCACCCGCCGTCGAACAGCCCCCGGCCGACCCGGAGACCGCCGCCCCGGCCGTCGCGCCGACGGTCGTGCCGTGGATCGTGTCCGGCAGGACCCGTGAGGCGCTCCAGGCCCAGGTCGAGCGGCTCACCTCCTTCACCGAGCGCCACAGCGGGCTCTCGCCCCTGGACATCGGCCACTCGCTCGTGTCGGACCGTACGGCCTTCCCGCACCGCGCGGTGCTGCTGGCCGGGCCCGACGGCGTACGGGAGGCCGCGCGCGGCGTCGCGAGCCGCGTCCCCGGCAGGACCGCGTTCCTCTTCTCCGGCCAGGGCAGCCAGCGGGCCGCCATGGGACGGGAGTTGTACGAGCGCTTCCCCGTCTTCGCCGAGGCCCTGGACGCGGTGCTCGCCCATCTGGACAGGGAGCTTGAATTCCCGCTGCGTGAGGTGCTGTTCGCCGAGCCGGGCACCTTCGAGGCGGAGCTGCTGGACGAGACGGGATGGACCCAGCCGGCCCTGTTCGCCGTCGAGGTGGCGCTGTTCCGGCTGATGGAGTCGTGGGGCATCACCCCGGACTTCGTGGCAGGACACTCCATCGGTGAGATCGCCGCCGCCCATGTGGCGGGCGTGTTCCCGCTGGAGGACTCCTGCCGGCTGGTCGCGGCGCGCGCCTCACTGATGCAGGCTCTGCCCCAGGGCGGCGCGATGGTCGCGGTGCAGGCCACCGAGGACGAGGTCACCTCGCTGCTCGGTGAGCATGTCTCGATCGCCGCGGTCAACGGCCCCGAGGCGCTGGTCATCGCCGGTGCGGAGGACGCCGTCCTGGAGATCGCCGACCTCTTCGCCGCGGACGGGCGCCGCACCAGGCGGCTGCGGGTGAGCCATGCGTTCCACTCGCCGCTGATGGACCCGATGCTCGCGGACTTCGCCCGGGTCACCGAGGGCCTCGCGTTCGAGGAGCCCCGTATCCCCGTGGTGTCGAACCTGACCGGTGAGGTCGCCACGGCACAGGAGCTGGGCTCGCCCGCCTACTGGGTGCGGCACGTACGGGAGGCCGTCCGGTTCGCCGACGGTGTCCGCACCCTGCGGGACGCCGGCGTCAGCACCTTCGTGGAGCTCGGCCCCGACGGAGTGCTCTCCGCCATGGCCCAGCAGAGCCTGGAGGGCGTCGAGCCCGCCCCGGCCGTGGTGCCCCTGCTCCGCAAGGCCCAGGGCGAGGAGGCGGCCGTGGCCGCCGCGCTGGCCACCCTGCACACGCACGGAACGGGACCGCGGTGGTCCGCGTTCTTCGCGGGCACCGGAGCGCGCCGTGTCGAGCTGCCGACGTACGCCTTCCAGCGCGAGCGGTACTGGCCCGAGCCGGCGGCCCCGGCCGCCGTCGGTGCCCCGGACCCGGTGGACGCCGAGTTCTGGTCGGCCGTGGAGCGGGAGGACCTGGAGTCACTGGCCACCTCGCTGGACCTGGACGGCGACACCGTCACCACGATGGTGCCCGCGCTCTCCGCGTGGCGCCGCCGCAGGGGCGAGCAGTCCGCGGGCGAGAACTGGCGCTACCGCGAGAGCTGGACGCCGCTCACCGCACCGGCCACGGCCGCGGCGTCCGGCGACTGGCTGGTCATCGTGCCGGCCTCCGGCGCCGAGGACACCTGGATGTCCGACGCCGTCGCGGCACTGGGCGCGCGGGCGGTACGGGTGGAGGCCGACGCGGCCGACCACGCGGAGCTGTCGCGGCGGCTGGCGACGGCGCGCGAGGACGGGACCGGTTACGCCGGTGCCGTGTCGCTGCTCGCCGCCGCCCGCCCGGACGCGGAAGCCACCGGTGCGCATCTGCCGCAGGACCTGGCGTGGCCGACCGCGCTGCTGCGGGCGCTGGACGAGGCGGGGATCGACGCGCCGCTGTGGTGCGTCACGCGGGGCGCCGTTTCCGTGGCCCCGTCGGAGCACCTGGTGAACGCCGGACAGGCCGCCGTCTGGGGCCAGGGGCGGGTCACAGCACTGGAACACCCGGACCGCTGGGGCGGACTCGTCGACCTCCCCGAGACCATCGACGACCGGACGGGCGCCCGCTTCGCCGCGGCCCTGGCCGGCCAGGACGGCGAGGACCAGATCGCGGTCCGCCCCACCGGGGCCTTCGGGCGGCGGCTGAGCCGTACGGCACCGTCCCCGGCGGGCGGCTCGTGGCGGCCCACCGGCACGGTCCTCGTCGTCGGGGGTACGGGAACGATGGGCGGCCGCGCCGCCCGCTGGCTGGCCCGCGAGGGCGCCCAGCACCTCGTACTGACCGGCCGTCATGAATCCGACCTGGCGGGCGCGGCCGCGCTCGAAGCCGAACTGACGCAACTCGGCGCCACCGTCACGGCCGCCGTCTGCGAGGTGTCCGACCGCGACGCGCTCACCGCGCTGCTGGCGGCGATCCCCGAGGACAGGCCACTGACCGCGGTGATCCACGCCGAGGAGGCCGCCGGCGACACCGGCCCCGGAGCCGCGGCACTCTCCGCGGCGCTGGCCGGAGTCGTCCAGCTGGACGCCGTCCTCGGCGACCGGCCGCTGGACGCGTTCGTCCTGTTCGGCTCGATCGCCGGAGTCTGGGGTGTCCGCGGCCAGGAGACACAGGCGGCGCTCGGCGCGTACGTGGACGCCGTCGCACGGCAGCGCCGCGACCGGGGCGCCACCGCCCTGTCGGTCGCCTGGGGCGCCTGGACGGATGCTGTGGACCGCACCATGGCCGCGCATCTGCGGATGAACGGACTGCCCGTGATGGACGCCGACGCGGCGCTCGCCGCGCTCGGCCGCACCCTCGCCGACGGCGAGAGCGCGGTGACCGTCGCCGACGTGGACTGGGAGACCTTCGCCCCCGCCTTCACCGAAGGCCGCCGTAGCACCCTGCTGGCGGACCTCCCGGAGGCCCGCGCCGCCATCGCCGCCGCCGAACGCGAGCGCCGGGACGAGCAGTCCGCCGCCGGCACCTACCGGCAGGGGCTGCTGGAACTGCCCGAAGCCGAGCGGGCGGACGCGCTGCTCTCCCTGGTCACCGGGAAGGTCGCCGTGGTCCTGGGACACGCCGACGCCGGCGTGGTCGAGTCCGACCTGCCGTTCCGCGACCTCGGGTTCGACTCGCTGACCGCCGTCGACCTGCGCAACCAGCTCATGGCCGCGACCGGCCTCAGCCTGCCGGCCACCCTCGTGTTCGACCATCCGACCCCGGCCGAACTGGCCGGTCATCTGCGGACCGTGCTGCTCGGCGAACTGCCGGACGTCGCGGCGCCCGTGGCGGCCTCGGGGCACATCGGCGACGACCCCATCGCGATCGTCGGCATGGCCTGCCGCTATCCGGGAGGTGTCGGTTCCCCCGAGGACCTGTGGAAGCTCGTCACCGAAGGGACCGACGCCGTCGGTGAGTTCCCCACGGACCGCGGCTGGGACCTCGACACCCTGCTCGGCGGCGGAACGGAGGGCGGCAGCGGCCACAGCGCCACCGGCCACGGCGGCTTCCTCTACGACGCGGCCGACTTCGACCCCGGCCTGTTCGGCATCTCGCCGCGCGAGGCCATGGTGATGGACCCGCAGCAGCGCATCGTGCTCGAAGCCGCCTGGGAGGCGCTGGAGCGGGCCGGTATCGACGCGGCGACGCTCCGAGGGAGCGCGACCACCGGCGTCTACGTCGGCGGCGGCAGCGGTGACTACCGGCCGCCGAAGGAGTTCGGACAGTGGGAGACGGCCCAGTCGGCGAGTCTCCTGTCCGGCCGGCTGGCGTACTCCTTCGGCCTCCAGGGGCCCACGGTGTCGGTCGACACGGCGTGCTCCTCGTCCCTGGTGGCCCTCCACCTGGCGGCGCAGGCGCTGCGCTCCGGAGAGTGCTCGATCGCGCTGGCCGGTGGGGTGACCGTCATGGCCACTCCGGTGGGCTTCGTCGAATTCACCGCCCAGGGCGCGCTGTCCTCCGACGGCCGGTGCAAGGCGTTCTCCGAAGAGGCGGACGGCACCGGCTGGGCCGAGGGCGTGGGAATGCTCGTCGTCGAGCGGCTCTCCGACGCGCGGCGCAACGGCCACCACGTCCTGGCGGTCCTGCGCGGCTCCGCCATCAACCAGGACGGCGCCTCCAACGGTCTCACCGCGCCGAGCGGACCCGCGCAGCAGCGGGTGATCCGGCAGGCGCTCGCCAACTCCGGCCTGGCGCCCGCCGACGTGGACGCGGTGGAGGCACACGGCACCGGAACCAAGCTCGGTGACCCGATCGAGGCACAGTCGCTGCTGGCCACCTACGGCCAGGACCGTGACCCGCAGCGCCCGGTGCTGCTCGGCTCGCTGAAGTCCAACATCGGTCACACCCAGGCCGCTTCCGGCGTCGCGGGTGTGATCAAGATGGTGATGGCGATGCGGCACGGCACCCTGCCGAAGTCGCTCCACGCGCAGACGCCGTCGTCGCACGTGGACTGGACGGCGGGCGCCGCCCGGCTGCTCACCGAGCCGGTCGCCTGGCCCGACGCGGGCCGTCCGCGCCGCGCCGGGGTCTCCTCGTTCGGCGCCAGCGGTACGAACGCGCACGTCATCCTGGAACAGGCACCGTCGGCCGACGCCGACACGGCTCCCACGGCCCCCGCAGGGACCGAAGGGGCCGCACGCGAGGCGGGAACGCTGCCGGTGCTGCTGTCCGGCAGGACGGAGAGCGCGCTGCGCGACCAGGCCCGCCGACTGCTCGCCCAGGTGACCGCGCACCCGGACACCGCCCTGGCCGATCTGGCCTTCTCGCTCGCCACCACCCGCTCGGTCTTCGAGCACCGGGCAGCCGTCACCGTCACCGAACGCGAGGGTCTGCTCGACGGCCTCGCGGCGCTGGCCGAGGGCAGCACCGTCTCGCACGTGGTCGAGAACCAGGTGGAACGGATCGGCAAGCGCGCGTTCCTCTTCTCCGGCCAGGGTTCGCAGCGGCTGGGGATGGGCCGGGAGCTGTACGACGGCTTCCCGGTGTTCGCCGAGGCTCTCGATGCCGTACTGGCCCAGCTGGACGGTGAGTTGGACCGTCCGCTCCGTGAGGTGATCTGGGGCGAGGACGCCGACCTGCTGAACGAGACCGGCTTCACCCAGCCGGCGCTGTTCGCCATCGAGGTGGCGCTGTTCCGGCTGGTGGAGTCGTGGGGTGTGACCCCGGACTTCGTGGCCGGCCACTCGATCGGTGAGATCGCCGCCGCGCATGTGGCGGGGGTGTTCTCGCTGGAGGACGCCTGCCGCCTGGTGGTGGCGCGCGCCGGGCTGATGCAGGCGCTGCCGTCCGGCGGTGCGATGGTGGCGGTGCAGGCGACGGAGGACGAGGTCGCTCCGCTGCTGTCCGAGCGCATCTCCATCGCCGCGGTCAACGGCCCGACATCGGTGGTGATCTCCGGCGACGAGGTCGTGGTCCTGGAGGTCGCGGCCCGGCTCCAGGAGCAGGGCCGTAAGACCAGCCGGCTGCGCGTCTCGCACGCCTTCCACTCACCCCTGATGGACCCGATGCTGGCGGACTTCCAGCGGGTCGCGGAGAGCCTGGCGTTCCAGGCGCCCCGGATCCCGGTGGTGTCCAACCTGACCGGCGGCCTGGCGACGGCCGACGAGCTGTGCTCCGCCGCCTACTGGGTGCGGCACGTACGGGAGGCCGTCCGGTTCTCCGACGGCGTACGGACGCTGGCGGACCGCGGCGTGAGCACGTTCCTGGAACTGGGCCCGGACGCGGTGCTCTCCGCGATGGCCCAGGAGTCGGCGCCGCAGGGCGCGGTGGCCGTGCCGGTCCTGCGCAAGGGCCGCGGCGAGGAAGCCACCCTGGTGACCGCGTTCGCCCGGCTGCACGTCCACGGAGTGAGCCCGAGGTGGTCCGCGTTCTTCGCGGGCACCGGCGCCCAGTGGGTGGACCTGCCGACCTACGCCTTCCAGCACGGCCGGTTCTGGCCGGACGCCCTGCCCGGTGCGGACGCCACGGCCGCCTCGCAGGAGTCGGACGCGACCGACCGCGCGTTCTGGGAGGCGGTGGAGCAGGAGGACTTCGCCTCCCTGGAATCCGTCCTGGACATCGAGGGCGACACGCTGTCGAAGGTGCTTCCCGCGCTGCTCGACTGGCGCAGGCACCGCCAGGACGAGTCGGTCGTGGAGGGCTGGCGGCACCGGATCGTATGGAAGCCGCTGGCCGGCGCCACCACCGCCAACCGCAAGCCGCTGACGGGCACCTGGCTCGCCGTGGTCCCCGAGGAACAGACCGAGGACACCTGGGTCCGCGCCGCGCTCGACGCGCTGGGCACCACGGTGGTACGGGTAGCGGCCGGCACGCCGGACCGGGCCACGCTCGCCGGGGAACTCCGCGCCCTCGCCGACGACGCGCGCGCCGAGGACGGCACGGCCTTCGCCGGAGTCGTCTCTCTCCTGGCGCTGCGGGACACCACGGCGGGCAGCGTGCCCGAGGGCGTCGCCCTCACCGCGGTGCTGCTGCAGGCGCTGGGTGACGCCGGGATCGACGCCCCGCTCTGGGCCGTCACCCGGAGTGCGGTGTCCGTGAACCGCGCGGACACGCCACGCAACCCGCTCCAGGCCGCCGTCTGGGGCCTGGGCCGCGTCGCCGCGCTGGAGTACCCCGAGCGCTGGGGCGGTCTGATCGACCTCCCCGAGGAGCTGGACGAGCGGACGGCCGCGGGCCTCGCCGGAGCGCTGGCCGGGACGGACGGTGAGGACCAGATCGCCGTACGGGCCTCCGCGGTCCTCGCCCGCCGGCTGGTACAGGCGCCCGGCAAGCACCCCGCTCGCGTATGGGATCCGAAGGGCACGGTGCTCATCACCGGGGGCACCGGCGCCCTCGGCGCCCATGTCGCCCGCCGGCTGGCCAGGGACGGCGTCCAGCACCTGGTGCTGCTCAGCCGCCGCGGCCAGGACGCACCGGGCGCGGCCGGTCTGCGGGCCGAACTCGACCGGCTGGGCACCGGCGTCACCGTCGCCGCGTGCGACGTCGCCGACCGCGCCCAACTCGCCGCCGTACTCGCGGACATCCCGGCCGAGCACCCGCTGACCGGCGTGGTGCACGCGGCGGGTGTCCTGGACGACGGCGTGCTCGACCGGCTCACCCCGGAGCGGTTCGAGGCGGTCTTCCGCTCGAAGGTGACCTCGGCCTTCCTGCTCGACGAGCTCACCCGTGATCTGGACCTCACGGCGTTCGTCCTGTTCTCCTCCGCCTCCGCGGCCGTGGGCAACCTCGGCCAGGCCAACTACGCGGCGGCGAACGCGGTGCTCGACGCACTGGCCGAGCGGCGCCGGGCACTGGACCTCCCGGCGACCTCGATCGCCTGGGGCGCCTGGGGCGGCGGCGGAATGGCCGAAGGGGCCGGGGCCGACGAGGCCGCCAAGCGCGCCGGGGTCGGCGCCATGGACCCGGAGCTGGCCTGCGAGGCACTCCTGCGGCTGGTCATGGGAACCGAACCGACCGCGGTGGTCGCCGAGGTCGCCCTCGAACGCTTCGTGGGCGCCTTCGGCGCGGCCCGGCCGAGCGCCCTGCTCCGGGAGTTCCCCGGATACCGGGACATGGTGGCCGCGACGGCCGCGGCGCCCGAGAGCGGCGCGGGCGAAGCCGGCCTGCGGGACCGGCTCGTGGGCATGCGGGCGAACCGGCGCCTCGAAGTGGTCGTGGATCTGGTCCGTACCCGGGCCGCCCAGGTACTGGGCTACCCGGACACCGACGCCGTCGGCGCCGAACGGTCCTTCCGTGACCTCGGAGTCGACTCGCTCGGAGCCGTCGAGCTGCGCAACCAGCTCAACGCGGCCACCGGCCTGAGCCTGTCCGCGACGCTCGTCTTCGACCATCCGACCCCCACGGCCCTCGGTGAGCACGTGCTCGGGCAGCTCGTCCCCGACGAGGGCCCCGACGCGCGGACCGACGCGGAAGAGGCGGAGATCCGGGCCCTGCTGGCCTCCGTACCGCTCGCACAGCTGCGGGACATCGGCGTACTGGAGCCGCTGCTCCAGCTGGCAGGGCGGGGCGAGACGGCCCCGGCAGAGGACGACGAATCCGACGAGTCCATCGACTCGATGGCCGTGGCAGACCTGGTGCGGGCCGCGCTCAACGGCCAGTCCGACCTGTAGCGCGAGAGTGACGGAGCAGACGATGAATGCCCCCACCGAGAATGCCCCTACCGCGGGTGTCGTAGAAGCACTCCGCGCCGCGATGAAGGAGGCCGAGCGGCTCCGGCGGCAGAACCGCATGTTCGTCGCCGCGGCCAAGGAACCCATCGCCATCGTCGGAATGAGCTGCCGGTTCCCCGGCGAGGTCTACTCCCCGGAAGGCCTCTGGGACCTCGTCGCCTCAGGCACCGACGCCATCTCCGGATTCCCCACCGACCGGGGGTGGGACCTGGACGCGCTGCGCGACAGCTCCACCGACGAGCGCGACACCTCCGTCAGCCAGCAGGGCGGATTCCTCAGCTGCATCGCCGACTTCGATCCCGGCTTCTTCGGCATCTCGCCCCGCGAGGCGGCCACCATGGACCCCCAGCAGCGGCTGCTGCTGGAGACCACCTGGGAGGCCATCGAGCGGTCCGGTATCGACGCCACCCGGCTGCGGGGCACCCGTACCGGCGCGTTCATCGGCACCAACGGCCAGGACTACGCCTACCTGTTGGTCAGGTCGCTCGACGACGCGACCGGCGATGTCGGCACCGGCATCGCCGCCAGCGCGGTGTCCGGCCGGCTCTCGTACACGCTCGGTCTCGAAGGCCCCGCGATCACGGTCGACACCGCGTGCTCGTCCTCGCTGGTCGCCCTCCACCTGGCCGTGCAGTCGCTGCGCAACGGCGAATGCGGGCTGGCGCTCGCCGGCGGCGTCAATGTGATGTCCACCCCCGGCTCGCTGGTCGAGTTCAGCCGCCAGGGCGGTCTGGCACGCGACGGCCGGTGCAAGGCGTTCGCCGAGTCGGCCGACGGCACCGGCTGGTCCGAGGGCGCCGGCGTCCTGATGCTGGAGCGCCTGTCGGACGCCCAGCGCAACGGACACCCCGTCCTCGCCGTGGTCCGGGGCTCCGCGGTCAACCAGGACGGCGCCTCCAACGGCTTCACCGCGCCCAACGGCCCGTCACAGCAACGCGTCATCCGGCAGGCGCTCGCCAACGCGGGCCTCTCCCCGGCCGATGTCGACGCGGTGGAGGCGCACGGTACGGGCACCCCGCTGGGCGACCCCATCGAGGCGCAGAGCCTGCTCGCAGGCTACGGACAGGACCGCGAGCGGCCGCTGCTGCTCGGCTCGGTGAAGTCCAACATCGGGCACACCCAGGCCGCTTCCGGCGTCGCGGGCGTGATCAAGATGGTCATGGCGATGCGGCACGGCGTGGCGCCGAAGACCCTCCACGCGGACGAGCCGTCGTCGCACGTCGACTGGTCCGCGGGCAAGGTCGAGCTGCTCACCGAGGCGCGCGCGTGGCCGGACGCGGGCCGCCCGCGCCGTACGGGCGTCTCCTCGTTCGGGGTCAGCGGCACCAACGCGCACGTGATCATCGAGCAGGCCCCGGCCGCCGACGCCGCCCCCGCCGAGCGGGAGGAGACCGCCCCCGCCCAGGAGGCCACCGCCCTGCCGTGGGTCATCTCGGGACGGACCGCCGAAGCCCTGCGGGACCAGGCGACCGTTCTGCTGAGCCGGCTGGAGCGCGAGCCCGGCCTGCGCCCGGTGGATACGGCGCTGTCCCTGGCGACGTCCAGGGCGAGCATGGAGCACCGCCTCGCCGTCGTCGCGGACAGGACCGGCGAAGCGGGCCGCGAGGCACTGGAGGCATGGCTCAGGAACGGCGCGGCACCGGGCGCGGTCGACGGCGCGGTCGCCGGACGCACGAAGTACGCGGTGCTGTTCTCGGGCCAGGGCTCGCAGCGGCTGGGGATGGGCCGCGAGTTGTACGACAGGTTCCCGGTGTTCGCCGAGGCCCTCGATGCCGTACTGGCCCGGCTGGACGGTGAGTTGGACCGTCCGCTCAGGGACGTGATCTGGGGCGAGGACGCCGACCTGCTGAATGAGACCGGCTTCACCCAGCCGGCCTTGTTCGCCATTGAAGTGGCGCTGTTCCGGCTGTGGGAGTCGTGGGGCGTGGCCCCGGACTTCGTGGCCGGCCATTCGATCGGTGAGATCGCGGCGGCTCATGTGGCGGGGGTGTTCTCGCTGGAGGACGCGTCCCGTCTGGTCGTGGCCCGCGCGAAGTTGATGCAGGCACTGCCGTCCGGTGGTGCGATGGTCGCGGTGCGGGCGACGGAGGACGAGGTTCTCCCGCTGCTCTCCGCCGGTGTCTCGATCGCGGCGGTCAACGGTCCTTCGTCCGTGGTGATTTCCGGCGACGAGGACGCGGTCCTGGAGGTCGCGGCCCGGCTGGCGGAGCTGGGCCGTAAGACGAGCAGGCTGCGTGTCTCGCACGCCTTCCACTCCCCGCTGATGGACCCGATGCTGGACGAGTTCCGCACCGTCGCGGAGACCCTGACCTACGCCGAGCCGTCCGTGCCGGTGGTGTCGAACCTGACCGGCGGTCTGGCCTCGGACGGGGAGTTGTGCTCGGCGGAGTACTGGGTGCGGCATGTCCGGGAGGCCGTCCGGTTCGCGGACGGGGTGCGGACGCTGGGCGAGCAGGGTGTGACGACGTTCCTGGAGCTGGGCCCGGACGGCGTGCTCTCCGCCATGGCCCAGGAATCGGTCCCGAGCGGCGCCGTGACCGTACCGTCGCTCCGCAAGGACCGGCCCGAGGAGACCTCGGCCGTCACCGCACTGGCCCACCTGCATGTCCACGGTGTACGGGTGGACTGGCCGGCGTTCTTCGCCGGAACCGGCGCCCGGCAGGTCGATCTGCCGACCTACGCCTTCCAGCACGAGCGGTTCTGGCCGAAGGTGACCTTCCAGCCGGCCGAGGCGGCCGGTCTGGGCCTGACCTCCGCCAACCACCCGCTGCTCGGCGCGGCCATGTCCGTGGCGGGCTCCGACGAACTGCTGCTGACCGGCACGCTGTCGCTGGCCACCCACCCGTGGCTGGCCGACCATGTCGTCAGCGGGATGGTCTTCTTCCCCGGCACCGGATTCCTGGAGCTGGCGATCCGCGCCGCCGACCAGGCCGGCTGCGACCGGGTCGAGGAACTGATGCTGGCCGCCCCGCTCATCCTGCCCCGCACCGGCGCGGTCCAGGTCCAGATCTCCGTCGGCGGCGCCGACGACGACGGCCGCCGTGAACTGCGGTTCTACACGCGCCCGGCCGACGCGCCCGACGACGAGTGGACGCTGCACGCCTCCGGGCGGATCGGCGGCGGCGAGCGCCTGATCGACTTCGACGCGTCCGTATGGCCGCCCAAGGGCGCGACCGTGGTGGACGTGGAGGGTCTCTACGACCGCTACGCGAGCAACGGGCTGGAGTACGGTCCCGTCTTCCGCGGTCTGCGCGCGGTCTGGCGCCGGGGGGAGGAGATCTTCGCCGAGGTCGCGCTCGACCGTGACGTCAGCGACGCGGACTCCTACGGGGTGCACCCGGCGCTGTTCGACTCCGTCCTGCACAGCACGGTGTTCGCCAGCGCGGACGGCGACGACCGCAGCCTGCTGCCGTTCGCCTGGAACGGCGTGTCGCTGCACGCCTCCGGGGCGTCGACCCTGCGGGTCCGGGTGACCAGCAACGGCCAGGACGCGGTCCAGTTGGCCGCGGTCGACATGCGGGGTGAACCGGTGATCTCGGTGGAGTCGCTGGTCCTGCGGGCGGCCGGGCCCCAGCCGGCGGGCACGGCCCGCCGCGACGAGCTGAACTCGCTGTTCCGTGTCGACTGGGTGCCGGGAACGCCGGAGAAGGTGTCCGACGACACCACCTGGGTGGTGCTCGGCCAGGACGAGCTGGGCCTGACGGCCGCGCTCGGTTCGACAGCCGCGGTCCGGCTCCGTCCTCCGGTGGCCACGCTCGCGGAGCTGACCGGGCCGGCCGCCGGTGACGACGCGGCGGTGCCGCAGGTCGTGGTCGTCCCGCTCACGGGCGACAGCACGCGGGGCGCCGAGTCGGCGCACGAACTCGCCCGTCACGCGCTGGCGTTGGTGCAGGAGTGGCTGGCCGAGGACCGGTTCGCCAACTCACGGTTGGTGTTCGTCACCCGGGGCGCCGTCGAGGACGGCGCCGAGGACGTCTCCGATGTCGCCGCCGCCTCGGTATGGGGCCTCGTACGGTCCGCGCAGGCGGAGAACCCCGGCCGGTTCCTGCTGGTGGACGTGGACGCTTCGGCGGACTCGGCGGTCGTACTCCCCGGCCTGCCGGGGCTGGTGGACGCCGAAGAACCGCAGGCCGTGGTCCGCGCGGGCACGCTGCGGGTCGGCCGGCTCGCCCGGCTGGAGTCCGGTACGGGGCTGGTGCCGCCGGCCGGGGTGCCGTGGCGGCTGGGCAGCCGGGCCAAGGGCAGCCTGGACGGGCTGACCCTGGCGCCCTTCCCCGAGGTCCTCGAACCGCTGACCGGCCGCGATGTACGCATCGAGGTCCGCGCGGCCGGAGTGAACTTCCGTGATGTCCTCAACGCCCTGGGCATGTACCCCGGCGACGCCGGGCTGTTCGGCTCCGAGGCGGCTGGCGTGGTCGTCGAGACCGGGCCCGAGGCGACCGAACTGCGGGTCGGCGACCGGGTCACGGGCATGCTCTTCGGCGGCTTCGGCACCCATGTCGTGGGCGACGAACGCCGCATGACCCCCGTACCGGAGGGGTGGTCGTGGGAGACGGCGGCTTCGATGCCGCTGGTGTTCCTGACGGCCTATCACGCCCTGGTGGACCTCGGTGGGCTTCAGCGCGGTGAGAAGGTGCTGATTCATGCCGGCGCGGGTGGTGTGGGTATGGCGGCGATCCAGGTGGCGAACCATCTGGGCGCCGAGGTGTTCGCGACCGCGAGTGAGGGCAAGTGGGAGGTCCTGCGGTCGTTGGGTGTGGCGGACGATCACATCGCTTCGTCGCGTACGACAGATTTCGAGGCGGCGTTCGCCGGGGTCACGGACGGCCAGGGTGTCGATGTCGTACTGAACTCGCTGGCCGGTGAGTTCGTGGACGCGTCGCTGCGGCTGGTCGGGGCGGGCGGCCGCTTCCTGGAGATGGGCAAGACCGACGTCCGTGACGCGGCGGACCTGCCCGACGGCGTGAATTACCAGTCGTTCGACCTCGGTTGGGTGGACCCCGCCGGCATTCAGCGGATGCTGGGCGCGCTGATGGAGCTGTTCGACCGGGGTGTGCTGGAGCCGCTGCCGGTCCGTTCCTGGGATGTGCGCCGGGCGCGCGACGCCTTCCGGTTCATGAGCATGGCCAAGCATGTGGGCAAGATCGTGCTGAGCATGCCGCCCGTGTGGGATGCCCGTGGCACGGTTCTGATCACCGGCGGTACCGGCGGTCTGGGGGGCGTGCTGGCATGCCATCTGGTCGCCGAGCGCGGAGTACGGCGTCTACTGCTGACCAGCCGTCGCGGCATCGAGGCTCCGGGCGCGGCCGAGCTGGCCGCCGAGCTGAGGACGCAGGGCGCCGACGTATCGGTCGCCGCGTGCGATGTGGCCGACCGGGAAGCGCTGGCGGGGCTGTTGGCATCGGTGCCGTCCGGGCATCCGCTGACCGCCGTGGTGCATACGGCGGGCGTGCTGGACGACGGCGTCATCGGCTCGCTGACCCCCGAGCGGCTGGCCACGGTCCTGCGGCCGAAGGTCGACGCCGCCTGGAATCTGCACGAGCTGACCCGGGACCTCGACCTCGCCGCGTTCGTGGTGTATTCGTCGACGTCCGGCGTCATGGGCGGCCCCGGACAGGCCAACTACGCGGCGGGCAACGCGTTCCTCGACGCCCTCGCCGCCCACCGGCGCGCCCAGGGCCTGCCCGCGCTCTCGCTGGCCTGGGGCGCCTGGGAACAGGGCATCGGCATGACCAGCACCCTGGAGGACCACGACGTACGCCGGGTCAGCGGCTCCGGGATGCCGCTGCTGTCGGTGGAGCAGGGCCTCGCCCTGTTCGACGCCGCCACGGGCAGCGACGAGGCACTGGTCGTCCCGCTCGGCATCGGCGGCGGCGCGATCCCCTCGGCGGCCGGAGTCCCGGCCATCCTGCGCGGGCTCGTACGCACCGGCCGCCGCGCCGCGAAGAGCGGCGCCGCCGGCGTGTCCCGGGCGGGCCTCGTCGAGCGGCTGGCCGCGCTGGGCGAGAGCGAGCGCCCCCGCCTGCTGATCGATCTGGTCCGTACCGAAGCCGCCGTGGTGCTCGCGCACTCCTCGGCCGAGGCCATCGTCGCGGAACGGGAGTTCCGCCAGCTGGGCTTCGACTCGCTGACCGCCGTCGAGCTGCGCAACCGGCTGTCCTCGGCCACCGGTCTGACGCTGCCCGCCACCCTCATCTTCGACTACCCCACGCCCACTCGGCTCGCCGGATACCTGCTCGACGAGCTGGTGGGCGCGGACGACGTCGCGGCCGTCACCGCACGTGAGTCGGCCGACAGCGCCGATGCCACCGACGATCCGATCGCGATCGTCGGGATGAGCTGCCGCTTCCCCGGCGGAGTGGAGTCCCCCGAGGGCCTCTGGGACCTCGTCCT
The DNA here is from genome assembly GCF_055582185.1 of Streptomyces sp. NPDC042201. Classification (NCBI taxonomy): domain Bacteria; kingdom Bacillati; phylum Actinomycetota; class Actinomycetes; order Kitasatosporales; family Streptomycetaceae; genus Streptomyces; species Streptomyces sp. NPDC042201. Next base: position 169,305 of record NZ_JBVJDS010000004.1, on the reverse strand, counting down.
CTCCGGCGAGGACGCCATCTCCGGCTTCCCCACCGACCGTGGCTGGCAGGCCGACTCGACCATCGGCGCCACCGAGGGACAGGGCGGATTCCTGCGCGACGTGGCCGACTTCGACGCCGGGTTCTTCGGAATCTCGCCGCGCGAGGCCCTCGCCATGGACCCGCAGCAGCGCGTCCTGCTCGAAGTCTCCTGGGAGGCGGCCGAGCGCGCCGGAATCGACCCGGCGACCCTGCGTGGCAGCCGTACCGGCGTCTTCGTCGGCGTGAGCGGCCAGGACTACGTCGGCCTCGTCATGCGCTCGAAGGACGACATGGCGGGCCACGCGACCACCGGCCTCGCCGTGAGCGTCGTGTCGGGCCGGCTGGCGTACGCGCTCGGTCTGGAGGGCCCGGCGATGTCGGTCGACACCGCCTGCTCCTCCTCCCTGGTGTCACTGCACCTCGCCGCCCAGGCGCTGCGCAGCGGTGAGTGCTCGCTCGCCCTCGCGGGCGGTGTGACGGTGATGACCACCTCCGCGAACTTCGCCGGATTCTCCCGTATGGGCGGACTGGCCGGCGACGGGCGGTGCAAGGCGTTCTCCGACTCGGCGGACGGCACCGGATGGTCCGAGGGCGCGGCCGTACTGGTCATGGAGCGGCTGTCGGACGCCCGGCGCAACGGGCACAAGGTCCTTGCGGTCGTACGGGGCAGCGCGGTCAACCAGGACGGTGCCTCGAACGGTCTGACGGCGCCGAACGGCCCGGCCCAGCAGCGCGTCATCCGGCAGGCGCTGGCCAACGCGGGCCTGGCCCCGGCCGAGGTGGACGCGGTGGAGGCGCACGGTACCGGGACGCCGCTGGGCGACCCGATCGAAGCGCAGGCGCTTCTCGCGACGTACGGGCAGGACCGTGAGCTCGACCGGCCGCTGCTGCTGGGCTCCGTGAAGTCCAACATCGGCCACACACAGGCCGCCGCGGGCGCCGCCGGGCTGGTCAAGATGGTGATGGCGCTGCGGCACGGAACGCTGCCGCGGACACTGCATCTGACGGAGCCGTCGTCGCACGTCGACTGGACGGCCGGCGCCGTGGAGCTGCTGGCCGACAACACCGCGTGGCCGGAGACCGGGCGCGCGCGCCGGGCCGGCGTGTCGTCCTTCGGCATCAGCGGCACGAACGCGCACGTGGTCCTGGAGCAGTCCGACCCGGCGGATGACGCCGCGGACCGTTCGCCTGTCACGCCGGACGTGGTTCCCCGCGCCGTGCCCTGGCTCGTGTCGGCCAAGAATGAAGCGGCCCTGGACGGACAGATCAGCCGGATACGGGCCTTCGCGAGGCAGCACCCCGGGCACTCCCCGGTGGATGTCGGGTTCTCGCTGGCGACCGGCCGGTCGGCGTTCGAGCACCGCGCGGTGCTGCTGGCCACCGGCGAGGGCGTCGCGGACGTCGCCCGGGGCATGGCCACCGAGCGGACATCGGCGGTGCTGTTCTCCGGTCAGGGCAGTCAGCGGCTGGGGATGGGCCGCGAGTTGTACGAGCGCTTCCCCGTCTTCGCGAAGGCGCTGGACGCCGTACTGGCGCGGCTGGAAGGGGAGTTGGACCGTCCGCTCAGGGACGTCATCTGGGGCGACGACGCCGAGCTGCTGAACGAGACCGGCTTCACCCAGCCGGCTCTGTTCGCCATCGAGGTCGCTCTCTTCCGCCTGGTGGAGTCGTGGGGTGTCACCCCTGACTTCGTGGCCGGTCACTCGATCGGTGAGATCGCGGCGGCTCATGTGGCGGGGGTGTTCTCGCTGGAGGACGCGTCCCGCCTGGTCGTGGCCCGCGCGAAGTTGATGCAGGCGCTGCCGTCCGGCGGTGCGATGGTCGCGGTGCAGGCGACGGAGGACGAGGTTCTTCCGCTGCTCTCCGACCGTGTGTCGATCGCGGCGGTCAACGGCCCGACGTCGGTGGTGATTTCCGGTGACGAGGACGCGGTCCTGGAGGTCGCGGCCCGGCTGGCGGAGCTGGGCCGTAAGACGAGTCGGCTGCGCGTCTCGCACGCCTTCCACTCGCCGCTGATGCAGCCGATGCTGGACGAGTTCCGCACGGTGGCCGCCGGTCTGTCGTTCCAGGAGCCCGGCATCCCGCTGGTCTCCAACCTGACCGGCCGACTGGCGTCGGCCGAGGAGCTGTGCTCGGCGGAGTACTGGGTCCGCCATGTCCGGGAGGCCGTCCGGTTCGCCGACGGCGTACGGACCCTGGCCGATCAGGGCGTCGGTACGTTCCTGGAGCTGGGCCCGGACGGCGTGCTCTCCGCCATGGCGCGCGAGTCCCTGCCCGGCGACGCCGAGGTGGTTCCCGCGCTGCGCAAGGACCGCGACGAGGAAGCGGCGCTGATCACCGCGCTGGCGCGGCTGCATGTGGCCGGAGCCCCCGTCGACTGGACCGAGGTGTTCGCGGGAACCGGTGCCAGGCAGGTGGATCTGCCGACCTACGCCTTCCAGCGCGAGCGGTTCTGGCCCGAAGTGGTCGGCGCCGCGTCGGCGGACGGTACGGATCCGGTCGACGCGGAGTTCTGGGCTGCGGTGGAGCGGGCGGATCTGGAGTCCCTGTCGTCCAGCCTGGATGTGGACGGCGATTCCCTCGGGGCCGTACTGCCCGCCCTGTCGTCGTGGCGGACCCGGCGCAAGGCCCGGTCGGCCGTGGACGCGTGGCGCTACCGCGCGAGCTGGAAGCCGCTGAACGCCGACAGCTCCCAGGACACCCTGTCCGGGACCTGGCTGGTGCCGGTCCCGGCCGGAGGCGACGACGCCTGGGTGACGTCGCTGATCGCGGCGCTCGGCCCGGCCGCGGTGCGGGTGGACATCGGTGACACCGACCGTGACCGTACCGGCCTCGCCGGGCGGCTGTCCGAGGCGGCGGCTTCGAGCGGCGCGGACATCGCGGGTGTGGTGTCGCTGCTGGCCCTGGACGAGTCGTCAGGACCCGCCGGGGTGCCCGGTGGCCTGGTGTCCACCGCCGTGCTCGTACAGGCGCTCGCGGACGCGGGCCTCGCGGCCCCGCTCTGGGCGGTCACCCGGGGCGCGGTGTCGGTCGGCCGCTCAGAGCCGCTGGTCAGCCCGGGGCAGGCCGCCGTGTGGGGCCTCGGCCGCGTCGCCGCGCTCGAACACCCCCGCCTCTGGGGCGGGCTGGCCGATCTCCCCGAGGAGCTGGACGACCGGTCCGTACGGCGGTTCGTCTCCGTGCTGGCGGGCCGGAGCGACGAGGACCAGGTCGCTGTCCGCGCGTCGGGCGTGTTCGGCCGGCGGATGGTGCCCGCGCCCACCGCGGAGACCGTGGGGGAGCGCGAGGGACGGTGGGAGCCGTCGGGCACCGTGCTCATCACCGGCGGTACCGGCGCGCTCGGCGCGCGGGTGGCCCGCCGGCTGGCGAGCGAGGGCGCCCGCCATCTCGTACTGCTGAGCCGCCGTGGCCCGGACGCCCCCGGCGCGCGGGAGCTGCACGCGGAGCTGACGGACCTCGGCGTACAGGTCACCCTCACCGCCTGCGACGCGGCCGACCGGGAGCAGCTGGAGCGAGTGCTCGCAGCGGTCCCGGAGGACTGCCCGTTGACCGCCGTGGTGCATACGGCGGGTGTGCTGGACGACGGCGTGCTGGCCGGTCTGACGCCCGAGCGGTTCGAGACGGTGTTCCGGCCGAAGGTCGCCTCGGCCCTGCTGCTCGACGAACTGACCCGTGAGCTGGATCTTTCGGTGTTCGCGCTGTTCTCGTCGGTGGCCGGCGCGGTGGGCAACCCCGGCCAGGCCAACTACGCGGCGGCGAACGCGGTGCTCGACGCACTGGCCGAGCGGCGGCGGTCGCTGGGGCTCCCCGCGACCTCCATCGCCTGGGGCGCGTGGGGCGGCGGCGGCATGGCCCGGCAGGCCGGGATCGACGACACCGCCGGCGCACCGTCGGGCGCGGTCGGCCATGAGCAGCCGCCGGGTCTGCTCGACCCCGAGCTGGCGCTCTCCGCGCTGTCCCGGGTGGTGCGGGAGCCGGAACCGACCGCGGTCCTCGCCGATCTTCAGCAGCCGCGTCTCCTCCAAGCCCTGCTGAGCCTGCGGCCCAGTCCGCTGCTGGCCGACCTGCCCGAGGCCCGGCGCGCGCTGACGACGGCGCGGGAGGCACGGCAGGAGAGCGAGTCGGCGGCCTCCGGGCTGCGGGAGCGGCTGTACGGAGCGTCGGAGGGCGAGCGCACCGCCGTGCTGCTGGCCGCCGTCCGTACCCAGGCCGCCGCGGTGCTCGGACACGCCGGCGCCGAGGCCATCAGGGGCGAGAAGGCGTTCCGTGACCTCGGCTTCGACTCGCTGACCGCGGTGGAACTGAGCAACCGGCTCTCGCGGCTCACCGGTCTGGCGCTGCCCGCCAGCCTGGTGTTCGACTACCCCACCCCGCAGGCGCTCGCCGGCCATCTGATCGCCGAGCTGCTCGGCGAGCGGACCGGCCTCGACGCCCCCGCCCTCACCCCTGTCCTTACCCCCGGCGTCGCGGACTCCGACGACCCGATCGTGATCGTCGGCATGGCGTGCCGGTTCCCCGGCGGGGTGCGCTCGCCCGAGGATCTGTGGCAGCTCCTGGCCGACGGCCGGGACGGGATCGTCGAGTTCCCCACCGACCGGGGCTGGAACCTCGATGTCCTGGCCGGTGACGGCCAGGGCCGCAGCGCGACGCGGGAGGGCGGATTCCTTTACGAGGCCGCCGACTTCGACCCCGGCTTCTTCGGGATCTCGCCGCGTGAGGCCCTCGCCATGGACCCGCAGCAGCGCTTGCTGCTGGAGGTGGGCTGGGAGGCCTTCGAGCGGACCGGCACCGACCCGGCCTCGCTGCGCGGCAGCCGGACCGGTGTGTTCGTCGGCACCAACGGCCAGGACTACGCCAACCTGATCCTCCGGGCCAGCGAGGACGTGGAGGCCCACGCCGGCACCGGTCTCGCCGCGAGCGTCATCTCCGGCAGGCTCTCCTACGCCTTCGGCTTCGAGGGCCCCGCGGTCACGGTGGACACCGCCTGCTCCTCCTCCCTGGTGGCGCTGCACTGGGCCGCCCAGGCGCTGCGCGGCGGTGAGTGCTCCATGGCGCTGGTCGGCGGGGTCACCGTGATGACGACCGCCACGAGCTTCGCCGGGTTCACCCGGCAGGGCGGTCTCGCCCCGGACGGGCGCTGCAAGGCGTTCTCCGACTCGGCCGACGGCACCGGATGGTCGGAAGGCGTCGGCGTGGTCGTCGCCGAGCGGCTGTCGGACGCCCGGCGCAACGGTCACGAGATCCTGGCCGTCCTGCGCGGGTCGGCCATCAACCAGGACGGCGCGTCGAACGGTCTGACCGCCCCGAACGGCCCCTCCCAGCAGCGGGTGATCCGCCAGGCACTCGCCAGCGGCGGTCTGACGCCCGCGGATGTGGACGCCGTCGAGGCACACGGCACCGGCACCACGCTCGGCGACCCCATCGAGGCGCAGGCTCTGCTCGCGACGTACGGGCGTGACCGCGACCCGGAGCGGCCGCTGCTGCTCGGGTCCGTGAAATCGAACCTCGGCCACACCCAGGCGGCCGCCGGCGTCGCGGGCGTGATGAAAATGATCCTGGCGCTCCGCAACGGCCGGCTGCCGCGGACGCTGAACGTGAGCGAGCCCTCGACCCGGGTCGACTGGTCGGCGGGGGCGGTGGAGCTGCTCACCCAGCAGGTGGAGTGGCCGGACGTCGACCGCCCCAGGCGTGCCGGGGTGTCGTCCTTCGGCATCAGCGGCACCAACGCGCATGTGATTCTGGAGCAGGGCCCGCCGGCCGAGGACACGGCCGAGCGGCCGTCGGCCCCCGCCGTGACGCCGACGGCGGTGCCGTGGCTCGTATCGGCCACCAGCGAAGCCGCGTTGGACGGGCAGCTGGAGCGGCTGCGGTCCTTCGTGGCCGAGCGCCCCGGGCTGTCCCCGGTCGACATCGGGTTCTCGCTCGCCACGGGCCGCTCGGTGTTCGAGCACCGAGCCGTGCTGACGCATTCCGGCGAGGGAGTGGCGGAGGTCGCCAGGGGAGTGGACGCGCGGCGGCCCGCCGCGGTGCTGTTCTCCGGTCAGGGGTCGCAGCGGCTGGGGATGGGCCGGGAGCTGTACGAGCGCTTCCCGGTCTTCGCCGACGCGCTGGACGCCGTACTGGCGCGGATGGACGGGGAGTTGGACCGTCCGCTGCGCGAGGTGATCTGGGGCGACGACGCCGATCTGCTGAACCGGACCGCGTTCACCCAGCCGGCCCTGTTCGCGATCGAGGTGGCGCTGTTCCGGCTGGTGGAGTCGTGGGGTGTGACGCCGGACTTCGTGGCCGGTCACTCGATCGGCGAGATCACCGCCGCGCAGGTGGCGGGGGTGTTCTCGCTGGCGGACGCCTGCCGTCTGGTGGCGGCCAGGGCCCGGCTGATGGAGGCGCTGCCCACGGGCGGGGCCATGATCGCGGTGCAGGCCACCGAGGACGAGGTCGCCCCGCTGCTGTCCGACCGGGTGTCCGTCGCCGCGGTCAACGGACCCACCTCCGTCGTCCTCTCCGGCGACGAGGAGCAAGTGAGGACGGCCGCGGACCTCCTGGCGGCCGAGGGACGCAGGACGTCACGGCTCTCGGTCAGCCACGCGTTCCACTCGCCGCTGATGGACCCGATGCTGGACGAGTTCCGCGCCGTCGCGCGGCGGCTGGCCTTCCAGGCGCCCCGTATTCCCGTGGTGTCGAATCTGACCGGCCGGCTCGCGTCCGCCGAGGAGCTGTGCTCCGCCGAGTACTGGGTACGGCATGTCCGCGAGGCGGTCCGCTTCGCCGACGGGGTGCGGACCCTCGCAGAGCAGGGCGTCGGTACGTTCCTGGAGCTGGGCCCGGACGGGGTGCTGGCCGCCCTGGCCCGCCCCTGCGTGCCGGCCGAGGCCGTGGTGGTGCCGTTCCTGCGCAAGGGCCGCTCCGAGGAACTGACCGCCGTCACCGCGCTGGCCCGGGTGCACGCGAACGGGGTGACGGCCGACTGGGCCGGGATCTTCGCCGGCACGGGCGCGCGCCGGGTGGAGCTGCCGACCTACGCGTTCCAGCGTGAGCGCTACTGGCCTTCGGTGTCGGTGGCCGCGGGAGACGCCTCGGGGCTCGGCCTGGTGGCCGCGGGGCATCCACTGCTGGGCGCGGCGATGACGGTCGCCGGGTCGGACGAGACGGTGCTGACCGGCCGGCTGTCGGTCCAGTCGCACCCCTGGCTGGCCGGCCATCAGGTGCTCGGCAGGACCGTGCTGCCGACGGCGGCCTTCGCCGAGCTGGCCGTACGGGCCGGTGACGAGGTCGGCTGTGACCGGGTCGAGGAACTGTCCGTCGCGGCGGGTCTGGTCGTGCCCGAGCAGGGCGCGGTGCGCGTACAGGTGCGGGTGGGAGCCGCCGACGAGGCGGGCCGCCGCGCGCTGCACGTACACGCGCGTCCCGACGCCGCGGCGGACCTGCCGTGGACCCTGCACGCCACTGGAGTACTGGCCGCCGGTGACCGTAGGCCGGAGGCCGAGTTCGACACCGCGGTATGGCCGCCGGCCGGCGCAGAAGCCGTACGCCTGGACCTGGACTTGGACCCGGACGTGGACCCGGACCTGGATCTGGACGGTGCCGCCGAGCGGCTCGGTCTCCGGGCGGCCTGGCGGCGGGACGGCGAGGTGTTCGCCGAGGTGGAGCTCGCCGAAGAGGCCCGTACGCACGGGGCCTTCGCGATCCATCCGGCGCTGCTGACCGCCGCCGTCCGCGCGGCCGGCCTGCTGGACACCGACGGCGCGGCCGCCGGAGCGGAGCCGTCCGAGTGGCACGGACTGACGCTGCACGCCGCGGCCGCCACGACGCTGCGCGTACGGCTCACCCCGGCCGGCGAGGACACCGTGTCGCTGGCGGCGGTCGACGAGGAGGGCGCGCCGGTGATCTCGGTGCGCTCCCTGACCCTGCGCCCGGTCACCGAGGCGCAGACCGCCACGGCCGCCGACGAGGACGCCTCGCTGTTCGGCGTCGAGTGGGTGCCCGCGCCGGTGTCTCCCGCGTCCCCCGCCGGCATCCGGTGGGCGGTCGTCGCCACGGACGCGGCGGGGCCGTCCGGCGCGCTGGAATCGATGGGCGGCCTGTCCGCCGTAAGGGCCGGCTCGCTGGCGGAACTCCTCGACGCCGAGGGCCCGGTGCCGGACGTCGTGCTGGCCCCGGCCATCCGGGACCTGACCGGCGCACCCGAGCCGGTCCCCGGGGCCGTACGGACCGTGACGACCGCTGTCCTGGACCTGCTGCGGGAGTGGACGGCCGATCAGCGGACCGCCGGATCGCGGCTGGTCCTCGTCACCCGGGGCGCGGTCTCGGCCGGTGACAAGGACGTACCGGACCTGGCCGCCGCCCCGGCGTGGGGTCTGGTGCGCTCCGCGCAGTCGGAGAACCCCGGCAGCTTCCTGCTCCTCGACCTGGACGACACGGACGCCCTGCCGGCCGCTCTCCCCGCCCTGCCGGGACTGCTGGACGCCGGTGAGACACAGGCGGCGCTGCGCGGCGGCGAGATACGGGTGGCCCGGCTGGCCCGGCTGCCGGAACGCGCCCCGGCGGCCCGGAACGCGGCCCGTTCGTGGGACCGCGACGGTACGGTCCTGATCACCGGCGGTACCGGCGGCCTGGGCGGTGAGCTGGCGCGGCACCTGGTGGCCGGACACGGCGTCAAGCACCTGCTCCTCGTCGGCCGGCGCGGACCGGACGCGCCGGGCGCGGCGGACCTGCGGGCGGAACTGACCGCCCGGGGCGCCGAGGTGACCGTCGCCGCCTGCGACGTCGCCGACCGTACGGCGCTGGACGCGCTGCTGGCGGCCGTACCGGCCGAGCACCCGCTGACCGCCGTCGTACACACCGCCGGGGTGCTGGCCGATGCCACGATCGGCTCGCTGACGCCCGGACTGCTCGACCGGGTGCTGCGGCCGAAGGCGGACGCCGCCTGGCATCTGCACGAGGCGACCCGCGACCTGGACCTGGCGGGCTTCGTCCTGTACTCCTCGGTCGCCGGTATCACCGGCGGCCCCGGCCAGGGCAACTACGCCGCCGCCAACACGTTCCTGGACGCACTGGCCCGTCACCGCGCGGGCCTCGGCCTGCCGGCCCTGTCGCTGGCCTGGGGCCCGTGGGCCCGCAGCGGCGGCATGACCAGCGGTCTCAGCGACACCGACATGGAGCGGATGTCCCGCTCGGGCATGCCTCCGCTGCCGGTGGACCAGGGCCTCGCCCTGTTCGACGCCGCGACCGTACGCGACGAAGCCCTGGCCGTTCCGGTACGGATCGCCGCCGGAGCGGGCGCCGCGACGCCGCGCGACCCGGGCGAGGTCCCGGCGATCCTGCGGGGGCTGCTGCGGACCCGGCGCCGCACGGCCGCCGCCGCACGCGACGGCGCCACCGGTCTCGCCCAGCGCCTCGCGGGGCTGGGGGAGGAGGAGCGCGAGCTGCTCCTCGTGGACCTGGTGCGGGCCGAGACCGCCGCCGTACTGGGGCACACCACCCCGGACGCGATCCCGGCCGACCGCGACTTCAGCCGGCTGGGCTTCGACTCCCTGATGGCGGTGGAGCTGCGGACGCGGCTGACCGCGACAGCGGGGGTGCGGCTCTCCGCCACCCTCGTGTTCGACCATCCCACGCCGGTCGCCGTCGCCCGGCATCTCGCGTCCGCGCTGCTGGGCGAGGCCGCACCGGCCGCGAGCCCGTCCCCGCTGGCCGAACTCGACCGGCTGGAGGCGGCGCTCGCCGCGGGCGTGCTGGACGAGGTCACCAGGTCCGGGGTCGCGGGACGGCTGCGGCACCTGCTCGCGAGGTGGGACGGATCCGACCCCGAGAACGACGAAAACGCCACTACGGAACGGATCGAGGCTGCGAGTGCCGATGAGGTCCTCGCCTTCATCGACAACGAGCTCGGCCGGTCGGCGGATTCCTGACCGACGGACTCCTGACCGACGTACCGACGGTCGAACTCCCTTCGCGCTCGAAACATCTGAGGAAGGTTCACGGACGATGCCGGACGAAAAGAAGCTCGTCGAATACCTGAAGTGGGTCACGACGGACCTGCACCAGACCCGCCAACGCCTCCAGGAGGCCGAATCCGGCCGCCACGAGCCGGTGGCGATCGTCGGGATGGCGTGCAGGTTCCCCGGCGGGGTCCGGTCTCCGGAGGACCTGTGGGAGCTGCTCGCCTCCGGCCGGGACGCGATCTCCGGGTTCCCCGCCGACCGTGGCTGGGACCTGGAGGCGCTCGCCGGGGACGAGGAGGGACGCAGCGCCACCCAGGAAGGCGGCTTCCTGTACGACGCACCCGAGTTCGACCCCGCCTTCTTCGGGATCTCGCCACGCGAGGCCCTGGCGATGGACCCCCAGCAGCGGCTGCTGCTGGAAGTGTCCTGGGAGGCCATCGAGCGTACGGGCATCGACCCGGCCAGGCTGCGCGGCAGCAGGACCGGGGTGTTCGTCGGCACCAACTCCCAGGACTACGCACACCTCGTCCTCGCCTCGCAGGACGACATGGGCGGCTACGCGGGCAACGGCCTCGCGGCCAGCGTCATGTCAGGCCGGCTGTCCTTCGTGCTCGGTCTCGAAGGGCCCGCGGTCACCCTCGACACCGCCTGCTCCTCGTCGCTGGTGACCCTGCACCTCGCCGCGCAAGCCGTACGGAACGGCGAATGCTCGCTGGCGCTGGCCGGCGGGGTGACCGTGATGACGACCTCGTCGAGCTTCGCCGGGTTCAGCCTGCAGGGAGGGCTCGCCCCCGACGGGCGCTGCAAGGCGTTCTCCGACGCCGCGGACGGCACCGGCTGGTCCGAGGGCGTCGGCATGCTGGTGGTCGAGCGGCTGTCGGACGCCCAGCGCAACGGACACGAGATCCTCGCGGTGCTGCGCGGCAGCGCGGTCAACCAGGACGGCGCGTCCAACGGGCTCAGCGCCCCCAACGGGCCCTCGCAGCAGCGGGTGATCCGCCAGGCCCTGGCCGGCGCCGGGCTCTCCCCGGCCGATGTGGACGCGGTCGAGGCACACGGTACGGGCACCACCCTCGGCGACCCGATCGAGGCCGGGGCCCTGCTGGCCACCTACGGGCAGGACCGCGACCCGGAGCGCCCGCTGTGGCTGGGCGCGGTCAAGTCGAACCTCGGTCACACCCAGGCGGCGGCGGGCGTCGCGGGCGTGATGAAGATGGTGATGGCGCTCCGCAACGGCCTCCTGCCCGAGACACTCCATGTGGACGCGCCGTCGTCACACGTGGACTGGTCGGCCGGCGGCGTACGGCTGCTGACGAAGCCGGTGGAGTGGCCCGAGGGCGACCGGGTGCGCCGCGCCGGCGTCTCGTCGTTCGGGATCAGCGGCACCAACGCGCACGTACTCATCGAGCAGGCCCCGCCGGTCGAGCCCGACGCCGCCGCCCCCGCCCAGACCCCGGTCGCACCGCCCAAGGCCGTGCCGTGGCCGGTGTCGGCCAGGAGCGAGGCCGCGCTCGACGCCCAGCTGGAGCGGATCCGGTCCTTCGCGGACGCCGGCCGGAACCCGGTCGATGTCGGCTTCTCGCTCGCCACGACCCGGTCCGCCTTCGAGCACCGGGCGGTGCTGCTGGCGTCCGGCGCAGACGTCGTCCAGGCGGCGCGCGGCGTGGCCGCCAAGGGCCCGCTGGCGGTGCTGTTCTCGGGCCAGGGATCCCAGCGGCTCGGGATGGGCCGCGAGCTGTACGGCCGGTTCCCCGTCTTCGCCGAGGCGCTGGACGCCGTACTCACCCAGCTGGACGGGGAACTGGACCGTCCGCTGCGGGACGTGATCTGGGGCGACGACGCGGTCCTGCTCCATGACACCGGCTACACCCAGCCGGCGCTGTTCGCCCTTGAAGTGGCGCTGTTCCGGCTGGTCAGGTCCTGGGGCGTCAAGGCGGACTTCCTGGCCGGTCACTCGATCGGTGAGATCACGGCCGCCCATGTGGCCGGGGTGTTCTCGCTGGCGGACGCCTGCCGCCTGGTGGCCGCCCGGGCCCGGCTGATGCGGGCGCTGCCGGCCGGCGGGGCGATGGTGGCCGTACGGGCCACCGAGGACGAGGTGACCGCGCTGCTGGACGACCGGGTGTCGGTCGCCGCGGTCAACGGCCCCGACGCGGTGGTGATCTCCGGCCACGAGGACGCGGTGCTGGAGATCGCGGAACGGCTGGCGGCCGAGGGACGCAAGACCACCCGGCTGTCCGTCAGCCACGCGTTCCACTCACCGCTGATGGAACCGATGCTCGACGAGTTCCGCGCGGTGGTGGAGGGGCTGTCGTTCCAGCAGCCGACCGTACCCGTCGTCTCGAACCTGACCGGGGATCTGGCCCCGTCCGACGAGCTGGGCTCCGCCGACTACTGGGTCCGGCACGTCAGGCAGGCGGTCCGGTTCGGCGACGGGGTGCGGACGCTCGCCGGGCGCGGCGTGAAGACCTTCCTCGAACTGGGCCCGGACGGGGTGCTCTCCGCCCTGGTGGGGGAGTCCGTGCAGGACCCGTCCGTCACCGCCGTGCCGGTGCTCACCAAGAACCACCCCGAGGAGAGCGCCGCCGTCACCGCGCTCGCCAGCTTGTACGCCCACGGCGTGGCCGTCGACTGGGCCGGGCTGTTCTCCGGCACGGGCGCGCGCCGGGTGGACGTGCCGACGTACGCCTTCCAGCGCGAGCGGTTCTGGCCCACGGTGCGGATGCCTGCCGGTGACGCGTCGGGCCTCGGCCTGGTCGCCGCGGGGCACCCGCTGCTGGGCGCGGCGATGATGATGGCCGGGGCGGACGAGACCGTACTGACCGGCAGGCTGTCGGCGCAGTCGCATCCCTGGCTGGCCGACCATCGGATCTCGGGCCGGATCGTGCTGCCGGGCACGGCCTTCGCGGAACTCGCCGTCCGGGCCGGGGACCAGTCGGGCCAGGACCGGGTGGCGGAACTGACGCTGCTCGCCCCGCTCGTGCTGACCGAGCGGGACGCGGTCTCGATACAGGTGCGGGTGGGCGCGGCGGACGAGTCGGGGGGCCGCGAGCTGACCATCCACTCCCGCCCCGACGGCCGGGACGACGCCCAGGACGGACAGCCCTGGACACTCCACGCCCGCGGTGTGCTGACATCCGGCGACCCGGCGGGTGAACTCGCCGGGGACAGCGCCGGATTCGACACCGCCGTCTGGCCGCCGCGCGACGCTTCCCCCGTACCCCTCGACGGTCTGCACGCGCGGTACGCCGGCGCCGGACTGGCCTACGGGCCGGTGTTCCAGGGCCTGTCGGGCGTATGGCGGCGCGAGAGCGAGGTGTTCGCCGAGGTGTCGCTGCCCTCGGCGGCCACCGACGCCGCGGCGTTCGGTATCCACCCGGCGCTGCTGGACGCCGCGCTCCGGGCGGCGGGCGCGCTGGACGCCGACGGCGCCGCCGCCACCGTCCCCGTCTCGTGGAGCGGGCTGACCCTGCACGCCGGGGCCGCCTCCGCCCTGCGGGTACGGATCACCGCGGCCGGTCCCGGCGAGGTGGCGCTGACCGCCGTCGACGCGACAGGCGCCCCGGTGCTCTCGGTGGACTCGCTGGTCCTTGGCCCGCCCTCCGGGGAGCCGCAGCCGGCGCCCGCCGGCAGCGGCCCCGAGCGCGGTTCGCTGTTCGCCGTCGACTGGGTGCCCGCCGCGGTGGATCCCGCGTCCGTCACCGGTACCCGGTGGGCGGTCGTCGGCGCGGACGAACTCGACCTGGGCTACGCGATGCACCGCGCGGACGAGACCGTCAGCGCGTACGCGGACTCCCTGACCGGCGCGGTCGGCGACAGCGGGGTCGCCCCCGATGTCTTCCTGGTGCCTGTGGTCGGCGACGCGGACCAGGACCGGCCCGCGTCGGTGCGCGCCCTGACGTCCTGGGTGCTCGGCCTGATCCAGGAGTGGCTGAACGAGCCGCGGCTGGCGGGATCGCGGATGGTCTTCCTCACCCGCGGTGCGGTCGCCCTCGACGGCGAGGACGTCCAGGATCTGGCCGCGGCCGCCGTATGGGGTCTGGTGCGATCAGCGCAGACGGAGAACCCGGGCAGCTTCCTGCTGGTCGACATGGACGACACGTTCCTGTCGGCCGGGGTGCTGCCGGGCCTGCTCGCCCTCGACGAGCAGCAGATGGTGGTGCGCTCCAACACCGTCCGCGTCGGACGGCTGACGCGTCTTCCCGAGAGCGGGGACGCCTCCCCGGCCGGGGAGGCGGGGCGGCCCTGGGACCGCGAGGGCACCGTACTGATCACCGGTGGTACCGGTGGCCTCGGCGGGGAGCTGGCGCGGCACCTGGTCGCCGAGCACGGCGTACGGCATCTGCTGCTGGCCAGCCGGCGCGGGCCGGCGGCGCCGGGCGCGGCGGAGCTGCTCGCGGCCCTCGCCGACCAGGGCGCCGAAGCCGCCGCGGTCGCCTGCGACCTGGGCGACCGGGACGCGGTGACCGCGCTGCTGGCGGGTGTGCCCGCCGAGCGTCCGCTGACCGCGGTGGTGCACACCGCCGGGGTGCTGGGCGACGCGCTGACCGGCTCGCTGACGCCGGAACTGCTGGAGCGCGTGATGCGGCCGAAGGTGGATGCCGCCTGGTATCTGCACGAGGCGACCCGCGACCTCGACCTGTCCGCGTTCGTGCTCTACTCCTCCATCTCCGGTGTGCTGGGCAGTCCGGGCCAGGGCAACTACGCCGCGGCCAACGCGTTCCTCGACGCGCTCGCCCAGCACCGCGCCGGCCTGGGACTGCCCGCGGTGTCCCTCGCGTGGGGACCGTGGGGGCAGGGCAGTGGCATGACCAGCCATGTCAGCGCCACCGACTTGGAGCGGATGGCCCGCGGCGGTATGCCGCCGCTGGCCATGGAGCAGGGCCTCGCGCTCTTCGACGCCGCCACCGCCCGTGGCCGTACGACGGTGGTCCCGACCCGGCTCAATGTGGCCGGACTCCAGGAACAGCAGGCGCTGCCGGCGCTCTGGCGCGAGCTGGTGCCCCGTACCCGGCGCTCGGCCGCCGCGGCCGACCGCTCACCGGTCACCCTGCGGGAGCGGCTGCGGCACCTCGGCGCGGCCGAGCAGGAGAACCTCCTCATCGAACTCGTGGTGGGCTACTCCGCCGGTCTGCTCGGGCACCGCGACCCCAGCGGGGTCGACCCCGAACGCGGCTTCCTGGAGCTGGGCTTCGACTCGCTGGTCTCCGTCGGGCTGCGCAACCAGCTCTCCGACGCGCTCGGCCTGCGGCTCCCCAGCTCGGTGGTGTTCGACAACGGGACGCCCATGAAGCTCGCGCGCTGGCTGCACGGCGAGCTCGCGGGACAGCTCGCCCCGTCCACCGCGAGCGGCACCTCCGCCGCCGCGCGGCCGGCCGCGAGCATGGACGAGACGCTGGAAGGTCTCTTCTACGCCGCGGTCAAGGGCGGGAAGATGGTCGAGGGCATGCGCATGCTGAAGGCGGTCGCCAACACGCGGCCCACCTTCGAGACCCCCGCCGACCTGGAGGAACTGTCGGCGCCCGTCGTCCTGGCTGACGGCCCGAGCAACCCGAGGCTGGTCTTCGTCAGCGCCCCCGGCGCCACCGGCGGCGTCCACCAGTACGCGCGCATCGCGGCGCACTTCCGCGGCAAGCGGCATGTCTCCGCGCTGCCGCTCATGGGGTTCGCCCCCGGCGAGTCGCTGCCGGCCACCAGCGAGGCCGCGGCCCGCATCGTGGCGGAGAGCGCCCTGCACGCCAGTGACGGCGAACCCTTCGTCCTGGTGGGGCACTCGACGGGCGGCTCGCTCGCCTATCTGGCCGCCGGGGTGCTGGAGGAGACCTGGGGGATCACACCCGAGGCGGTGATCCTGCTGGACACCGCGTCCATCCGCTACCGGGCGGGCGAGGGCAAGGACCTGGACAGGACCACCCGGTACTACCTCGCCGACATCGACTCGCCGTCGGTGACGCTGAACAGCGCCAGGCTGTCCGCGATGGCGCACTGGTTCATGGCGATGACCGACATCGAGTCGGTGCCCACCAGCGCGCCCACGCTTCTCGTCCGGTGCATGGAGTCGCTGGACGGCTTCCTGTTCGACACCGCGGGGGTTCCCGCGAACGAGATCCGTGAGATCGAGGCCAACCACCTGTCGCTCGCCAAGGAACACTCCGCGCTGACCGCGCGGACCATCGAGGAGTGGCTCGACGGCCTGCCGGCCACCGAGGCGTAACAGCGCGGTCCTGGCGGCGGGGCCGCGCCGCCAGGACCACGCGCACCGACACACACCGGGGTCGCCCCGGCCCGGTCCCGGTCCGTGGGCGGTCGGGGCCCAGCACACACGCACCACCGTCCAGAGGAGAATCCCCATGACCACATCCCAAGAGCTGCCCTCGCTCAAGGGCCAGCAGCAGTCCGTGCTGCGGCTGAGCCCGCTGCTGCGCGAGCTCCAGGCCGAGAACCCCGTGTGCAAGGTACGCACCCCCGCCGGTGACGAGGGATGGCTGGTGACCCGTCACGCCGAACTCAAGGAACTGCTCCGCGACGAGCGGCTGGGACGGGCGCACGCCACCCCGGCCACCGCCCCGCGCTATGTCCACAACCCCTTCCTCGACATGCTCGTCAGCGACGACGCCGAACTGGCCAGGAAGCTGCACACCGAGACCCGGGCGCTGCTCACCCCGAACTTCTCGGCCCGGCGCGTGCTCAACATGATGCCGAAGGTCGAGGCCATCGCCGAGGGCGTGCTGGCGAACTTCATCGCCCAGGGCCCGCCCGCCGATCTGCACAGCCAGTTCTCGCTGCCGTTCTCGCTGGCCGTCCTCTGCGAACTGATCGGCGTCCCCACCGAGGACCACGGTCTGCTCGTCAGTCATCTGTCCCGGATGGGCGGCCTCGACGACCCGGACACCGTCCAGGGCGGGCAGCAGGACCTCTTCGGCTACCTGGTGGAGCTGGCCGGCCGGAAGAGGGCCGAGCCCGGCGACGACGTGATCTCACGGCTGTGTGTGAGCGAGCCCTCCGACGAGCGCATCGGCCCGGTCGCGGCCGGGGTCCTGTTCGCCGGCCTGGAAGCCGTCGCCAGCCATGTCGACCTCGGCGTGGTGCTGTTCACCCTCTACCCCGAGCAGCGCGCGGCGGCCATGAGCGACCCCAAGCTGATGGCGGGCGCGGTGGAGGAGATCCTGCGGTCCGCCAAGGCCGGCGGCTCGGTGCTCCCGCGGTACGCCACCGACGACGTGGAGATCAGCGGAGTCACCATCCGCACCGGTGACCTGGTCCTGCTGGACTTCACCCTCTCCAACTTCGACACGCGGGTCTTCGACAAACCCGAGCTGTTCGACATCACCCGGTCCCCCAACCCGCATCTGACGTTCGGTCACGGGATGTGGCACTGCATCGGCGCCCCGCTGGCCCGGATGCAGCTGAGGACCGCGTACACCCTGCTCTTCACCCGGCTGCCCGAGCTGAGCCTCGCGCTCCCGGTCGAGGAGCTCCAGGTGCTGGGCGGCCAGCTCTCCGCCGGCCTCACCGAGCTGCCGGTCAGCTGGTAGCGCGGTCCCGCGCGACAGCGGCAAACGGGCGCTGCCCCCACCGTCGGTGGGGGCAGCGCCCGTTGTATAGGCGGGGGAGCCGCTCAGCTCTCCCGGACGGTGATCGCCTGCGACGGGCAGATCAGGCCCGCCTGCCGCGCCGCGTCCCGCGCCGGATCGTCCGACGGCTCCTCCAGGACCATGACGATCCCGTTGTCGTCCTGGTCGAAGACATCGGGAGCCGACAGCACGCACTGTCCCGCTCCGACACAGCGGTCGGTGTCCACGCTGATCTGCACCATCATTCCTCCGTCGGTTGCTTACGGTCTTGCCGGGGGCCGCCCATGATCGCTTGCCGGTCCTACCAGCGGACGGGCAGCTCGTGCAACCCGTACAGCACTCCGTCGTACTTGAGCGGCAGTTCTTCGACCGGCACCGCCAGCTCCAGCGAGGGGATCCGCTCGAACAGCGTCCGGTAGGCGATGTCCATCTCGACCCGGACCAGATTCTGTCCGAGGCACTGGTGCACGCCGTACCCGAACGCCACATGCGAGCGGGCCGACCTGCTGGGGTCGAACTCGTCGGGACGGTCGAAGACGGTCCCGTCGTGGTTGGCGGCGGCCACCAGCGGCACGATGCCCTCGCCCGCCTTGATCAGCTGGCCGCCGATCTCGACGTCCTCGACGGCCACCCGGAAGGCCACCAGGTCGGCCACCGAGTAGTAGCGCAGCAGCTCCTCCACCGCCCGCTCGTCGCCGATCCACTTCGGATTGGTCAGCAGGGTGACCACCCCGAGGCCGATGTTGTTCGCCGTCGTCTCGTGCCCCGCGATCAGCAGGAGCATCGACACGCCGGACAGTTCCTGCTTGCTCAGCGTCCCCTCGCCCAGCAGCTGACTGATGAGGTCGTCGCCCGGCCGCTTCTGCTTGATGGTGATCAGCCGGTTGAGATAGCGCAGCAGCGCCATGGACGCCGCCTGGCGCTGTTCGTCCGTGGAGGTGAGCGTGACCAGGACCCGGGTCTTCGTCTCGAAGAAGTCGCGGTCCGCGTTGGGTACGCCGAGCAGACTGGAGATCACCAGCGACGGCACGGACAGCGCGAAGTCGGCGATCAGATCGGCGGTGTCGCCCGCCGCGAGCATGGCGTCGATGCGCTCGTCGACGATCTGCTGGATCGCCGGCCGCATCTCCCTGACCTTGCGCACCGTGAACTCGGGAATCAGCGTCTTGCGGAACCTGCCGTGCTCCGGCGGGTCCAGCGCCACGAACCAGCCGGGCACCTCGTCCTGGGACGGGACACCGCCGGTCTTCGCCGCCCGGGGAAAACCCGGGTGCGAGGGGTTGGAGCTGATCCGCGGATCGGTGAGCACCGTACGTACGTCTTCGTGCCGCGTCACCAGCCATACCCGGACCCCGGAGGGCAGCGTCGTCTGTACGAGGCCGTCCTGCGCGCGGAAGTCCGCGTACTCCGGCGGCGGAAAGGTCTGGCCGGGCCGCCGCAGCGGGAAGGCGACCGGGCACCTGTCAGTAGTTGTCATCTTTTAGGTTCCTCTGAGGATCGGAACTTCCCGTGTCGTCCGTGTCGTACTCCCTCGCGGGGCTCACGAGGCGCCGTAGAACGCACGGACCTTCTCCGTGATGAATTCCTGGTCGTCCTTGGTCAGCCCGGTATGGGTCGGCAGATAGAAGCCGTCCTCGCTGAAGCGGCTGGCGTTCAGCGACGGCCAGTCCGCGTCGTAGTAGCCGGGCTGCCGGCTCATCGGCTTGAAGAACAGCCGGGTCTCGATGCCCTCGGCCGCGAGGAAGGCACGCAGCTCCTCACGGCGTTCCGCGCGCAGGTCGTACATCCACAGCACGTCGCGCGGCGGCATCAGCGTGATCCCGTCGACGCCCCGCAGCCCCTCGTCGTAGCGCCGCTCGATCTCCCGGCGGGTCTCCAGGATCGAGTCCAGCTGCTCGGTCTGCGCCAGGGCGACGGCCGCCTGCATGCTCGTCATACGGAAGTTGTAGGCGAGCTTCTTGTGCAGGAAGCTGTGGTCCTTGGTGAAGGCCATCGCGCGCAGATGGGCCATCTGCTCGGCCAGCCGCTCGTCATTGGTGAGACAGACGCCGCCCTCGCCGGCGGTGATGATCTTGTTGGCGAAGAGCGAGAAGCAGGCGATGTCGGCTACCGGCCGTACGCCGTGCGCCTCGGCGGAGTCCTCCACGACACGCAGGTTGTACTCGTAGGCGATATCCATGATCTGGTCCATGTCGCACCGCCGCCCGTAGATGTGCACGGGCATGATCACCTTGGTCCTGGAGGTGATCTTCTCCTCGATGAGCGAGACATCGATATTGAGGTCGTCCCCGCAGTCCACGAAGACGGGGGTCGCGCCCACATAGGTGACCGCCCAGGCACTCGCGATCATCGTGAACTCGGGGACGATCACCTCGTCGCCGGGACCGATGCCGAGCGCCCGCAGGGCAAGGGTGAGCGCCGTCGTACCCGAGGAACAGGCGACGCCGTGCGCCACCCCGTTGTACCGGGCGAACTCCTCCTCGAACCGCCGGACATAGGGCCCCTGCGACGAGATCCAGCCGTCGCTGACGGCCTCGGTCACATACTCGAGCTCACGCCCGCCGAGCCAGGGTTTGGAAACCGGATGGGTGAAAGACATGGGATGCCCCGATCAGTGAGTAGCGGGTGCTGTGGCGAGTACCGGGAGGCCGAGCAGCAGGTCCGCCGCCGAACTCCGGCCGCCCGCCGCGCGCAGAAGCTCTCCGAAGTGCTCCGCGCGCTCGCGGAACGCGCTGTCGTCGAGCACCCGGGTGAGCTTGTCGTACACATCGTCCGGATCGACGGTCTCCGGACGGTCGAGGGTCAGGCTGACGCCGAAGTCCTGGCCGCGGACCGCCTGGTCGTCGCAGTCCACCCAGAGCGGCCGCACCACCAGCGGCTTACCGAAGTACAGCCCCTCGTGATAGCCGTTGCCGCCCGCGTGGGTGAAGAAGACCTTGACGTTCGGATGGGCCAGGACATCGAGCTGCGAGGGAACCCAGTTCTCGATCCGCAGATTGTCCGGCAGATCCTCCGGCAGCAGATGCTGCTGTTCCCTGGGCAGTTTCCACAGGACCGCGTGCCGGTCCGACAGCCGCCGCGTCACCTCCACCAGCGCGCCGACCTGCTCGCGCGTCAGCCTGGTGATCGTGCCGAACCCCATGTAGACGACGGAGTCCTGGGCGGCGAGCCAGTCGGAGAGGCCGTCGTCGTCCGGTGCCTGCGGCAGCGGCGGCACCATGGCACCGACCAGCCGCATCTTGTCCGGCACGGGGAAGGGGTAGTCCAGTTCGGGCACCGAGTAGCACAGCACCATCTCGGCATGGTCGATCCTGGCCATCATCGCGCGCGCCTCGGGCGCGATCCCCAGCTCCTCGCGGATCTGGTTGTCCTCCTCGACCACCTTCCGCATCGAAGAGGTCATGAACATCCCCAGCGTCCGCAGCCGGAACAGCTGGTTGGCCACCCGCTGCGGGAAGCTCATGTCCAGCGGAAGACCGGAGTGCGGCACCGGGAAGCCGCCCGGGGTATAGGACTTGGCGAAGGGCACGTGCGACGTGAGCACATTGCTGGGCACGAACGGCACGCCCAGCACGAAGGGAATCTTCTTGGTGATGGCCAGTTCATAACCGAACTGGCACATGCTCTCGATCACCATCAGCGCCGGCTTGACCTCGTCGACGATGGCTTCCAGACGCCGGTACTTCTCAACCCGCGACCGCGGCGCGAACGAGTGCTTGATGACCGCGCGATGCGCCTTGAACCGCGAACGCTGGGTCACCTCCCGATACGTCTCGTCGTCCCAGGTGACGGCCGACATCTCGGACACGACCTCGCCGAGGGACGCGAACTCGACAGGGGTTTTGACTTTGACCGCTCCGATATCGGAGCGTCCTTTCTCATCCGTCGCGAACCACAGGTCTTCCACTCCGCGACGTGACAATTCCTCCGCCAGCACGAGCAGCGGGTTGAGGAGACCGCTTTCGGCATAGCTGACGAACAGGATCGGCCGCCGAATCGAGTCCATGGACAACACCCTTCGGAAGTGGCAGTCCGATGGCTCGGTGCCACGCGTACACACACGGCCGGTCGCCGGGTGGCCGCGTTCATCGCCGCCGCCCCCCGGTCCGCGCCGTCCCGGGGGGACCGGCACCGGCCGGCATCGACGGGCGCGCCGCGCGATGAAGCGGGACAGTAACTTGGTCTCACACCACGTTCCGGAGAATCCCTAGTCTTCGCGCCGTCCCGCGACTTTGTGCGCGCTGTACGAGCCGTCCGCGCGCCGCCGCGCAATGACCGGCGGGGGATCCGGCGAATTCCTTAGGGAAAAGTACAGCCTTGCCGCCCATACGATCCGGCACGGAGAGATGTCCGTGGCCCGACTTTCCCTAGGGGTGTGCAACGTGATGACGATCGGAGCCGACGAAGACCCGGTAGTGGTCGTCGGGATGGCGTGCCGCTATCCGGGCGGGGTGCGCTCCCCCGAGGAGCTGTGGGATCTGGTCCTGACGGACCGCGACGCGATCTCCGGCTTCCCGGCGGACCGCGGCTGGGACCTGGACACGCTCGCCGGCGAAGGACCCGGCCGCAGCGTGACCCGCGAGGGAGGATTCCTCCACGAGGCGGCGGACTTCGACGCCGGCTTCTTCGGTATGTCGCCCCGCGAGGCGGTGTCCACGGACCCGCAGCAGCGTCTGGTGCTGGAAACGTCGTGGGAGGCCGTCGAGCGGGCCGGGATCGACCCGCTGTCGCTGCGCGGCAGCAGGACCGGCGTGTTCGTCGGCACCAACGGCCAGGACTACGCCACCGTCACCCAGCGCTCGCGGGAGGACCTGGCCGGCCACGCCATGACCGGCCTCTCGCCCAGCGTCGCCTCCGGGCGGCTCGCCTACACCCTCGGTCTCGAAGGACCGGCGGTCACGGTGGACACCGCTTCCTCCTCCTCGCTGGTGGCCCTGCACTGGGCGGCGCGTTCGCTGCGCTCGGGGGAGTGCTCGATGGCCCTGGCCGGCGGCGTCACGGTGATGTCCACCCCGGTGGGATTCGTCGGCTACTCCCGGCAGGGCGGCCTGGCACCCGACGGCCGCTGCAAGGTGTTCTCCGACGACGCGGACGGCACCGCCTGGGCCGAGGGCGTGGGCATGGTGGTGTTGGAACGCCTGTCCGACGCGCGGGCCAACGGGCACCCCGTCCTCGCCGTCATCCGCGGCTCCGCCACCAACCAGGACGGCGCGTCGAACGGGCTGACCTCACCGAGCGGCCAGGCCCAGGAGCGGGTGATCCGTCAGGCGCTGGCCGACGCGGGCCTCTCCCCGGCCGAGGTCGACGTGGTGGAGGCACACGGCACCGGCACGAAGCTCGGCGACCCGATCGAGGCGCAGGCGCTGCTGGCCACGTACGGCCAGGGCCGCGCCCCCGGACGCCCGCTGTGGCTCGGCTCCCTCAAGTCGAACATCGGGCACGCCCAGGCGGCCGCCGGTGTCGGGGGCGTCATCAAAATGGTGATGGCCATGCGGTACGGGCTGATGCCGCGGACCCTGCATGTGAACAAGCGGACGTCCCAGGTGGACTGGACGAGCGGCGCGGTGGAGTTGCTCACCGAGCCGGCCCTGTGGGGCGAGGACGGGCGTCCGCGCCGGGCGGGGGTGTCGTCCTTCGGCATCAGCGGCACCAACGCCCACATGATCATCGAGCAGGCCCCGGCCGCCGAGCCGCGCACAGGCCCGCCCGCCCCGCCCGGCCGCGAGCCCGAAGCGGCGCCCGGCGTCGTGCCGTGGCTCGTATCGGCCAGGACCGAGGCGGCCCTCGACGCCCAACTGGCCCGCCTCACCTCCTTCGTGGACGGCCACCCCGGGCTCAGCCCGGTGGATGTCGGCTTCTCGCTGGCGACGGGCCGGGCGGCGCTGCGCCACCGGGCCGTGCTGCTCCCGTCCCTTGCGCCCGGCGAGGCGCAGAATGTGGGCGCAGCGGCCCGCGGCGTGGCCGGCGACGGCGCCACAGCGGTGCTCTTCCCCGGCCAGGGCAGCCAGCGGCTCGGTATGGGACGCGAACTGTACGAGCGTTTCCCGGCGTTCGCCGACGCCCTGGACGCGGTGGAGTCCGAACTGAACGCGTACCTCGACCGCCCGCTGCGCGCGGTCATGTGGGGTGACGACCCGGAGCGGCTGAACCGTACCGGCTGGACCCAGCCCGCCCTGTTCGCCATCGAGGTGGCGTTGTTCCGCCTGATGGAGTCCCTCGGCGTACGCCCCGCTGTCGTGGGCGGCCACTCGATCGGCGAGATCGCGGCCGCGCATGTCGCCGGAGTCTTCTCGCTGGCCGACGCCTGCCGGCTGGTCGCGGCGCGCGCCTCACTGATGCAGGCGCTGCCCCCGGGCGGGGCGATGGTGGCCGTGCAGGCCGCCGAGGACGAGGTCCTGCCGCTGCTCGCCGGGCGCGCGGACGAGGTGTCCGTCGCCGCTGTCAACGGACCCGAGTCCGTGGTGGTCGCGGGCGAGGAGAGCGCGGTCCTGGAGATCGCCGCACACTTCACCGCACTGGCGCGCAAGACGAACCGGCTGTCGGTGTCGCACGCCTTCCACTCCCCGCTGATGGACCCGATGCTCGCGGACTTCCGGCACGTCGTGGAGGGACTGGCCTTCCACGAGCCGGCCGTACCCGTGATCTCGAACCTCACCGGCGAGCTGTCCACCGGGCAGCTGAGCACCCCCGAGTACTGGGTGGAGCATGTACGGCAGGCGGTTCGCTTCGCCGACGGGATCACGGCGCTGCTGGACGAGAACGTGGACGTTCTGCTGGAACTGGGGCCCGGCGGCGTGCTGTCCGCGATGGCCCAGGGCAGCCTGGGCGAGGCGGCCCCGCGCATGACCGTCGTGCCCGCTCTGCGCAAGGACCGTACCGAGGAAACCGCCCTGGTCACCGCGTTGGGCCGGCTGCACACCGCCGGTGTCCCGGTCGACTGGCGCAGCTTCTTCGCGGACCTGGCGGCCCGGCGGGTCGATCTGCCGACGTACGCCTTCCAGCACGAGCGCTTCTGGCCGGCCGCGCCGGCGGACGGCACCGGCGGCTCCGGCGCGGGCGCGACCGGACACCCCCTGCTGGGCGCCACGCTGGAACTCGCCGACGGCGAGGGCCTGGTGTTCACCGGCACTCTCTCGGCGCGCTCGCACCCCTGGCTGGCCGACCACGTGATCGCGGGGCGGATCCTGCTGCCGGGCACGGCCTTCCTGGAACTGGTCGTCCGCGCCGGCGACGAGGTCGGCTGCGACCGGATCGAGCAGCTGGTCCTGACCGAACCCCTCGTCCTGCCCGAACACGGGGCGGCCCGGATCCAGATACGCGTCAGCGCGGCGGACGGAATCGGCTGGCGCGTCGTCACCATCCACTCCAGGCCGGAGGGTGCGGTGAACGAGCCGTGGGCGCAGCACGCGACCGGTGTGCTGACACCCGGCTCGGACGACACCGCGCCGGACGACGGACTCGGCGCGGGCGTCTGGCCGCCGGAGGGCGCGGTGCCGGTGGACCTGGAAGACCACTACGAGCGGCTGGCCGACAGCGGCTTCGACTACGGCCCGCTCTTCCGCGGGCTGCGGGCGCTGTGGCGGCGCGGCGACGAGATCTACGCCGAGGCCGCCCTGCCCTCCGGGGTGCCGGACGCGGAGTCGTACGGTCTGCATCCCGCCCTGCTCGACGCGGCCCGGCACGCGGCCATGACGGACGGCGGCAGCCTCCCGCTCTGCTGGCAAGGGGTGTCCCTGCACGCCTTCGGCGCCTCGGCGCTGCGGATACGGCTCTCCCCGCGCGACGACGACGCGATGTCGCTGCTGGCTGCCGACATCTGCGGGGCGCCGGTGCTCTCGGTCGAGGCGCTGCGCGTCCGCCCGTTGTCGGAGGAGGAGAAGGCCCCCGCCCTGCGGGAGGCCCACAGCGGGACCGCGACACCGGCCGAAGGACCGCGCACCACCCGGCCGGCGGCGGCGAAGCCCGGTGTGGCGGGCGGCGAAGCGCCCACGCTGGTGACCCGGCTGGACGGCATGCCGGAGAGCAAGCGGGCCCGCTATCTGCTGGATCTGGTACGGACCGAGGCCGCCGCGGTGCTCGGCCACGGCAGCCCGGACGCCGTCGGCGCCCAGCAGGTCTTCAAGGAAATGGGATTCGACTCACTGGCGGGGGTCGAACTCTGCGACCGGCTCAATGCCCTCACCGGCCGGCGGCTCCCCAGCACGCTCGTATTCAACTTCCCGACTCCGGTTCTGGTGGCCGAGTATCTGTCGGCCAACCTCACCGCCCCCGCCACCGCCGCGACGGGTTCGGCGGACGACGAACTCGCCAGGTTCGAGGCTGTCATGCAATCGGTTCCGGCGGACGGCTCCGAACGCCAGGGGATCGCGGACCGCCTGGAGAAAATCGTTTACACGCTACGACAATCCGCGCCATCCGCAATGCGCTCTTCGGGCGAGGACATCGAGACGGTGTCGGTCGACAGGCTGCTCGACATCATCGATGAAGAGTTCGAAACCACATAACGAATTGTTGCTTTCGTTCGCGACCCGATGATGAGGACGGACCGGTGCCAGAAGACCAGCAGGACAAAGTCGTCGACTACTTGAGGCGGGTCACCTCAGATCTCCGCCGCGCGCGTCAGCGCATCGGCGAACTGGAACTCAAGAACAACGAGCCCATCGCCCTTGTGGGAATGAGCTGCCGCCTCCCCGGCGGCGTCCGCTCCCCGGAGGCCCTGTGGGATCTCGTCGATTCCGGTGGCGACGCCATCTCCGGATTCCCGGCGGACCGCGGCTGGAATCTGGACCGGCTCACCGGCGACGGAGAGGGCAGCAGCGCGACCCACGAGGGCGGATTTCTCTACGAGGCGGCGGAATTCGACGCCGGATTCTTCGGTATCTCCCCGCGCGAGGCCCTCGCGATGGACCCCCAGCAGCGGCTGCTGCTCGAAGTGTCGTGGGAAGCCCTGGAACGGTCCGGGATCGCCCCGACCTCGCTGCGCGGCAGCCAGGCCGGTGTCTTCGTCGGCGCCTACCACTGGGGACAGCCGTCGGCCGGAACGGCCGGTGAGCTCCAGGGGCACGCGCTGACCGGAACCGCGGCCAGTGTGCTGTCGGGCCGGCTCGCCTACACCCTCGGGCTCGAAGGCCCCGCCATCACGGTCGACACGGCCTGCTCCTCCTCGCTGGTCGCGCTGCACGTGGCGGCGCAGTCGCTGCGCAACGGCGAGTCCTCGCTCGCCGTCATCGGCGGCGTCACGGTGCTGTCGGAGCCCTCGGTCTTCGTGGAGTTCAGCAAGCAGGGCGGGCTGGCGCCCGACGGCCGCTGCAAGGCGTTCTCCGACGACGCGAACGGTACGGGCTGGGGCGAAGGCGTCGGCGTACTCGTCGCGGAGCGCCTCTCGGACGCCCGGCGCAACGGGCACCAGGTCCTCGCCGTACTGCGCGGCTCCGCCGTCAACCAGGACGGCGCGTCCAACGGGCTCACCGCGCCCAACGGTCCCTCGCAGGAGCGGGTGGTCCGCCAGGTCCTCGCGCAGGCGGGTCTGTCGACGGCGGATGTGGACGCGGTGGAGGCGCACGGCACCGGCACCAGGCTCGGTGACCCGATCGAGGCGCAGGCGCTGCTGGCGACGTACGGCCAGGACCGGGATCCGGAGCGCCCGCTGTGGCTGGGCTCGCTCAAGTCCAACATCGGTCACACGCAGGCGGCCGCCGGGGTCGCCGGGGTCATCAAGATGGTGATGGCGCTGCGCAACGGGGTGCTGCCGCGGACCTTGCACGCGCAGTCCCCGTCGTCACAGGTGGACTGGTCGTCCGGCGCGGTGCGGCTGCTGTCGGAGGCCGTGGAGTGGCCGGAGACGGGAAGGCCGCGCCGGTGCGCGGTGTCGTCGTTCGGCATCAGTGGAACGAACGCCCACGCGCTGCTCGAAGAGGCGCCGGCCGCCGAGGAGGCCGAGCCGCAGACGGAGCCGGTGCCCGTCGCGGGCGGCGTGGTGCCGTGGGTGGTGTCAGGTCGCGGCCGGTCGGCGGTACGGGACCAGGCGACGGCTCTCGTCTCCTGGGCGGAGACCGGTGTGGCGACCGATGCCGGGACCGGTCAGCAGCCGCGGCCGGCCGATGTGGGCTTCTCGCTGGTCTCGTCGCGGTCGGTGTTCGACCACCGCGCCGTGCTGGTCGGCGAGGACCACGACGAACTCCTGGCCGGAGCCCGCGCGCTGGGCGCCGCCGAGTCCTGGGCCGGTCTGGTCGACGGTGTGGCCGATGTGGAGGGGAAGACGGTGTTCGTCTTCCCGGGTCAGGGTTCGCAGTGGGTGGGGATGGGGGCTCGTCTGCTGGACGAGTCGCCGGTCTTCGCCGAGCGGATCGGTGAATGCGCGGCGGCGCTGAGTGAGTTCACCGACTGGTCGTTGGTGGATGTGCTGCGTGGCGCGGAGGGCGCCCCGTCGCTGGAGCGGGTGGACGTGGTCCAGCCCGCGTCCTTCTCGGTGATGGTGTCGTTGGCCGCGCTGTGGCGTTCGCGCGGTGTCGAGCCGGACGCCGTGGTGGGGCACTCGCAGGGCGAGATCGCGGCCGCGGTGGCCTCGGGCGCGCTGTCGTTGGAGGACGGCGCGCGGGTGGTGGCGCTGCGCAGCCAGGCGATCGGCCGGCGGCTGGCGGGGCATGGCGGGATGATGTCGCTCCCGCTGCCCGTGGCCGAGGTGGAGAGCCGGCTGGAGGCGTGGTCGGGCCGGGTGTCCGTCGCGGCGGTCAACGGCCCGCGCTCGGTTGTCGTCTCGGGTGAGCCGGAGGCCCTGGACGAGCTGTTCGCGGAGCTGACGGCCGAGGAGGTGCGGGTCCGCCGGATCGCGGTGGACTATGCCTCGCACTCCGCCCAGGTCGAGGACCTGCGCGACGAACTCCTGCGTGAGCTGGGGCCGGTGCGTCCGCGCGTCTCCGAGGTGCCGTTCTTCTCGACGGTCACCGGTGACTGGCTGGACACCGAGCAGATGGACGCCGGGTACTGGTTCCGTAATCTGCGGCAGCGGGTCAGGTTCGCCGACGCGGTCCTCGACCTCCTGGGCAGCGGGCACCGTGCCTTCGTGGAGGTCAGTTCTCATCCGGTGCTGACGATGTCGGTGCAGGACATGATCGACGATGCGGGCGAACCCGCTGTCGCGACAGGGACATTGCGCCGGGACACGGGTGGTCTGTCGCGGTTCCTGCTCTCGGCCGCCGAGGTCTTCGTCCGTGGCGTCGATGTCGACTGGGCGGGCGTTTTCGCGGGCACGGACGCCCGACGGGTGGACCTGCCCACCTACGCCTTCCAGCACGAGCGTTTCTGGAACATCCCCGACGTGCTCGACCAGGTCGCCGCGGTCGATCCCCTGGACGCGGCGTTCTGGTCGGCGGTGGAGCAGGAGGATCTCTCCGCGCTGTCCTCGACGCTGCGTACGGACGAGGGCTCGGTGGCCGCCGTGCTGCCGGCGCTCTCCTCGTGGCGCAGGTCGCGGCAGGACCGGTCGACCGTTGATTCCTGGCGCTATCGCGTCTCCTGGTCCCCGGCCGGCAATGTTCCGCAGGCTTCCGTGTCCGGGACCTGGCTGGTGGTGTCCACCGAGGGGATCGACGACGCGGATGTCGTCGACGCACTGAGCGGATCGGGCGCCGAGGTACGGCGTCTGGTGCTGGACGAGTCGTGTGTGGACCGTACGGTTCTGGCGGAGCGGCTGGCCGGGAGCGGCGAGGTCGCCGGAATCGTGTCCGTGCTCGCCCGGGCCGAGAAGCCGGGCGAGCGGTACCCCGGCCTGTCCCTCGGGCTCGCGCTGACGGTGTCCCTGGTGCAGGCCCTGGGCGACGCCGGAATCGGCGCCCCGCTGTGGTTCCTCACCCAGGGTGCGGTCTCCACGGGCCGTTCCGACGAGGTCACGTCCCCCGCGCAGGCTCAGGTGGCCGGGGTGGGCTGGACGACGGCGCTGGAGCATCCGCAGCGCTGGGGCGGGGTCATCGATCTGCCGCCGGTGCTGGACCAGCGGGCCGGTCAGCGTCTGGTGTCCGCCCTGGCGGGCGCGCTGGGCGAGGAGGACCAGCTCGCCATCCGGTCCTCCGGTGTGCTGACCCGTCGTATCGTCCGCGCCGGCGCCGGCCGGAAGGCCTCGTCCCGGGACTGGAAGCCGCGCGGCACCACGCTCGTCACCGGCGGCTCGGGCACCCTCGCCCCCGGCCTCGCCCGCTGGCTGGCGGCGCACGGCGCCGAGCATCTGGTGCTGGTGAGCCGGCGGGGCATCGAGGCCCCCGGTGCTCCGGAACTCGTCGCCGAACTGGGCGAGCTGGGCACCGAAGCGACCATCGCCGCCTGCGACGTCACCGACCGCGACGCGGTGGCCGCGCTCCTGACGAACCTCAAGAACGACGGCCGCACGGTCCGTACGGTCATCCACACGGCCGCCGTCATCGAGCTGTACTCGCTGGCCGAGACCAGCATGGAGTCCTTCTCCGACGTCGTGCACGCGAAGGTCGCCGGCGCCCGGCACCTGGACGAGCTGCTGGACGACGAGGAACTGGACGACTTCATCCTCTACTCGTCCACGGCCGGCATGTGGGGCAGTGGCGCGCACGCCGCGTATGTGGCGGGCAACGCCTACCTCGCCGCGCTCGCCACCCAGCGCCGGGCCCGTGGCCTGCGCACCACCTCGCTGCACTGGGGCAAGTGGCCCGACGACATCGAGCGCGAGCTCGCCGACCCGCACCAGATCCGCCGCAGCGGTCTCCAGTACCTGGACCCGCAGCTGGCGCTGAGCGGGCTGAAGCGGGTCCTGGACGACGACGAGACCGTCATCGGGGTGACGGACGTCGACTGGGACACGTACTACCCCGTCTTCACCTCCGGCCGCCCCACACGCCTCTTCGACGAGGTGCCCGAGGTACGACGGCAGCTGGCGGAGAGCGCCGAACAGGGCGGCGCAGGGCCGGAGATGAGCGATCTCGCGGCGCGGCTGCACGAGCTGACCGCCCCCGAGCAGGAACGCCTGCTGCTGAATCTCGTCCGTACGGAGGCGGCCGCCGTCCTGGGCCACGCCTCCGCCGAGGCGTTCCCCGAGCGGCGCGCCTTCCGGGACATCGGCTTCGACTCGGTCACCGCGGTGGACCTGCGCAACCGCCTCGTGTCGGCCACCGGTCTGAAGCTGCCGTCGACCATGGTCTTCGACTACCCGAGCCCCGCCGTGCTGGCCGGCTTCCTGCGGTCCCAGGCCGTGGGTGACGCGCAGGCGTCGCCGGCGGCGACCGCGTCCGCCGGTACCGACGCCGACGACGAGCCGATCGCCATCATCGGCATGAGCTGCCGCTACCCCGGCGGCGCCGGCTCCCCCGAAGAGCTGATGCGAATCGCCCTCGACGGCGCCGATGTCATCTCGGAGTTCCCGGCCGACCGTGGCTGGGACGCCCAGGGGCTCTACGACCCTGACCCGGACCGGCAGGGCAGGACCTACTCCGTCCAGGGCGGATTCCTGCACGAGGCGGCCGAGTTCGACCCCGGGTTCTTCGGCATCTCGCCGCGTGAAGCGGTGTCCATGGACCCGCAGCAGCGCCTGCTGCTGGAAACGTCCTGGGAAGCCTTCGAGCGTGCCGGAATCGAGCTGGACTCGCTGCGCGGCAGCACCGCCGGTACGTTCATCGGCGCCAGCTACCAGGACTACTCATCGAGCGTGCAGAACGGAGCCGAGGGCTCCGAGGTGCACATGGTCACCGGCACGGCGGCCAGCGTGCTGTCGGGCCGGGTGTCCTACCTCTTCGGCTTCGAGGGCCCCGCCGTCACCGTCGACACCGCCTGCTCGTCCTCGCTGGTCGCGATGCATCTGGCGTGCCAGTCGCTGCGCAGCGGCGAGAGCTCTCTCGCGCTGGCCGGCGGCGCGGCCGTGATGGCCACCCCGCACGCCTTCGTGGGCTTCAGCCGGCAGCGGGCGCTCGCGCTCGACGGCCGCTGCAAGCCGTTCTCCGAAGCCGCCGACGGGATGACGCTGGCGGAAGGCGTCGGCGTCGTCCTGATGGAGCGCCTCTCGGACGCGCGGCGCAACGGGCACCGCGTGCTCGCGGTGGTACGCGGCTCGGCGATCAACCAGGACGGCGCGTCCAACGGACTCACCGCGCCCAACGGCCCCTCGCAGCAGCGGGTGATCCGCCAGGCGCTGGCCAACGCCGGTCTGTCGACGGCGGATGTGGACGCGGTGGAGGCGCACGGCACCGGCACCAAACTCGGCGACCCGATCGAGGCGCAGGCACTGCTGGCGACGTACGGCCAGGACCGGGATCCGGAGCGCCCGCTCTGGCTGGGCTCGCTCAAGTCCAACATCGGTCACACACAGGCGGCCGCCGGGGTCGCCGGGGTCATCAAAATGGTGATGTCCATGCGTGACGGTGTCCTTCCCAGGACACTGCACGCGGGCACTCCGTCGTCGCACGTCGACTGGACCGCGGGCGCGGTGGAGCTGCTGCACGAGCAGACCGCGTGGCCGGACGCCGGCCGCCCGAGGCGGGCCGGAGTCTCGTCCTTCGGGATCAGCGGCACCAACGCGCACCTCATCTTGGAACAGGCCCCCGCGGCCGAAGAGCCGGCCGATCAGCCTGCCGAGGAGACGCCGGACGAGCCCGGACAGGACGCGGCACACGAAGGCGTGCTGCCCTGGCTGATCTCGGCGAAGTCCGACGGAGCGCTGCGTGAGCAGGCGGCCCGGCTGCTCGCCCACGCCGACGCCGACCCTCTCCTGTCGCCCGCGCGGGTGGGCTGGTCGCTGGCGGCCGGCCGGTCCACCTTCGCCCACCGCGCCGTGGTGCTCGGCGAGAGCAGGGACGACTTCCTGCGCTCCCTGGACGCGCTGGTCACCGAGCGGAGCGCCGCGGGCGTGGTGCGCGGGGTGGCGGACGAGGACGCGGCCGGCGGCCCGGTGTTCGTCTTCCCCGGCCAGGGATCCCAGTGGTGGGGGATGGGCCGCGACCTGCTCGCGAGCTCCGACGTGTTCCGGGAGACCGTGGACGCGTGCGCCGAGGCGCTGGCCCCGTACATCGACTGGTCGCTGCACGACGTGCTGGCCGGTGAAGGAGACCCGGCCCTGCTCGAACGGGTGGACGTGGTCCAGCCCGCGCTGTTCTCGATGATGGTGGCGCTGTCCGCGCTCTGGCGCTCCTACGGCGTCGAGCCCGCGGCGGTGGTCGGCCACTCGCAGGGCGAGATCGCCGCGGCGTACGTGGCCGGCGCGCTGACCCTGGAGGACGCCGCGGCCGTCGTCGCACTGCGCAGCCAGGCCCTGCCCCGTCTTTCCGGCCTGGGCGGCATGATGTCGGTGGCCGCGCCGGTCGAGCGGGTGACGGCCCTGCTGGCACCCTGGAGTGAACTCCTCTCGGTGGCGGCGGTCAACGGACCCTCCTCGGTCGTCGTGTCCGGCGACGCCCGGGCCCTGGACGAACTGCTCGCCGCGTGCGAACAGCAGAACGTCCGCGCCCGCAAGGTCTCGGTGGACTACGCCTCGCACGGGGCGCACGTCGAAGCGGTACGCGACGAGCTGTCGCGGGTGCTCGCCACCGTCCGCTCCACCTCTCCCCGGGTGCCCTTCTACTCGACGGTGACCGGCGGCCGGCTGGAGACAGCCGCGTTCGACGGCGACTACTGGTACACCAACCTGCGGCAGACGGTACGGATGGAGGAGGCGACCCGGGCGCTGCTGGCCGACGGGCACCGGGTCTTCATCGAGGCCAGCCCGCATCCCGTACTGGCCGGGCCCATCCAGGAGACCCAGGAGACAGTGGCGGAAGCCGCCGGATCCGCGGTGGTCCTGGGGTCGCTGCGCCGGGACGAGGGCGACACCGGGCGCTTCCTGGCCTCCCTCGCCGAGGCGCATGTGCACGGGACACCGGTCGACTGGCGCACGGCGTACCCGGCCGGCGGTCTCACCCCGGTGGAGCTGCCGACGTACGCCTTCCAGCGCCGGCGCTACTGGCCGGAGCAGAAGCCCGTCGAGAACGGCGGCGCGACCGGCACCGACGCGGACGCGGCGTTCTGGCGGCTCGTCGAGAACGAGGACCTGGAGTCCCTCGCCGACGAACTGGGCGTC
Organism: Streptomyces sp. NPDC042201; assembly: GCF_055582185.1. Taxonomy (NCBI): domain Bacteria; kingdom Bacillati; phylum Actinomycetota; class Actinomycetes; order Kitasatosporales; family Streptomycetaceae; genus Streptomyces; species Streptomyces sp. NPDC042201. The sequence continues at coordinate 135,701 of NZ_JBVJDS010000004.1, read as the reverse complement.
GGAGCCAACGGTGAGCGTTCCTCGCTCGGCGCCGTACTGCCCACGCTCTCGGCCTGGCGCGCCAAGTCGCGGGAGCGCTCACTCGTCAACGAGTGGCGCTACCGCGTCGACTGGACCCGGCTGAGCGAGCCGGCCGCCGGCCCTGCCGAGGGCCGCTGGCTCGCGGTGGTCGCGGCAGGCGGGACCGACGACCCGTGGGTCTCCACCGCGCTCGCCGCGCTCGGCCGGGACACGGTCCTGTTCGAAGCCGGGACCGAGGGCGCCGACCGCACCGTCTGGGCCCAGCGGCTCACTGAACTGGCCGCCGACGGAGGCGAGTTCGCGGGCGTGCTGTCGCTGCTGGCCCCCGTCGAGGAAAGGCATCCGGACTTCGGCTCGGTGCCCGGCGGGCTGGCCCTGACGCTCACCCTCGTCCAGGCACTGGGCGACGCCGGGCTCGGCGCACCGCTGTGGTGCGCCACCCGCGGCGCCGTCTCCGTCGGCCGGGACGACCGGCTGACCAGCCCGGTGCAGGGCGCGCTGTGGGGCCTCGGCCGCGTGGTCGCGCTGGAGCACCCGGACCGCTGGGGCGGTCTCGTCGACCTCCCCGGGACGGTGGACGCGCGGGCCGCGGCCCGGCTGACCGCCGTGCTGGCCGGCCTCGACGGTGAGGATCAGGTCGCCATCCGACCCTCGGGTGTCTACGGACGCCGCATGGTGCACGCCGCGCCCGCGGTCGCCACCCCCGGACGCCGCTGGCAGGGCCGCGGTACGGCACTGATCACCGGCGGCACCGGCGGTATCGGTGGCCGGGTCGCCCGCTGGATGGCCGAACGCGGCGCCGAACACCTGGTGCTGACCAGCCGCCGCGGCGAGGACGCGCCCGGCGCGGCCGGACTGCGCGCGGAACTGGAGGAACTGGGCGCCCGGGTCACCATCGCGGCCTGCGACGCCGCCGACCGCGCGGCGCTGGCCGGCGTACTCGCGGCGATCCCCGCCGATTCCCCGCTGACCTCCGTGTTCCACTCCGCGGGGGTCGCGGACGGCGACGACACCGTGCGGTCACTGACGCTCGGACAGCTCGACGCGCTCATGCGGTCGAAGCTGACCGCCGCCCTGCATCTGCACGAACTGACCCGCGACCTGGACCTGGACGCGTTCGTCCTGTTCTCCTCGGGCGCGGCCATCTGGGGCAGCGGCGGCCAGCCCGGATACGCGGCGGCCAACGCGTTCCTCGACGCGCTGGCCGAGTACCGCAGGGCCGAGGGCCTCACCGCCTCGTCCGTCTCTTGGGGCACCTGGGCCGAGGTCGGCATGGCCACGGTCTTCGAGGTCCATGAGCGGCTGCGGCGCCAGGGCGTACGGGCGATGGAACCGGCGCCGGCCCTCGCCGCCCTCCAGCGGATGCTGGAGGACGACGACACGGCGCTCACGGTGGCGTCGATGGACTGGGACGTGTTCACCCCCAGCTTCACCGCGACCAGGCCCAGCCCCCTGCTGGCCGGGATCCCGGAGGCCGGCCAGGCGCTGGCCACCGAGAACGGCCTCCCCACCGGCGACACCGACGCCGACGTACCGCCGCTGCGGCGGCGGCTCGACGCACTGCCGACCGCGGAGCGCGCCCGCGCCCTGCTCGAAGCGGTACGCGCCGACGCGGCGGCGACACTCGGCCACGACGTGGCCGACGCCATCCCGGCGACCCGGGCCTTCCGCGACGTCGGGTTCGACTCCGTGACGGCGGTCGAGCTGCGAAACCGGCTGCGGACCGGCCTCGGCCTGCCCCTGCCGGCGGCGCTGGTCTTCGACCACCCGACCCCGGCCGCACTCGCGCAGCATCTCGCCCCGCTCCTCTTCGGGGCCGTACCCGCGCAGGACGCGGACCGGGCGAACGACCCGGAAGCGCGCATGCGCGACGTCCTCGCATCCGTCCCGATCAGCCGACTCCGCAAAGCGGGCCTGCTGGACATGGTGTTGAAACTCGCCACCGCCGACGACGCCGAGGCCTCAGGCCCGGCGGCCGACGGCGGGAGCGACTCGCTCGACGACATGGACGCGGAAAGCCTGCTGCGGCTCGCCACCGAGAACTCGGCGAACTGAAAGAGATCTGGAGAGAACGATGAGCACGTCCCCCAATAAGTATGTCGAGGCGCTGCGGTCGTCCCTGAAGGAGATCGAGCGGCTCCGTCAGCAGAATCAGCAGCTGGTGGCGGCTGCGGAGGAGCCCATCGCCGTCGTCGGAATCGGCTGCCGCTACCCGGGCGGGGTGACCTCCCCCGAGGCCCTGTGGGAGCTGGTCGCCGAGGGCCGCGACGTCATGGCCGGCTTCCCCGCCGACCGTGGCTGGGACCTGGACCGCCTCGCGGGGGACGGCCCCGGCCGCAGCCTGGCCAGGGAGGGCGGGTTCCTCTACGACATGGCGGAGTTCGACCCCGGGTTCTTCGGGATCTCCCCCCGTGAGGCCGTCGCCATGGACCCCCAGCAGCGGCTGCTGCTCCAGGTGTCCTGGGAGGCGCTGGAGCGGGCCGGGATCGACCCGGCCACGCTGCGCGGCAGCCGGGCTGGCGTGTTCGTCGGCACCGCCGGGCAGGACTACGGCTCGGTGGTCAAGGCGTCCGACGAGGACATGGAGCTCTATGCCACGACCGGGCACGCCGCCAGCGTCATCTCGGGCCGTCTCTCCTACACACTCGGCGCCGAGGGGCCGGCCGTCACGGTCGACACGGCCTGCTCCTCCTCGCTGGTCGCGCTGCACTGGGCGGCGCAGTCCCTGCGCAACGGCGAGTGCACGATGGCCCTGGCCGGCGGGGCGTCCGTGATGGCCACGCCGGGCCCCTTCGTCTCCTTCACCGCGCAGAACGGGATGGCCGCCGACGGCCGGTGCAAGTCGTTCTCCGACGACGCCGACGGCACCGGCTGGGGCGAGGGCGCCGCCGTCCTCGTACTGGAGCGGCTCTCCGACGCGCAGCGGGCGGGACGCCCGGTCCTGGCCGTACTGCGCGGCAGCGCGATCAACCAGGACGGCGCGTCCAACGGTCTGTCGGCCCCCCACGGCCCCTCGCAGCGGCGGGTCATCCGCGCCGCGCTGGAGAACGCCCGGCTGGCGCCCGGCGACGTGGACATCGTCGAGGCGCACGGTACGGGTACGACGCTCGGCGACCCGATCGAGGCACAGGCGCTGCTGGCCACCTACGGCCAGGACCGCGAGCGCCCGCTGCGGCTGGGCTCCGTCAAGTCGAACATCGGACACACGCAGGCGGCCTCGGGCGCCGCGGGCGTCATCAAGATGATCATGGCGATGCGGCACGGGCTGATGCCGCGCAGCCTGCACGCGGCCGAGCCGTCCGCCGACGTCGACTGGACCACCGGCTCGGTGGAGCTGCTGAACGAGCCCGTCGAGTGGCCGGAGACCGGACGGGCCCGGCGGGCCGCGGTCTCCTCCTTCGGAGTCAGCGGCACCAACGCGCACGTGATCCTTGAGCAGGCGCCGCCGGCGGCCGCGAAAGCCGCCACCGAGGACGCCGTCGCCGAGGACGCCGTGGAACCGGGCGTCATCCCCTGGGCCATCGCCGGCAGGACCGCGGCGGCGCTGGAGGCCCAGCGCGCACGACTGCTCTCGTTCATCGAGCGGAACCCGGGCATCCGGCCGGCCGATGTGGGCTTCTCCCTCGCCGTGGGCCGCTCGGTCTTCGAACACCGGGCCGTCCTGCTCGCCGGGGGCGCCGACGCCACGGAGGTCGCCCAGGGCGTCGCCGGCGAAGGCCCGCTCGCCGTACTGTTCTCGGGCCAGGGCTCCCAGCGGCTCGGCATGGGCCGTGAACTCCACGCGCGCTTCCCGGTGTTCGCCGAGGCGTTCGACGCGGTCGCCGACGCACTCGACACGCACTGCGACCGTCCGCTGCGGGACATCGTCTGGGGAACCGACCCCACGGAACTGGGCGAGACCCGCTGGACCCAACCGGCGCTCTTCGCGATCGAGGTGGCGCTGTACCGCCTCGTCGCGTCGCTCGGCGTCACCCCCGACTTCGTCGGCGGCCACTCCATCGGTGAGATCGCCGCCGCCCATGTGGCCGGCGTGTTCTCACTGGAGGACGCCTGCCGCCTCGTGACGGCCCGCGCCTCGCTGATGCAGGCCCTGCCGCGCGACGGCGCCATGGTCGCCGTACGGGCGACCGAGGACGAGGTCGCACCGCTGCTCACCGACCGGGTGTCCATCGCCGCGGTCAACGGGCCCGAGTCCGTGGTGATCGCGGGCGACGAGAGCGCCGTACTGGACATCGCCGCGCACTTCGAGACACAGAAGCGCAAGACCAGCAGGCTGCGCGTCTCGCACGCCTTCCACTCACCGCTCATGCAGCCGATGCTGGAGGAGTTCCGCGCCGTCGCGGAGGGCCTCACGTACCAGGAACCCCGGATCCCGGTGGTGTCGAACGTGACCGGCCGCATCGCCGCGGTCGAGGAGCTGTGCTCCGCCGACTACTGGGTCAGGCACGTACGGGAGGCCGTACGGTTCGCCGACGGCGTCCGCACCCTCACCGGACGAGGCGTCACCACCCTGCTGGAACTGGGCCCGGACGGGGTGCTCTCCGCCATGGCCCAGGACTCGCTGCCGGACGGGGCGGCGATCGTGCCGCTGCTGCGCAAGGACCGCCCCGAGGAGCTCGCCGCGGTCACCGCCCTCGCGCAGGTGCACGTCCGCGGCGCCACCGTGCGGTGGGCCGGGCTCTACGCCGGATCCGGCGCCCGGCAGGTGGACCTGCCGACCTACCCCTTCCAGAACCAGCGCTACTGGCCGGCCGTCTCCCTCAACAAGGCCGGCGACATGCGCGCGGCGGGCCTCGGCTCCGCCGGGCACCCCCTGCTGGGCGCGGCCGTCGAACTGGCCGACGGCGAGGGCGCCCTGTTCACCAGCAGGCTGTCGGTGCAGTCCCACCCCTGGCTCGCCGACCACGGAGTGCGGGGCCGGGCCCTGCTGCCGGGAACGGCCTTCGTCGAGCTGGCCATCCGCGCCGGTGACGAGGTCGACTGCGACCGGGTCGAGGAGCTGACCCTCGCCGCGCCCCTGGCATTCCCCGAGCACGGCGCCGTACAGCTCCAGGTCCGCGTCGGCGCCGCCGACGTCGCGGGACGCCGCCCGCTGGGCATCTACTCGCGGGCCGAGGGCGTCGTGGACCTCCCCTGGTCGCAGCACGCCACCGGTGTACTGGCCCCGGGCACACCGGGCGCGGACCCCGCGGACCCCGGCTTCGACGCCACGGTGTGGCCGCCGCCCGGCGCGGAACCCGTCGACCTGGACGGCTGCTACGAGCGCCTCGCCGGACTCGGCTTCGACTACGGCCCGGTCTTCCAGGGCCTGCGCGCCGCGTGGCGGCGCGGTGACGAGGTGTTCGCCGAGGTCACCCTGCCGGACGGCGCCGACTCCGAGGCGAGCGCCTTCGGTCTGCACCCGGCGCTGCTCGACGCCGCCCAGCACGCGGCCGCCTACACCGATCTCGGCGCCATCAGCCGGGGCGGCCTGCCGTTCGCCTGGGAGGGTGTGTCGCTGACCGCCTCCGGGGCATCCGCGGTGCGCGCCCGGCTGTCCCCGGCGGGCGAGGACACGGTGTCGATCGCGGTGTACGACGCGGCAGGCGGCCCGGTCCTCTCCGTGGACTCCCTGGTCTCCCGCTCGATGCCCGCCGAGCGGCTGCACGACACCGGCGCGGTACACCGGGACTCGCTGTTCCGCGTGGAGTGGACCAAGGCCAAGGGCTCCACGCCGGCCGGCCCCGGCCCGGTGGCCGTGGTGGGCGCGGACACGCTCGGCGTGGCCGCCGCCCTGCACACCGCCGGCGCGCCCGTCACGGTCCACCCCGACCTGGCGTCGCTCGCGGCGGCGGACGGCCCGGTGCCCGGCGTGGTCATGATCGCCGCGGTCGGTGAGCCCGACGGCCCCGGCGACGGCGTCGTGGCGTCGACGCACGCCCTCGGTGCCCTCGTCCTCGGACACGTACAGCAGTGGCTGGACGAGGACCGGTTCGCCGACGCCCGCCTGGTGTTCGTGACCCGGGGCGCGGTGGACGGCGACGACCTCGCCGCCGCCTCGGTCCACGGACTCGTACGGACGGCGCGCACCGAGAACCCAGGACGCTTCGGCCTCCTGGACCTGGACCCCGGCACGGCCTCACTCCCCCCGGAGGCCGTGCCGGCTGTACTCACCTCGGCCGCCGTGACGGACGAGCCGGACCTCGCGGTACGGGGCGGCGAACTGCTCGCCGCCCGCCTGGCGCGCGTCCCGGTCCCCGACGGGCCGGCCGGCTGGGACGCCGAGGGCACCGTACTGATCACCGGAGGCACGGGTGGCCTGGGCGGTGTGCTGGCCCGGCACCTGGTCGCCGAGCGGGGCGTACGGCACCTGCTGCTCGTCAGCCGCCGCGGCCTCGCCGCCGAAGGAGCAGGACAGCTCGTCGCCGAACTGACCAAGCAGGGCGCCGAGGTGACGGTCGCCCCCTGTGACGTGACCGACCGGGCCGCCCTCGCGGAGCTGCTCACGACCGTTCCGGCCGAGCACCCCCTGACCGCCGTCGTCCACACCGCCGGGGTGGTCGACGACGGCGTGGTCGGCTCACAGACCCCCGAGCGGCTGGCCGGTGTGCTGCGGCCGAAGGTCGACGCGGCGTGGAACCTGCACGAGCTCACCCGCGGACTCGACCTCGCCGCCTTCGTGGTGTTCTCCTCCGTCGCCGCCACCCTCGGCAGCCCCGGACAGGCCAACTACGCGGCCGGAAACGCCTTCCTGGACGCGCTCGCCACCCACCGGCGGAACACCGGACTGCCCGGCCTGGCCCTCGCCTGGGGCCCGTGGACCCAGAGCGTCGGCATGACCAGGACGCTCACCGACATCGACGTGGAACGCATCGCACGCTCCGGCATGCCGCCGCTCTCCGTCGAGCAGGGCGTGGCGCTGTTCGACGCCGCCCTCGCCACCGGCGCCGCCGCCGTGGCACCCGTACGCCTCGACCTGCCGGTCCTGCGCGCCCAGGGCGACATACCGGCGCTGCTGCGCGGCCTCATCCGGGCCCCGGCCCGGCGCGCCGCCGCCCAGGTCTCCGAGACGGCCGGCGGCCTCGCCCAGCGCCTCGCCGGACTGAACGGCGCCGAGCGCCGCGAGATCCTCCTCGATCTCGTACGCGGCCAGGTCGCGCAGGTACTGGGACACGCCGACGCGGCGGAGGTCGAAGCGGCCCGCCAGTTCCAGGACCTCGGCTTCGACTCCCTGACGGCGGTCGAACTGCGCAACGGCCTGAACACCGTCACCGGCCTGCGGCTGCCCGCGACCATGGTCTTCGACTACCCGACGCCGAGCGCGCTCGCCGACCATCTGCGCGACGAACTCCTCGGCGGCGAGGCGGAAGCACCGGCCGTACCGGTCCGCGCCCTGCCCCCGGTCACCGACGACCCCATCGCGATCGTCGGCATGGCCTGCCGCTACCCCGGCGGAGTGACCTCACCGGAAGACCTGTGGCGGCTGGTCACCGAGGGCACCGACGCGATCTCCGGGTTCCCTGCCAACCGTGGCTGGGACATCGACGGACTCTACGACCCGGACCCCGACCGCCCCGGCAGGACCCATGTCCGCGAAGGCGGATTCCTGCACACGGCGGGCGACTTCGACCCGGACTTCTTCGGGATGAGCCCCCGTGAGGCGATGGCCACGGACTCGCAGCAGCGCCTGCTGCTCGAACTCTCCTGGGAGGCCGTCGAGCGCGCCGGCATCGACCCGGTGTCGCTGCGCGACAGCCAGACCGGCGTCTTCGCCGGCGTGATGTACAACGACTACGGCCCGCTGCTCACGGGCGAGGAGTACGAGGCCTTCCGCGGCAACGGCAGCGCACCGAGCGTCGCCTCCGGCCGGGTCTCCTACACCCTCGGTCTCGAAGGCCCCGCCGTCACCGTGGACACCGCCTGCTCCTCCTCCCTGGTCGGCATGCACCTCGCCGCACAGGCGCTGCGCGCCGGCGAATGCTCGCTGGCACTGGCCGGCGGTGTGACCGTGATGTCCACGCCCAGCACGTTCGTCGAGTTCTCCCGGGCGCGGGGTCTGGCCCCCGACGGCCGGTCCAAGGCGTTCTCCGAGTCGGCCGACGGGGTCGCCTGGTCGGAGGGCGTCGGCATGCTGGTGCTGGAGCGCCTCTCGGACGCGCGGCGCAACGGCCACCAGGTGCTCGCGCTGCTGCGCGGCAGCGCGATCAACCAGGACGGTGCGTCGAACGGTCTGACCGCGCCGAACGGTCCCTCGCAGCAGCGGGTGATCCGGCAGGCGCTGGCGAGTGGCGGTCTTTCGGCGGACGACGTCGATGTGGTGGAGGCGCATGGTACGGGCACGACGCTCGGTGACCCGATCGAGGCGCAGGCGCTGCTGGCGACGTACGGCCGGGACCGTGATCCGGAGCGGCCGCTGCTGCTCGGCTCGGTGAAGTCCAACATCGGTCATACGCAGGCCGCCGCCGGTGTAGCGGGTGTGATCAAGATGGTGATGGCGATGCGGCACGGAGTGCTGCCGCGCACGCTGCACGTGACCGAGCCGTCGACGCATGTCGACTGGACCGCGGGCGCGGTGGAGCTGCTGAGCGAGCAGACCGCCTGGCCGGAGGCCGGACACGCGCGACGCGCCGGTGTGTCGTCGTTCGGTATCAGCGGTACGAACGCGCACGTCATCCTGGAGCAGGCGCCCACGGTGATCCAGGGAACGGTGCTGGACGGCGCCGCCGCCACTCCGGTGGCGGAGCCGGGGGTGGTGCCGTGGGTGCTCTCGGGCAGGACGCCGGAGGCGCTGGCCGCTCAAGCGGCGCGGCTGCTTTCCGCTGTCGAGTCGGAGGCCGGGCAGCGGCCGGTTGATGTCGGATTCTCGCTGGCTACGGGCCGGTCGGTGTTCGACCACCGCGCGGTGGTGCTGGCGGGCGATCCCGCGGACACGGTCCGTGCGCTGGCGGCGCTGGCGGCCGGCGGGGCGGACGCCTCGGCGCTATCGGGCTCGGTCGCCGGTGGTAAGCGCGCGTTCCTGTTCTCGGGCCAGGGTTCGCAGCGGCTGGGGATGGGCCGGGAGTTGTACGACAGGTTCCCTGTGTTCGCCGAGGCGCTGGATGCCGTACTGGCCCAGCTGGACGGGGAGTTGGACCGTCCGCTGCGTGAGGTGATCTGGGGCGAGGACGCGGACCTGCTGAACGAGACGGGCTTCACTCAGCCCGCGCTGTTCGCCATTGAGGTGGCGTTGTTCCGGCTGGTGGAGTCGTGGGGTGTGACCCCGGACTTCGTGGCGGGTCATTCGATCGGTGAGATCGCCGCGGCTCATGTGGCGGGGGTGTTCTCGCTGGAGGACGCGTCGCGTCTGGTCGTGGCGCGGGCGAAGTTGATGCAGGCGTTGCCGTCCGGTGGTGCGATGGTGGCGGTGCGGGCGACGGAGGATGAGGTTCTTCCGTTGCTGTCCGCCGGTGTGTCGATCGCGGCGGTCAACGGTCCGTCGTCCGTGGTGATTTCGGGCGACGAGGACGTGGTCCTCGCGGTCGCGGCCCGGCTTCAGGAGCAGGGCCGTAAGACGAGCAGGCTCCGGGTCTCGCACGCGTTCCACTCCCCGCTGATGGACCCGATGCTGGAGGAGTTCCGCGCGGTGGCGGAGGGCCTGGTCTTCCAGGCGCCGCGTATGCCCGTGGTCTCGAACCTGACCGGCGGTCTGGCCTCGGACGGGGAGCTGTGCTCGGCGGAGTACTGGGTGCGCCATGTCCGGGAGGCCGTCAGGTTCGCGGACGGTGTACGGACGCTGGGCGATCAGGGTGTGACCACGTTCCTGGAGCTGGGCCCGGACGGTGTGCTCTCCGCCATGGCCCAGGAATCGGTGCCGGACGACGCCGTGACCGTACCCCTGCTCCGTAAGGACCGGCCGGAAGAACTGGCCGCCGTCACCGCGCTGGCGCGGCTCCATGTGCGAGGTGTGTCGACCGAATGGGCCGCCGTGTTCGCGGGGACGGGCGCGGCGCGGGTGGACATACCGACGTACGCCTTCCAGCACCAGTGGTTCTGGCCGGCGGGGCCGCAGTCCGGCGCGGGTGACGTACGCGCGGCGGGGCTGGGCTCCGCCGGACATCCGCTGCTGGGCGCGGCGGTCGAACTGGCAGAGGGCGAAGGAGTGCTGTTCACCGGCCGGCTCTCCGTCCAGTCGCATCCGTGGCTCGCCGACCACGCGGTCCTCGACCGGATCCTGCTGCCAGGAACGGCCCTGCTGGAACTGGCCTTCCGCGCCGGTGACGAGGTCGGCTGCGACCGCGTCGAAGAGCTGACGCTCGCCGCGCCGCTCACGCTGCCGGAGCACGGTGCGGTCCGGGTCCAGGTGCGCGTCGGGGTCGCGGACGACACCGGCCGGCGCTCCGTCGCGGTGCACTCCCGGATCGACGGCGCCGACGAGCGGTCGTGGACGCAGCACGCGATGGGCGTACTGACGGTGGCCGGCCAGGTGCCGGCCGACGGATTCGACGCCACGGTGTGGCCGCCGACCGGCGCCGAGCCCCTGGACGTCGAGGGGTGCTACGAGCGCTTCGCCGAGCTCGGGTTCGGCTACGGCCCCGTGTTCCAGGGACTGCGGGCCGCCTGGCGGCGCGACGGCGAGATCTTCGCCGAGGTGAGCCTCCCGGAGAGCGCGGAAGCCGACGCGGCCGCGTTCGGCCTCCATCCCGCACTGCTCGACTCCGCTCTGCACGCCTCGCTCCTCGCCGGTGACGGCGAGGAGGGCAACGGCGGTCTGCCGTTCTCGTGGGAAGGCGTCTCGCTGTACGCGACGGGCGCCAGTGCCCTGCGGGTCCGGATCGCCCCGGCCGCCGGCCGGGACGCGGTGTCGATCGCGGTCGCCGACACGTCCGGTGCCTCGGTCGCGTCGGTCGACTCGCTGCTCGTACGAGCCGTGTCGAGCGAGCAGCTGAGCGAGGACGCCGCGCTGGCCCGGGACGCGCTGTTCGGACTGGACTGGGTTCCCGTGCCGTCCGGTTCCGCCGTGCCCGAGTCTCTCGCCCTGGTGGGGCCGGATCCGCTCGGGCTCGCCGGCGGGGTGGCCGAGTCCGGCGCCCGTGTCGAGACGTTCACCGATCTGGCGGCGCTGGCAGCGGGGGAGTCCCCGGTGCCCGGCGTCGTCCTGATCGGCGTGTCCGGTGTGAACGGCACGGACGGTGCCGGGGTGGCGGAGTCCGCCCACACGCTGACCGCCGACGTACTGGCGTCGCTCCAGGCGTGGCTGGCCGAGGACCGGTTCGCCGGTTCGCGGCTGGTGTTCGTGACGCGGGGCGCCGTGGCGGCCGGTGACGAGGATGTCTCCGATGTCGCCGCCGCCTCGGTGTGGGGTCTGGTCCGGTCCGCGCAGACCGAGAACCCCGGCTGCTTCGGCCTGGTGGACCTTGGCTTCGCGGACGACGCCGTCGCGCGGCTCGCGACGTCACTCGGCGCGGACGAACCGCAGGTGGTGATCCGCGACGGCGGAATCCAGGCAGGCCGGCTCGCGCGGCTGGACTCCGGTACGGGGCTGGTGCCGCCGGCCGGGGTGCCGTGGCGCTTGGACAGTAAGACGAAGGGCAGCCTGGACGGGCTGACCCTGGCGCCGTTCCCCGAGGTCCTTGAGCCGCTGACCGGCAGCGATGTACGGATCGACGTGCGCGCGGCCGGGGTGAACTTCCGCGACGTCCTCAAGGCGCTGGACATGTACCCCGGTGACGCCGGGCGGATGGGGCGCGAGGTCTCGGGTGTGGTGACCGGGACCGGACCCGATGTGACCGGGCTGCGGCCCGGCGACCGGGTCACCGGTCTGGTGTCCGGTGGCTTCGGCTCGCAGGTGGTGGGCGACGCACGGCTCCTCACCCGGATGCCCGAGGGCTGGTCGTGGGAGACGGCGGCTTCGATGCCGCTGGTGTTCCTGACGGCGTACTACGCCCTGGTGGACCTCGGTGGGCTTCAGCGCGGTGAGAAGGTGCTGATTCATGCCGGCGCGGGTGGTGTGGGGATGGCGGCGATCCAGGTGGCCAATCATCTGGGCGCCGAGGTGTTCGCGACCGCGAGTGAGGGCAAGCATGACGTTCTGCGGTCGTTGGGTGTGGCGGACGATCACATCGCTTCGTCGCGTACGACAGATTTCGAGGCGGCTTTTGCCGGAGTCACGGAGGGCCAGGGTGTCGATGTCGTACTGAACTCGCTGGCCGGTGAGTTCGTGGACGCGTCGCTGCGGCTGGTCGCGCCCGGCGGCCGCTTCCTGGAAATGGGCAAAACCGACATCCGCGATGAGGCGGACCTGCCGGAGGGCATGGACTACCAGTCCTTCGACCTCGGGTGGGTGGAGCCCGAGGGTATCCAGCGGATGCTGGTCGCGTTGATGGAGCTGTTCGACCGAGGTGTGCTGGAGGCGCTGCCGGTCCGCTCGTGGGATGTGCGGCAGGCCCGGGACGCGTTCCGGTTCATGAGCATGGCCAAGCATGTGGGCAAGATCGTGCTGAGCATGCCGCGAGTGTGGGATGCCGACGGGACGGTTCTGATCACCGGCGGTACCGGCGGTCTCGGCGGTGTGCTGGCGCGCCATCTGGTCGCCGAGCGCGGTGTACGGCACCTGCTGCTGACCAGCCGTCGCGGCATCGAAGCTCCGGGCGCGGCCGAGCTGGTCGCCGAGCTGACGGAGCAGGGCGCCGACGTATCGGTCGAGGCATGTGATGTGGCGGACCGCGTGGCGCTGGCAGGACTGCTGGGAGCGGTGCCGTCCGAGCATCCGCTGACCGCCGTGGTGCACACGGCGGGCGTGCTGGATGACGGCATCATCGGCTCGCTGACCCCCGAGCGGCTCGACACGGTCCTGCGGCCGAAGGCCGACGCGGCCTGGAACCTGCATGAACTGACCCGGGGCCTCGATCTGGCCGCGTTCGTGGTGTTCTCCTCGGTCTCCGGCCTGATCGGTGGCGCGGGACAGGGCAACTACGCGGCGGGCAACACCTTCCTGGACGCGCTCGCCGCGCACCGGCAGGCCGAGGGCCTGCCGGGCGTCTCCCTCGCCTGGGGCGCCTGGAACCAGGGCGCCGGCATGACCAGCGGTCTCGGTGAGGCCGATCTCCGCCGGGCGGCCGAGGCGGGAATGCCTCTCCTCTCGGTCGAACAGGGCGTGGCCCTGTTCGACGCCGCGCTGGCCACCGGCCGGGCCGCGGTGGCGCCGGTGCGACTGGACGTGGCGACGCTGCGTACGCGGGGCGCCGTCCCGCCGCTGCTGCGGGGTCTGGTCCGTACGGGCTCCCGGCGCACCGCGGTCGCCGGAGCGGGAACGAGCGCGGACGCCGGTCTGGCGGAGCGCCTGAGCCGGCTGGAGCGCGCCGAACGGCGTGAGACGCTGGCGAATCTGGTACGCGGCCAGGCGGCCATGGTGCTCGGCCACGCGAGTGGTGACGGGGTCGACCCGGCACGGGCCTTCCGTGATCTGGGCTTCGACTCGCTGACGGCGGTGGAGCTGCGGAACCGGCTGAACACCGCGACCGGGCTGCGGCTGCCGGCCACGATGGTCTTCGACTACCCGACGGTCGGGGCGCTGGCGGACCATCTGCTCGAAGAGCTCCTCGGCCCGGACGCGGCCGCGGCCGCGGTGCCGGAACTCTCGCGGGCTCTGCTCGACGACGACCCGGTCGTGGTCGTGGGCATGAGCTGCCGCTTCCCCGGCGGCATCGGTTCGCCGGAGGACCTGTGGCGGCTGGTCACCGAAGGCGCCGATGTCGTCACGGACTTCCCGGTCAACCGTGGCTGGGACGTGGACGCGCTGTTCAACCCCGACCCGGACCACATGGGGACGTCCTACACCCGCTCGGGTGGATTCCTGCACGACGCCGGCGAGTTCGACCCCGACTTCTTCGGGATGAGCCCGCGCGAGGCGATGGCCACGGACTCCCAGCAGCGACTGCTGCTGGAGACGTCCTGGGAGGCCATCGAGCGGGCCGGTATCGACCCGGTGTCGCTGCGCGACAGCCAGACCGGTGTCTTCGCCGGTGTGATGTACGGCGGCTACAACACCACACTCAGTGGCAAGGAGTTTGAAGGCTTCCAGGGCCAGGGCAGCGCGCTGAGCGTGGCCTCGGGTCGCGTCTCGTACACCTTCGGGTTCGAGGGCCCCGCCGTCACGGTGGACACCGCCTGCTCGTCGTCCCTGGTCGCGATGCACCTCGCCGCGCAGGCGCTACGCGGCGGTGAATGCTCACTGGCGCTGGCCGGCGGTGTCACCGTCATGTCGATCCCCGACACCTTCGTGGAGTTCTCGCGGCAGCGGGGCCTGGCCCCCGACGGCCGGTCCAAGCCGTTCTCCGAGTCGGCCGACGGCGTCGGCTGGTCCGAGGGCATCGGCATGCTCCTCCTGGAGCGCCAGTCGGACGCCCTGCGCAACGGCCACGAGATCCTCGCGGTGCTGCGCGGCTCCGCGGTGAACCAGGACGGCGCGTCGAACGGTCTGACGGCGCCGAACGGTCCCTCGCAGCAGCGGGTGATCCGGCAGGCCCTGGCCAGCGGCGGACTCTCGCCCGCCGATGTGGACGCGGTGGAGGCGCACGGTACGGGCACCACGCTGGGTGACCCGATCGAGGCGCAGGCACTGCTCGCCACCTACGGCAGGGACCGCGAACAGCCGCTGCTCCTGGGGTCGGTGAAGTCGAACCTCGGCCACACCCAGGCGGCCGCGGGCGCCGCGGGTGTGATCAAAATGATCATGGCGATGCGGCACGGAGTGCTGCCGCGGACGCTGCATGTGACCGAGCCGTCGTCGCACGTGGACTGGTCGGCGGGCGCGGTGGAACTGTTGCGGGAGAACACCGCCTGGCCGCAGAGCGACCGTGCGCGGCGCGCGGGTGTCTCGTCGTTCGGTATCAGTGGTACGAACGCGCACGTCATCCTGGAGCAGCCGGCCACGGTGATCCAGGGGACGGTGGTCAACACCGCTGAAGCTCCGGCGGTGGAGCCCGGCGTGGTGCCGTGGGTGCTGTCCGGCAAGACGCCGGAGGCGCTGCGCGGCCAGGCGGCGCGGCTGCTCTCGTACATCGAGGCGCGGCCCGATCTGCGGCCGCTGGACGTCGGGTTCTCCCTGGCCACGAGCCGGTCGAGCTTCGAGCATCGAGCGGTGGTGCTGGCCGGTGACTCCGTCGACACGGCACAGGTACTGGCGGCGGTGGCGGTCGGCGAGCCGGATGTCTCGGCCGTGTCCGGTTCGGTGATCGGCGGCAAGACGGCGTTCCTCTTCTCCGGTCAGGGCAGTCAGCGGCTGGGGATGGGCCGGGAGTTGTACGAGCGGTTCCCGGTGTTCGCCGAGGCGCTCGACTCCGTACTGGCCCAGCTGGACGGGGAGTTGGACCGTCCGCTCAGGGATGTGATCTGGGGCGATGACGCGGAGCTGCTGAACGAGACGGGCTTCACTCAGCCGGCACTGTTCGCCATTGAGGTCGCTCTCTTCCGGCTGGTGGAGTCGTGGGGTGTCTCCCCGGACTTCGTGGCGGGTCACTCGATCGGTGAGATCGCTGCCGCGTATGTGGCGGGGGTGTTCTCGCTGGAGGACGCGTCCCGTCTGGTCGCGGCGCGGGCCAAGCTGATGCAGGCACTGCCGTCCGGCGGTGCGATGGTCGCGGTGCAGGCGACGGAGGACGAGGTTCTTCCGCTGCTGTCCGAGCGCGAAGCCCAGGTGTCCATCGCCGCGGTCAACGGCCCTTCGTCGGTAGTGATCTCCGGCGATGAGGACGTGGTACTGGAGGTCTCGGCGCGGCTTGAGGAGCAGGGCAGGAAGGCGACCTGGCTGCGCGTCTCGCACGCCTTCCACTCGCCGCTGATGCGGCCGATGCTGGACGAGTTCCGCGCCGTCGCGCAGACCCTGACCTTCGCCGAGCCGTCGGTTCCGGTGGTGTCGAACCTGACTGGCCGGCTGGCGTCGGCCGAGGACCTGTGCTCGCCCGACTACTGGGTGCGGCATGTCCGGGAGGCCGTCCGGTTCGCCGACGGCGTGCGGACCCTCGCCGATCAGGGCGTCGGCGTGTTCCTGGAGCTGGGCCCGGACGGGGTGCTCTCCGCCATGGCCAGGGAATCGGTGCCCGACGAGGCCGTCACTGTGCCGGTGCTCCGCAAGAACCGCCCCGAGGAGACCTCCGCGGTCACCGCCGTGGGCCAACTGCACACGCACGGCGCGCTCGTGGACTGGACCAGGTTCTTCGCCGGGACCGGCGCGTCCCGCGTGGATCTGCCCACGTACGCCTTCCAGCACCAGCCGTTCTGGCCCGGGGGCGTACGAGGCGGCGCCGACGCGGCCGCGATCGGGCTCATGTCCGCAGGACACCCCCTCCTCAACGGCGTTGTCGAACTGGCCGAGGGCGAAGGCGTGTTGTTCACCGGTCGGCTGTCGGTGCAGTCGCACCCATGGCTGGCCGACCACGCGGTGCTCGGCCGGATCCTGCTGCCGGGTACGGCGCTGCTGGAGCTGGCGATCCGGGCCGGCGACGAGGTCGGCTGCGACCGCGTCGAGGAACTGACCCTCGCGGCGCCGCTGGTGCTGCCGGAGCGCGGCGCCCTGCAGACGCAGGTACGGGTCGGAACCGCCGCCGATGAGACCGGGCGGCGCACCCTCACCGTCCACTCCCGTCCCGAGGGCGCGATCGAGTCACCGTGGACCCAGCACGCCATGGGCGTACTGGCCGTCGGTGCCTCCGGCGCGTCCGCCGACTTCGACGCCACGGTCTGGCCGCCCGCGGGCGCCGAGCCGATGGACCTGGACGGCTTCTACGATGCCCGGGCCGCCGACGGTTTCGCGTACGGTCCGGTGTTCCAGGGACTGCGGTCCGTGTGGCGACGCGGCGGCGAGGTCTTCGCCGAGGTGAGCCTGCCGGACGGCCTCCAGGACGAAGCGGAAGCGTTCGGCCTGCACCCCGCGCTGCTGGACGCCGGGCTGCACGCGGCCTGGTTCACCGGTCAGGATCAGCGGGCCGGTGTGCCGTTCTCCTGGAGCGGCGTCTCGCTGCAGGCGTCCGGGGCCTCGGCCGTACGGGTCAGGATGACCCGCGACGCCGACGGAGCGGTCTCGATCGCTCTCGCCGACACCACGGGGGCGCCGGTCGCGTCGGTGGAGTCGCTGGCGATGCGGGCGCTGTCCACCGAGGCGCTGAGCGACTCCGCGGCATTGACGCGGGACGCCCTGTTCCGGCTGGACTGGACTCCGCTGGCCGCGCCCTCCACCGACGCCCCGCAGACGGTGACGGTGCTCGGCCCGGACACCGTGGGTCTGGTGACAGCCCTGCGTGACGCGGGTGTCGAGCCGGACATCCACCAGGAGTTGATGGCTGCGGCGGCCGGAGATACTCCGCTGCCCGGCGTCGTACTGATCCCCGTGGCCGGCGAGCCGACCGCGGACACCGCCGGCTCGGTGCGCGCACTCACCCACCAGGTCCTGGCACAGCTCCAGGCGCGGCTGGCCGAGGAGCGGTTCGCCGCGTCCCGCTTCGTCTTCGTCACCCGTGGCGCTGTGGGCGGTCGCGATGTGGCGGCGGCCTCGGTGTGGGGTCTCGTACGGTCCGCGCAGTCGGAGAACCCCGGCTGCTTCGGACTGGTCGACCTGGACGTGGACGAGTCGGCCGCGCTGCCGCTGTGGGCCCTGGACGCCGATGAGCCGCAGGTGGTGGTCCGGGACGGCGAAGTCCTGGCCGGGCGCCTGCTCCGCAGGCCGGCGGCCGAATTCGATATGACCCCGGCGTGGGGCGCCGAGGGCAGCGTGCTGATCACCGGTGGTACGGGTGGTCTGGGCGCGGTCGTCGCGCGCCATCTGGTGGCCGAGCACGACGTACGGCGGCTGCTGCTGGTCAGCCGGCGGGGACGGGCCGCCGAGGGCGTCGAAGAGCTGGTGGCCGAGCTGGAGCTGCAAGGGACCGCGGTCGCGGTCGCGGCCTGCGATGTGGCCGACCGGGACGCGCTGGCGGACCTGCTGGCCGCGCACCCGGTGTCCGCCGTGGTGCACGCGGCGGGTGTGCTGGACGACGGGGTGGTCGGTTCGCTGACCCCGGAGCGGCTCGACACGGTCCTGCGGCCGAAGGTCGACGCGGCCTGGCATCTGCACGAACTGACCCGGGACATGGACCTCGCCGCTTTCGTGGTCTTCTCCTCCGCGGCGGCCACCTTCGGCAGTCCGGGGCAGGGCAACTACGCGGCGGGCAACGCGTTCCTGGACGCGCTGATGGAGCGCCGGCAGACCGAGGGCCTGCCGGGGACGTCCCTCGCCTGGGGCCCGTGGGACCAGTCCGGTGGCATGACCGGGACGCTCGCGGAAGCGGACACCGACCGGATGGCGCGCTCCGGCGTGCCCCCGCTTCCGGTGGAGCAGGGTGTGGCGCTGTTCGACGCGGCGCTGGCCACCGGGGACGCCGTACTCGCGCCGGTCCGGCTGGACCTGCCGGTGCTGCGTGCCCAGGGTGAGGTGCCGCCGCTGCTGCGGGCTCTGATCCGGACCCGGTCCCGTCGAACGGCGGTCGCCGGATCGGCCACCGCCGCGGGACTTGTGGAGCGGCTGGCCGGGCTCACCGCCGTGGAGCGTCAAGAGGTGCTGCTCGACCTCGTACGCGGGCAGGTCGCCCTCGTACTGGGGCACGCCGACGCCGAGGCGGTCCATCCGGGCCGCGCGTTCCGCGAGCTGGGCTTCGACTCGCTGACGGCGGTCGAACTGCGGAACCGGCTCAACACCGCCAGCGGGCTGCGGCTGCCCGCCACGATGGCCTTCGACTATCCGACGGTCCAGACACTGGTCGACCATCTGCTCGACGAGCTGCTCGGCTCGGACGCGGCGGTGGCCGCGCCCGCTGCCACCCGGACCGCGGCGGTGGCCGACGACCCGATCGTGGTCGTCGGGATGAGCTGCCGGTATCCGGGCGGGGTCGGTTCGCCGGAGGATCTGTGGCGGCTGGTGACCGAGGGCGCCGACGCGATCTCCGGATTCCCGGTCAACCGTGGCTGGGACGTGGACGGGCTGTTCCACCCGGACCCCGACCACATGGGTACGTCCTACACGCGTTCGGGCGGGTTCCTGCACGAGGCGGGGCAGTTCGACCCGGCGTTCTTCGGGATGAGCCCGCGTGAGGCACTGGCGACGGACTCGCAGCAGCGGCTGCTGCTGGAGGCCTCGTGGGAGGCCATCGAGCGGGCGGGGATCGACCCGGTGTCGCTGCGGGGCAGCGCGACGGGGGTCTTCGCCGGTGTGATGTACAGCGACTACACCGCCGTGCTGGCGAGCCCGGAGTTCGAGGGCTTCCAGGGCGGTGGAAGTACGAGTCTGGCGTCCGGCCGGGTGTCGTACACGCTGGGTCTCGAAGGCCCCGCCGTCACCGTCGACACCGCGTGCTCGTCGTCGCTGGTGGCGATGCACTGGGCGATGCAGGCGCTGCGCAGCGGTGAGTGCTCGATGGCGCTGGCCGGCGGGGTGACGGTGATGTCGACGCCGACGGTGTTCGTGGACTTCTCGCGGCAGCGTGGTCTGTCGCCCGACGGGCGGTGCAAGGCGTTCTCCGAGTCGGCCGACGGTGTCGGCTGGTCCGAGGGTGTCGGCATGCTGGTGCTGGAGCGGCAGTCGGACGCGCTGCGCAACGGTCACGAGATTCTGGCTGTGGTGCGAGGCAGTGCGGTGAACCAGGACGGTGCGTCGAACGGTCTGACGGCGCCGAACGGTCCCTCGCAGCAGCGGGTGATCCGGCAGGCGCTCGCCAGTGGCGGACTCACCGCCGACGAGGTCGATGTGGTGGAGGCGCACGGCACGGGCACGATGCTCGGCGACCCGATCGAGGCGCAGGCGCTGCTGGCGACGTACGGCCGGGACCGTGACCCGGAGCGGCCGCTGCTGCTCGGCTCGGTGAAGTCCAATATCGGTCACACGCAGGCCGCCGCCGGCGTCGCCGGGGTGATCAAGATGATCATGGCGATGCGGCACGGAAGCCTGCCGCAGACGCTGCATGTCGACGCTCCGTCCTCCCATGTGGACTGGACCGAGGGCGCGGTGGAGCTGCTGACCGAGCCGACCGTCTGGCCGGAGAGCGACCGTGCGCGGCGCGCGGGTGTGTCGTCGTTCGGTATCAGTGGCACGAACGCGCACGTCATCCTGGAGCAGCCGGCGACGGTGATCCAGGGGACGGTGGTCGGCAAGACCGATGCTCCGGTGCTGGAGCCCGGGGTGGTGCCGTGGGTGCTGTCGGGCAAGACGCCGGAGGCGCTGCGGGGCCAGGCGGCGCGGCTGCTCTCCTTCATCGAGGCGCGGCCGGAGCTGCGGCCGGTGGATGTCGGATTCTCGCTGGCCACGGGCCGGTCGGTCTTCGACCATCGGGCGGCAGTGCTGGCGGACGGCTCCGCGGACACGGTACGAGCCCTGACGGCGCTCGCGGCCGGTGAACCGGACCCGTTGGCCGTATCCGGCTCGGTCACCGGCGGGAAGACGGCCTTGCTCTTCTCGGGCCAGGGTTCGCAGCGGCTGGGGATGGGCCGGGAGCTGTACGAGCGGTTCCCGGTGTTCGCCGAGGCGCTCGACTCCGTACTGACCCGGCTGGACGGGGAGTTGGACCGTCCGCTCAGGGACGTGATCTGGGGCGAGGACGTCGACCTGCTGAACGAGACGGGCTTCACTCAGCCGGCGTTGTTCGCGATTGAGGTGGCGTTGTTCCGGCTGGTGGAGTCGTGGGGTGTTTCCCCGGACTTCGTGGCCGGCCATTCGATCGGTGAGATCGCTGCCGCGTATGTGGCGGGGGTGTTCTCGCTGGAGGACGCCTGCACGCTGGTGGTGGCGCGGGCGAGGCTGATGCAGGCGCTGCCCGTCGGTGGTGCGATGGTGGCGGTGCAGGCGACGGAGGATGAGGTTCTTCCGCTGCTGTCCGACCGTGTGTCGATCGCGGCGGTCAACGGCCCGACGTCGGTGGTGATTTCCGGCGATGAGGATGTGGTCCTGGAGGTCGCGGCGCGGCTGGAAGAGCAGGGCCGTAAAACAAGCAGGCTGCGGGTCTCGCACGCCTTCCATTCTCCGCTGATGCAGCCGATGCTGGACGAGTTCCGCACCGTAGCGCAGGGGCTGGTCTTCCGGACGCCTCGTATTCCGGTGGTGTCGAACCTCACCGGTGAAACGGCGACAGCCGAGGAGCTGTGCTCCGCCGACTACTGGGTGCGGCATGTCAGGGAGGCGGTCCGGTTCGCCGACGGGGTGCGGTTCCTGGAGGGCGCGGGCGTCAGGAAGTTCATGGAGCTCGGGCCGGACGGGGTGCTCTCCGCCATGGCGCGGGAGTCCACCGACGCCGACACGCTCGTGCTGCCGGTGCTGCGCAAGGACCGGCCCGAGGAACTGTCCGCCGTCACCGCGTTGACGCGGCTCCACGTCCAGGGCGTTCCCGTGGACCGGGCCGCCGTGTTCGCCGGGTCCGGCGCGTTGCGGGTGGATGTGCCGACGTACGCCTTCCAGCACCAGTGGTTCTGGCCCGCCGGCCCCCTGGGCGGAGCGGGTGATGTGCGGGCGGCGGGTCTCGGTTCGGCCGAGCATCCGTTGCTGGGCGCCGCGGTCGAACTGGCTGAAGGCGAAGGAGCGTTGTTCACCGGCCGGCTGTCGGTGCAGTCGCATCCGTGGCTGGCCGACCACGCCGTCATGGACCGGGTCCTGCTGCCCGGTACGGCGCTGCTGGAGCTGGCGTTCCGCGCCGGTGACGAGGTCGGCTGCGACCGCGTCGAGGAGTTGACGCTCGCCGCACCGCTCCTGCTTCCCGAGCAGGGCGCGGTGCAGGTGCAGGTACGTGTGGGCGTCGCTGACGACGAGGGCCGGCGCTCGGTCGCGGTCCACTCCCGGCTCGACAGCGCCGACGAGCGGTCCTGGACGCAGCACGCGACGGGTGTACTGGCCGTCGGTGTTTCCGGCGCGTCCACCGACTTCGACGCCACGGTCTGGCCGCCTGCGGGCGCCGAGCCGCTTGATGTCGAGGGCTGCTATGAGCGGTTCGCCGAGATCGGGTTCGGTTACGGGCCGGTGTTCCAGGGGCTCCAGGCTGCCTGGCGGCGTGGCGGTGAGATCTTCGCGGAGGTGAGCCTTCCGGAGGACGCCGACGCGGCCGCGTTCGGTCTGCACCCCGCCCTGCTCGACTCCGCGCTGCACGCTTCCCTGCTCGCCGGCGACGGTGAAGAGGGCAACGGCGGTCTGCCGTTCTCGTGGGAGGGCGTCTCGCTGTACGCGACGGGCGCGTCGGCCCTGCGGGTACGGATCGCTCCCGCGGGCAACGACGCGATATCGGTGACGGTCGCCGACACGTCCGGTGAGCCGGTCGCCTCGGTCGACTCCCTTCTCGTACGGACCGTGTCGAGCGAGCAGCTCCGTGGGGCGGCGGGGCCGGCCAGGGACGCGTTGTTCGGCCTGGGCTGGGTGCCGGTGGCTGTTCCGTCCGAGGCCCTGTCCGGTGCGGTCGCGGTGGTCGGCCCGGATGCTCTCGGCCTGGCCGAGGGCTTGGAGGGGACGGGCGTCACGGTCGGTACGTACCCGGATCTGGCGTCGGCGGCGGGGGAGTCCCCGGTGCCGGACGTGGTGCTGGTGGGTGTCGCCGACACGTCCGACGGTCAGGTGGCGGAGTCCGCGCACGCGCTGACCGCCGACGCGCTGGCATTGGTGCAGGAGTGGCTGTCCGAGGACCGGTTCGCCGGTTCGCGGCTGGTGTTCGTGACCCGGGGCGCCGTGGCGGCCGGTGACGAGGATGTCTCCGATGTCGCCGCCGCCTCGGTGTGGGGCCTTGTCCGGTCCGCGCAGACCGAGAACCCGGGCTCCTTCGGCCTGGTGGACCTCGGGTCCGATGAGCCGGCGGCCGTACTGCCGCGGGCTCTCGGTGCGGATGAACCACAGCTGGTGATCCGAGATGGTGGCATGCGTGCCGGGCGCCTCGCCCGTATGACCGTCGCCGAGCCGGAGGCGGGTGCGGCGTGGGACGCCGAGGGCACCGTATTGATCACCGGTGGTACGGGCGGTCTGGGCGGTCGGCTGGCGCGGCACCTGGTGGCCGGGCGGGGTGTACGGCACCTGCTGCTGGTCAGCCGTAGCGGTCTCGCGGCCGAGGGCGCCGAGGCGCTGGTCGCGGAGCTCGCCGAGCAGGGCGCCGAGGTCTCGGTCGCCGCGTGTGACGTGGCGGACCGGGAAGCGCTGACGGAGCTGTTGGCGTCGATGCCGGTGGACCATCCATTGACCGCTGTGGTGCATACGGCGGGTGTGCTGGACGACGGCGTGATCGGTTCGCTGACGCCGGAGCGGCTCGACACGGTCCTGCGGCCGAAGGCGGACGCGGCCTGGCATCTGCATGAACTGACCCGTGATCTCGATCTGGCCGCGTTCGTGGTGTTCTCCTCGGTCGCCGGCGTCTTCGGCGGCGCGGGACAGGCCAACTACGCGGCGGGCAACACCTTCCTGGACGCGCTCGCCGCGCACCGGCAGGCCGAGGGCCTGCCGGGCCTGTCGCTCGCCTGGGGCCCGTGGGAGCAGGGCGCGGGCATGACCAGCGGTCTGGCCGACCGTGATCTGCGCCGGGCCGAGGACGCGGGCATGCCGCTGCTCTCGGTCGAACAGGGGATGGCCCTGTTCGACGCGGCGCTGGCCGGCGGCGAGCCGCTCGCGGTACCGGTGAGGCTGGACCTGCCGGTGCTGCGCGCACAGGGCGTCGCCCCGGCGCTGCTGCGAGGGCTGATCCGTACGCCTTCACGCCGGGCCGCCACGACGGGATCGGGCGGGGACGCCGGCCTGGCGCAGCGGCTGAGCCGTTTGAACCTGGCGGACCGACAAGAAGTGCTGCTGGATCTCGTCCGTGCCCAGGCGGCTCTGGTGCTGGGCCACGCGAGCGTCGCCGACATCGACTCGGAGCGTGCCTTCCGTGATCTGGGCTTCGACTCGCTGACGGCGGTGGAGCTGCGGAACCGGCTCAACACCGCGACCGGGCTGCGGCTGCCGGCCACGATGGTCTTCGACTACCCGACACTGACGGCGCTGGCGGACCATCTGCTGGACGAACTGCTCGGAGCCGAGGCCGAGGTGGCGATCCCGGTGTCGTCGCTGCCGCCGATGGCGGACGACCCGATCGTGGTGGTCGGGATGGCCTGCCGGTATCCGGGCGGGGTGGCCTCGCCGGAGGATCTGTGGCGGCTGGTCACCGAGGGCGCGGACGCCGTCTCGGACTTCCCCGCCAACCGTGGCTGGGACGTGGACGCGCTGTTCCACCCCGACCCCGACCACAGCGGGACCTCTTACACCCGCTCGGGTGGGTTCCTGCACGAGGCGGGGCAGTTCGACCCGGCGTTCTTCGGGATGAGCCCGCGTGAGGCCATGGCGACGGACTCCCAGCAGCGGCTGCTGCTGGAATCGTCGTGGGAGGCGATCGAGCGGGCCGGTATCGACCCGGTGTCGCTGCGCGACAGCCAGACCGGTGTCTTCGCCGGTGTGATGTACAACGACTACGGCACCACCCTCAACGGCAAGGAGTTCGAGGGCTTCCAGGGCCAGGGCAGCGCGGGCAGCGTGGCCTCGGGCCGGGTCTCCTACACCTTCGGGTTCGAGGGCCCCGCAGTCACCGTGGACACCGCCTGCTCGTCGTCGCTGGTGGCGATGCACTGGGCGATGCAGGCGCTGCGCAGTGGTGAATGCTCGCTGGCGCTGGCCGGCGGTGTCACGGTGATGTCGACCCCCGGCACCTTCGTGGAGTTCTCCCGGCAGCGTGGTCTGTCGCCCGACGGACGGTGCAAGGCGTTCTCCGAGTCGGCCGACGGTGTCGGCTGGGCGGAAGGCGTCGGCATGCTGCTCCTGGAGCGGCAGTCGGACGCCCTGCGCAACGGTCACGAGATTCTGGCCGTCGTGCGTGGCTCGGCGGTGAACCAGGACGGTGCGTCGAACGGTCTGACGGCGCCGAACGGTCCCTCGCAGCAGCGGGTGATCCGGCAGGCGCTCGCCAGTGGCGGACTCTCGCCCGCCGATGTGGACGCGGTGGAGGCGCACGGTACGGGCACCACGCTGGGTGACCCGATCGAGGCGCAGGCGCTGCTCGCCACCTACGGTCAGAGCCGTGAGCCCGAGCGCCCGCTCTGGCTGGGCTCGCTCAAGTCGAACATCGGGCACACCCAGGCGGCCGCCGGTGTCGCCGGGGTCATCAAGATGGTCATGGCGCTGCGGCACGGAGTGCTTCCGCGGACGCTGCATGTGACCGAGCCGTCCTCACACGTCGACTGGTCGGCGGGCGCGGTGGAGCTGCTGAGCGAGCAGACCGCCTGGCCGGAGGCCGGTCGGGTACGGCGTGCGGGTGTGTCGTCGTTCGGTATCAGTGGTACGAACGCGCACGTCATCCTGGAGCAGCCGGCCACGGTGATCCAGGGAACGGTGGTCGGCAAGGCCGATGTTCCGGCGGTGGAGCCGGGTGTGGTGCCGTGGGTGCTGTCGGGCAAGACGCCTGAAGCACTGCGGGGCCAGGCGGCGCGGCTGCTCTCCTTCATCGAGGCGCGGCCGGAGGTGCGGTCGGTGGATGTCGGATTCTCGCTGGCGACGGGCCGGTCGAGGTTCGAGCACCGAGCGGTGCTGCTGACCGGTGACCCGGCTGAGGTGGCTCGAGCGCTGGCGGCGGTGGCGACCGGTGAGCCGGACGCCTCGGTGGTGTCCGGTTCGTCGGGCGGCGGCAAGCGCGCGTTCCTGTTCTCGGGTCAGGGCAGTCAGCGGCTGGGGATGGGCCGGGAGCTGTACGAGCGGTTCCCGGTGTTCGCCGAGGCGCTCGACTCCGTACTGGCGCAGCTGGACGGGGAGTTGGACCGTCCGCTCAGGGACGTGATCTGGGGCGAGGACGTCGACCTGCTGAACGAGACGGGCTTCACCCAGCCGGCGCTGTTCGCCATTGAGGTCGCTCTCTTCCGCCTGGTGGAGTCGTGGGGTGTTTCCCCGGACTTCGTGGCCGGCCATTCCATCGGTGAGATCGCCGCCGCGCATGTGGCCGGGGTCTTCTCGCTGGAGGACGCGTCCCGTCTGGTGGCGGCCCGCGCGAAGCTGATGCAGGCGCTGTCGTCCGGTGGTGCGATGGTGGCGGTGCAGGCCACCGAGGACGAGGTCGTCCCGCTGCTCTCCGACAGTGTGTCGATCGCGGCGGTCAACGGCCCGGCGTCGGTGGTGATTTCCGGTGATGAGGATGTGGTGCTGGAGGTCGCGGCGCGGCTGGCGGAGCAGGGCCGTAAGACGAGCAGGCTGCGCGTCTCGCACGCCTTCCACTCCCCGCTGATGCAGCCGATGCTGGACGAGTTCCGCGCCGTCGCGGAGAGCCTGGTCTTCGCCGAGCCGTCGGTGCCGGTCGTGTCGAACCTGACCGGGCAGCTCGCGACGGTCGAAGAACTGTGCTCGTCCGACTACTGGGTGCGGCACGTGCGCGAGGCGGTCCGCTTCGCCGACGGTGTGCGGACCCTCGCCGACCAGGGCGTGACCACGTTCCTGGAGCTGGGCCCCGATGGTGTGCTGTCGGCGATGGCCGCGGAGTCGGTGCCGGACGGCGCGGTGACCGTACCGGTGCTGCGTAAGGACCGGCCCGAGGAGACGACGGCTCTCAGCGCACTGGCCCAACTGCAGGTGCGCGGTGTACGCGTGGACTGGCCGGCGTTCTTCGCCGGAACCGGCGCGCGGCAGGTCGATCTGCCGACGTACGCCTTCCAGCACCAGTGGTTCTGGCCGACCGGTTCGCACGGAGTGGCGAACGGGGCCGCGGTCGGGCTGACGTCCGCCGAACACCCCCTGCTCAACGGCGCCGTTGAACTGGCCGAGGGCGAGGGCGTGCTGTTCACCGGCCGGCTTTCCGTGCAGTCGCATCCGTGGCTGGCCGACCATGCCGTCATGGGCAGGATCCTGCTGCCCGGTACGGCGCTGCTGGAGCTGGCGTTCCGCGCCGGCGACGAGGTCGGCTGCGACCGGGTGGACGAGCTGACTCTCGCGGCGCCGCTGGTGCTGCCGGAGCGCGGCGCCCTGCAGACACAAGTACGGGTCGGCGTCGCCGACGACACCGGGCGGCGTACCGTCACGGTCCACTCCCATCCCGAGGGTGCGGCGGACGCGTCCTGGACGCAGCACGCGATGGGCGTACTGGCCGTCGGTGCTTCCGGCGCGTCCACCGATTTCGACGCGACAGTCTGGCCGCCCGCGGGCGCCGAGCCGCTTGATGTCGAGGGCTGCTACGAGCGGTTCGCCGAGATCGGCTTCGGTTACGGTCCGGTGTTCCAGGGGCTGCGGGCCGCCTGGCGGCGTGAGGGTGAGATCTTCGCGGAGGTGAGCCTCCCGGAGGACGCCGACGCGGCCGCGTTCGGTCTGCACCCCGCCCTGCTCGACTCCGCGCTGCATGCCTCGCTGCTCGCCGGCGACGGCGAAGAAGGCAACGGCGGCCTGCCGTTCTCCTGGCAGGGGGTCTCGCTGCACGCGACAGGCGCTTCGGCACTGCGGGTACGGCTCGCTCCCGCAGGCAACGACGCGCTGACGATCGCGGTCGCCGACACCACCGGTGAGCCGGTCGCGTCCGTCGACTCGCTGCTCGTACGGACCGTGTCGAGCGAACAGTTGAGTGATAACGGAGCGGTCGGCAGGGACGCGCTGTTCCGGCTGACCTGGATCCCCGTATCGGACGAGCCGCTCGGTTCGCAGTCGGTCGCCGTGCTCGGTGCGGGCGCGTCGGCTCTGGCCGACGCGATGGCGGAGGCCGGCGTGGCCGTCGAGGCGTACGCCGACCTGGCGGCGCTGACGGCGGGGGAGACCCCGGTGCCGGACGTGGTGCTGGTGGGCGTGACCGGTGAGACCGAAGGCCGGGTGGTGGAGTCCGCGCACGCGCTGACCGCCGACGTACTGGCGCTGATCCAGGGATGGCCGGCCGAGGAGCGCTTCGCCGGCTCGCGCCTGGTATTCGTGACGCGCGGCGCGGTAGCGGACGGCGGCGAGGAGGTCACGGACATCGCCGCGGCCTCGGTATGGGGTCTGGTGCGGTCCGCGCAGACCGAGAACCCCGGCTGCTTCGGCCTGGTCGACCTCGGCTCCGACGAGGCGTCGACGGCGCTGCTGCCGCGGGCTCTCGGTGTCGACGAGCCACAACTGCTGGTCCGCGACGACGGAATCCGCGCGGGACGGCTGGCCCGGGTGCCCGTCGGCGACATCCGGGCGGATCACGCCTGGGATGCCGAGGGCACGGTGTTGATCACCGGCGGTACGGGCGGTCTGGGTGGCGTGCTCGCGCGGCACCTCGTGGCCGAGCGTGGTGTGCGGCATCTGCTGCTGGCGAGCCGCCGGGGCGCGGACGCGCCGGGCGCGGCGGAGCTGGTGGCGGAGCTCACCGCTCAGGGCGCCGAGGTCACGGTCGCGGCGTGCGACGTCGCCGACCGGAGCGCGGCGGCCGGTCTGCTGGCCGGTGTGCCGGCCGGACACCCGTTGACCGCCGTGGTGCATACGGCGGGCGTGCTGGACGACGGCATCATCGGATCCCTGACTCCGGAGCGGCTCGACACGGTCCTGCGGCCGAAGGCGGACGCGGCTTGGCATCTGCACGAACTGACCCGTGATCTCGATCTGGCCGCGTTCGTGGTGTTCTCCTCCGTGGCGGGTCTGTTCGGCGGTGCCGGGCAGGGCAACTACGCCGCCGCGAACGCGTTCCTGGACGCGTTGGCAGGCCGTCGGCGGGCCGAGGGCCTGCCCGGTGTGTCGCTGGCCTGGGGCCCGTGGGACCAGTCCGGCGGGATGACCGGAAGCGTGACCGAGGCGGACATGCAGCGGATGGCCCGCTCCGGTATGCCGCCGCTCTCCCTCGACCAGGGCGTGGCGCTGTTCGATACGGCGCTGGCCACCGGCGAGGCCGTGGTGGCGCCCGTGCGGCTCGACCTGCCGGCGCTGCGTGCGCGGGGTGAGGTCCCGCCGCTGCTGCGGGCGTTGATCCGTACCCGCTCCCGACGGACCGCCGTGGCCGGATCCGCCACCGCCACCGGGCTCGCGAGCCGGCTGGCCGGGCTCGACTCCGTACAGCGGCAGGAGGCGCTCCTCGATCTCGTACGGGGTCAGGTCGCCCTTGTGCTCGGCCACACCGGCGCGGGAGCCGTGGACGCGGCCGCACAGTTCCGGGACCTGGGCTTCGATTCGCTGATGGCGGTCGAGCTGCGGAACCGGCTGTCCACGGTGACCGGCCTGCGGCTCACTGCCACGTTGATCTTCGACTATCCGACCGCGACGGCGCTGGCGGACCATCTGCGTGACGAGTTGTTCGGAACGGAGGCCGACGTGTCGGTCCCGGTCCGGCTGCTGCCGTCGCTGGCCGACGATCCGATCGTGGTCGTCGGGATGAGCTGCCGGTACCCGGGCGGCGTCGGTTCGCCGGAGGATCTGTGGCGGCTGGTGACCGAGGGCGCCGACGCGATCTCGGGATTCCCGGACAACCGCGGCTGGGATATCGAATCGCTGTATCACCCCGACCCCGACCACGCCGGCACGGCCTACACCCGCTCCGGCGGGTTCCTGCGGGACGCCGGCGCGTTCGATCCCGCGTTCTTCGGGATGAGCCCGCGTGAGGCCATGGCGACGGACTCCCAGCAGCGGCTGCTGCTGGAAGCGTCGTGGGAGGCGGTCGAGCGGGCCGGTGTGGATCCGGTGTCGCTGCGGGGCAGCGCGACGGGCGTGTTCGCCGGTGTGATGTACAGCGACTACGGCACCACCCTCAACGGCAAGGATTTCGAAGGCCATCAGGGTCAGGGCAGCGCGGGCAGCGTGGCGTCGGGCCGGGTGTCCTACACCTTCGGGTTCGAAGGGCCCGCGGTGACGGTGGACACGGCGTGCTCGTCGTCGTTGGTGGCGATGCACCTGGCCGCGCAGGCGCTGCGCGGCGGCGAATGCTCGCTGGCGCTGGCCGGTGGTGTGACGGTGATGTCGACTCCCGGCACCTTCGTGGAGTTCTCCCGGCAGCGTGGTCTGTCGCCTGACGGACGGTGCAAGGCGTTCTCCGAGTCGGCCGACGGTGTCGGCTGGGCGGAAGGCGTCGGCATGCTCGTCCTGGAGCGGCAGTCCGACGCGGTGCGCAACGGCCACGAGATCCTGGCCGTGCTGCGCGGCAGTGCGGTCAACCAGGACGGTGCTTCGAACGGTCTGACCGCGCCGAACGGTCCCTCGCAGCAGCGGGTGATCCGGCAGGCCCTGGCCAGTGGCGGACTCTCCGCCGACGAGGTCGACGCCGTGGAGGCGCATGGCACGGGCACCACACTCGGTGACCCGATCGAGGCGCAGGCGCTGCTCGCGACGTACGGCCGGGACCGTGATCCGGAGCGGCCGCTGCTGCTCGGCTCGGTGAAGTCCAACATCGGTCACACGCAGGCGGCCGCCGGCGTCGCCGGTGTGATCAAGATGATCATGGCGATGCGGTACGGAACGCTGCCGCAGACGCTGCACGTCGACGCTCCGTCGTCCCATGTGGACTGGTCGGCGGGCGCCGTGGAGTTGCTGACGGAGTCCACCGAGTGGCCCGAATCCGGCCATGTCCGGCGTGCGGGTGTGTCGTCCTTCGGGATCAGCGGTACGAACGCGCACATCATCCTGGAGCAGCCCGCGTCGGTGGCCGAAGCGGCCGCCGAGCCGGCCGGGGCCGAGCTGCCCGACACGGGGGTGCCGTGGGTGCTCTCGGGCAAGACGGCGGACGCGCTGCGGGACCAGGCGGCCCGCCTGCTGTCCGCTCTTGAGGCGCGGCCGGAGCTGCGTCCGGTGGATGTCGGGTTCTCCCTGGCCACGAGCCGGTCGAGCTTCGAGCATCGAGCGGTGGTGCTGACGGGTGATCCGGCCGACATGGTGCGGGCGCTGGCGGCGCTGGCGGCCGGCGAGCCGGACCCGCTGGCCGTCTCCGGTGCGGCCACCGGCGGAAGGACGGCGGTGCTGTTCTCCGGTCAGGGCAGCCAGCGGCTGGGGATGGGCCGGGAGCTGTACGAGCGGTTCCCGGTGTTCGCCGAGGCGCTCGACTCCGTACTGGCGCGGCTGGACGGCGAGTTGGACCGTCCACTGCGTGAGGTCATCTGGGGCGAGGACGCCGAGCTGCTGAATGACACGGGCTTCACCCAGCCCGCGCTGTTCGCCATTGAAGTGGCGCTGTTCCGGCTGGTGGAGTCGTGGGGTGTGACCCCGGACTTCGTGGCAGGACATTCCATCGGTGAGATCGCCGCCGCCCATGTGGCGGGGGTGTTCTCACTGGAGGACGCGTCCCGTCTGGTGGTGGCGCGGGCTTCGCTGATGCGGGCGCTGCCGGCCGGTGGCGCGATGGTGGCGGTGCAGGCGACGGAGGACGAGGTGGTCCCGCTGCTGTCCGACGGCGTCTCGATCGCCGCCGTCAACGGTCCGGCCTCCGTGGTCGTCTCCGGGGCCGAGGACGCCCTGCTCGACGTCGCGGCACGGATCGAGGAACTCGGCAGGAAGGCGACCTGGCTGCGTGTCTCGCACGCGTTCCACTCGCCGTTGATGCAGCCGATGCTGGAGGAGTTCCGCGCGGTGGCGGAGGGCCTGGTCTTCCGGGCGCCGCGTATCCCGGTGGTGTCGAACCTGACCGGCGGTCTGGCCTCGGACGGGGAGCTGTGCTCGGCCGAGTACTGGGTACGGCACGTCCGGGAGGCGGTCCGCTTCGCCGACGGTGTACGGACCCTCGCCGACCAGGGCGTGACCACGTTCCTGGAGCTGGGCCCGGACGGGGTGCTCTCCGCCATGGCCCAGGAATCGGTGCCGGACGGCGCCGTGACCGTCCCGGTCCTGCGCAAGAACCGGGACGAGGAACTCACCGCCCTCGCCGCGCTGGCTCAGGTGCACGCGCACGGTGCCACGGTCGACTGGAGCGGGTTCTTCACCGGAACGGGCGCGCGACGGGTCGAACTGCCCACGTACGCCTTCCAGCACCAGTGGTTCTGGCCGGCGGGATCGCGGTCCGGCACCGGTGACGTACGCGCGGCGGGGCTGGGCTCCGCCGAGCACCCGCTGCTGGGCGCGGCGGTCGAACTCGCCGCAGGGCAAGGCGTGTTGTTCACCGGCCGGCTGTCCGTGCAGTCGCATCCGTGGCTGGCCGACCACGCGGTCATGGACCAGATCCTGCTGCCGGGTACGGCGCTGCTGGAGCTGGCGATCCGGGCCGGCGACGAGGTCGGCTGCGACCGGGTCGAGGAACTGACCCTCGCGGCCCCGCTGCTCCTGCCGGAGCGCGGCGCCGTGCAGGTGCAGGTCGCGGTGGGTACGCCCGACGAGTCGGGCCGCCGCTCCGTGGGGATCTACTCCCGGCCCGAAGGCGCGACCGACGCGCCGTGGACCCAGCACGCCACCGGCGCGCTGGCCGAAGGCGCCGGACCGGAGAACACCGGGTTCGACGCCACGGTCTGGCCGCCGAAGGACGCGGAGGCCCTGGACCTGGACGGCTGCTACGAGCGGTTCGCCGAGATCGGGTTCGCCTACGGCCCGGTGTTCCAGGGGCTCCACGCCGCCTGGCGGCGTGACGGCGAGGTCTTCGCGGAGGTCAGCCTGCCCGAGGAGGCGCAGGGTGACGCGGCCGCGTTCGGTCTGCATCCCGCGCTGCTCGACGCCGCGCTGCACGCCTCTCTGCTCGCCGGTGACGGCGGGTCGGGCGGCGCCGCTCTCCCGTTCTCCTGGGAGGGCGTCTCGCTCCGGGCGAGCGGCGCCGCCGCGCTGCGGGTACGGATCGCTCCGGCCGGGGACGACGCGATATCGATCGCGGTCGCCGACACCTCCGGCGCCTCGGTCGCCTCGGTCGACTCGCTGCTCGTACGGGCCGTGTCGAGCGAACAGCTGAACGCCGCCACCGGAACGGGCAAGGACGCGCTCTTCGTACAGAACTGGATTCCGGTGCCCGCCGCAGGCCAGGCCGGGTCCGGCACACCGAGCGCCGGTCCGGTCGCCCTGGTGGGGCCGGATCTCCTCGGACTCGCCGCCGGCGCGGCCGGATTCGGTGCGCTCGTCGAGACGCATACCGACCTGGCGTCGCTGGCCGCGACGGATGCCCCGGTGCCGGGTGTCGTGCTGATGCCCGTACTCGGCGACGCGGCCGACACCGTGCCCGGATCGGTACGGTCGCTCACATCCCGGACGCTGGAGCAGCTGCAGCGGTGGCTGGACGAGGACCGGTTCGCCGGGTCGAAGCTGGTGTTCGTCACCCGGGGCGCGGTGGCTGTGGACGGCGGCGGTGTGGCCGATCTGGCGGCGGCTTCCGTCCGGGGCCTGGTGCGGTCCGCGCAGTCGGAGAACCCCGGCTGCTTCGGTCTGCTGGACCTCGACCCCGCCGACGGCGCCGAGCGGCTTCCGCTGGCGCAGGCCCTTGGCTCGGACGAGCCGCAATGGGCGCTGCGCGGCGGTGAGCTCAGGGCCGCGCGGCTGGACCGGGCGTCACTCCCGGAGCCGGTCCCCGGCGACGCCGGGGACGACGGCGATGGCTGGGAGCGGGGCGGCACGGTGGTGATCACCGGCGGCACCGGTGGTCTGGGCGGTGTGCTGGCCCGGCACCTGGTCGCCGAGCGCGGCGTACGCCGTCTGCTGCTGCTCAGCCGCCGAGGTCTCGGCGCGGACGGCGCGGAAAAGCTCGTCGAAGAGCTGGAACTGCTCGGCGCCGAGGTCACGGCCGCGGCCTGTGACGTCGGCGACCGGGCCGCCCTGGCCGAGGTCCTGGCGGCGGTGGACCCGGCGCGTCCGGTGTCGGCGGTGGTGCACGCCGCCGGCGTGCTGGACGACGGCGTGATCCGTTCCCTGACCCCGGCGCGGCTGGACACCGTACTGCGGCCGAAGGTCGACGCGGCCTGGAACCTGCACGAACTCACGCGGGACCTCGACCTCTCCGCGTTCGTGGTGTTCTCGTCCGTGGCCGGCGTGTTCGGCGGCGCCGGGCAGGGCAACTACGCGGCCGCGAACACCTTCCTGGACGCGCTGATGGAACACCGGCGGGCCGAGGGACTGCCGGGCGTGTCGTTGGCCTGGGGTCCGTGGGATCAGGCCGGTGGGATGACCGGCGGCGTCACCGAGGCGGACATGCGACGGCTGGCCCGCTCGGGTATGCCGGCGCTCTCCACCGACCAGGGGGTGGCGCTGTTCGACGCGGCGCTCACCGCCGCGGCGGCGCTGGTGCTGCCCGTACGGCTGGATCTGCCGGCACTCCGGGCGCAGGGCGAGATCCCGGCCCTGCTCCGGGGCCTCATCCGTACGCCTGCCCGGCGGTCCGCGACGGCCGCTCCGCAGTCGGCCGACTCGCTCGCACAGCGGCTGACCGGACTGACCGAGGAGGAGCGCCGCGACGTTCTTCTGAAGCTGGTCCGCGACCAGGCCGCCGTGGTGCTCGGACACGCGGACGGGACGGCTGTCGGGGCCACCCGCCAGTTCCAGGAGCTGGGCTTCGACTCGCTGACGGCGGTGGACTTCCGGAACCGGCTGAACGCGGCCACCGGGCTGCGTCTGCCGGCCACCCTGTTGTTCGACTACCCCACCCCGGCCGATGTCGTGGACCATCTCCGCGACCAGCTGGTGACCGAGGAGGCCACCGGGGCGGGATCGGTTCTCGCCATTCTCGACCAGTTGCAGAAGGCGATGACGGAGATGACCGTCGACGCGCAGGAATACAAGCATGTCGCCGGACGAATCGAGGTACTCAGGACGAAGTGGGCCGCACTGAACAAGGAGTCGGCGAACGGCAGCGGCGAATTCGACCTCGAAGCGGCGTCGGACGACGATGTGTTCGCGCTTCTCGACGACGAGCTCGGCCTGTCCTGACCTGGCCCGTGCCCACCTCCGGACGCCTCCGGAGGTGGGGGAAGGGGTAAGCGGTGTCACCCGGGACCGCGGAGAGACTAGGGAATTTCCCACTGTCCGTCCTAGTGAAATGGGGTGGTCGGTCACCGGGCCGACGGTGCTGGTCGGCGTTACACGCGGTGTGAGCGGTATATCCGCTCTGTCTTTCGGGGCAAGCGGCGAACAGCTGTATGGTCCGGATCGCTCGGCCTACCGCTAGGAGGATGCAACACGATGACGACGTCCACCGAGGAGAGCCTTTGGGCGCGGCGCTTCCACCCGGCGCCCGACAGCGCGAGACAGCTCTTCTGTTTCCCCCACGCGGGTGGCTCGGCGTCTTTCTACTTCCCCGTATCCGCTCAACTGTCGTCCGTGGCCGAGGTGTTCTCGGTGCAGTACCCCGGCCGCCAGGACCGGCGCAGGGAGACCAGTCCCGGTGACATCGGGGCCATGGCCGACCAGGTCTACGAGGCGCTGCGCGAGCAGCTCTTCGCACGGCCGACGACGTTTTTCGGACACAGCATGGGCGCGACGATCGCTTTCGAGGTCGCGCGGCGGTTCGAGGCGGAGGGCGGCGAGCTCTCTCGGCTGTTCGCCTCGGGGCGGCGCGCGCCGTCGCGTTTCCGGGACGAGGACGTGCACCGGCGCAGTGACGACGGGATCGTCGCGGAGCTGAAGCTGATGTCCGGTACGAATACGGCGCTGCTCGGCGACGAGGAGATCCTGCGGATGATCCTGCCGGCGATCCGCAGCGACTATCAGGCCATCGAGACCTACCGCTGCGAGCCGGGGACGGCGGTACGGGCCCCGGTCTCCGTGCTGACCGGGGACAATGACCCGAAGACCTCGCTGGACGAGGCCGAGGACTGGCGCGGGCACACCAGCGGATCGTTCGACCTGAAGGTCTTTCCCGGCGGGCATTTCTATCTGACGTCCCAGGCGCCCGCCGTGATAGCGCTCCTGCGGGAACATCTGGCCACCGTGGCCTAGTTGAGCCCGGCCGACCTCACCCCCGTGGACCGGCCGTGCGAAGGTCCGGCATCGGCTGTGCGTGATCCGCTCCCCGCGGGGTAGTGCCCAGGTATCGATAAGTCGATCACTCGTTCAAAGGCGTACGGTGCCACCGATTGTTCCTGGACTTCGTAGGCTGCACGGTCCAACGATCATGTAACCTCGCGCTCTCGATCGCGGTGTTTCAACTTTTCCGTGCGGGACGTGTCGGCGAGTCAGTGCACCTGTTGTGTCCCCGAGAAGCGAGGAGACCTTGATGCTGGATCAGGCCGATCTCACCGGTTTGTCCAGCATTCTGGTCGGTCGCGCAGAAGAGCTGCGGGTGCTGAACCGCCACGCCGAGGCGGCGCGGGCGGGCCGGGCCGGACTGGTGATCCTGTCCGGCCCGGCCGGCATCGGGAAGACCAGCCTGCTGCGCACCTTCCTGGCCGGCGAGGCATGCCGGAACATGACCGTGCTGTACGGGGCCTGCGGCCATGTCATGGCCGGCTCGGGATACGGGGGTGTCCGGGAGCTGTTCGGCCCGCTGGGGCTCAGCGGCGAGGACGCCGAAGACTCACCCCTGCTGCACGGTCTCGCCCGCCGTGCGCTGCCCGCGCTCACCGAAGGACCGCTCAGCCAGGCCCCGTTCGGCGCTCCGGCCGCCTATCCGGTGCTGCACGGGCTGTACTGGCTCGCGGCGAATCTGATGGCGGACCGTCCGCTCGTGCTGGTGCTCGACGATGTGCACTGGTGCGACGAACGCTCCCTGTGCTGGGTCGACTTCCTGCTCCGGCGCGCGGACGACCTGCCGCTACTCGTCGTGCTCGCGCTGCGCGGCGAGACCGAACCCGTCGCCCCCGCCGCCCTGGCGGAGATCGCCGCGCAGCGCCGGCCCACCGTGCTGCGCCTGGCGCCGCTGACGCATACGGACGTCGGCGAGATGGTGCGGCAGATCTTCTCCCTTCCCGACGAGACACACGCCGCGGCTCACACCGGGGACACGGCCAGCACCCCCGCCGAGATCTGTGCGGCGGCGCTCGCGTGCACCCCCGTCGAACGGACCTTCACCGAGCGCGCCACGGCTGTCTCCGGCGGCAACCCCCTCACCCTCAGCCGGTTGCTGGACGCGCTGCGCGCTGAAGGCGTGCGGCCGGACGAGAAAGGGGTGCGGAGAGTCGCCGAGGTGGGCGGCCAGGTGATCGCCCTCTCCGTACGGCGGCTGCTGGACCAGCAGCCGCCCTGGGTGCGCGATGTGGCCAGGGCCGTCGCGGTCCTCGGCGAGGAGTCGGCCGGCCTGGTCGGCATGCTGGCCGACGTGCCCCCCACGCTCGTGGCGCAAGCCCTGCTCATCCTCCGGCGCGCCGAGGTGATCGCGTCCGACCGGGCGGATCTGGTCCACGACGTGGTGCGTTCGGCCGTACTCGAACCGGTCGGCGCCGAGGCGCTGGCCGATCTGCGGACCAGAGCCGCCTTGCTGCTCAGCGACGCCGGCCGGCCCGCCGAGGACGCCGCAGGCCAGCTCATGCTGCTGCCCTCACTGCCTCAGCCGTGGATGCCGGGCGTCCTTCGCGACGCGGCGGACCAGGCCGGGAGCCGGGGCGCCCCCGAGGCCGCGGTGCGCTATCTGTACCGGGTGCTGGAAGTGGAGCCGGACAGCGTGTCGTTGCGCGTCCAGATGGCCAAGTCGCTGGCGGAGGTCAATCCGCCGGAGGCCATCCGGCTGCTGGAGGAGGCGCTGGCGCGGTCCCGTGACATCCGCACCAGGGCGACGGTCGCCGTCCAGTACGGGATGACCTGCCTCGCCGTACAGGAGTCACCCGCCGGGGTACGGGTTCTCGAAGAGGCGCTGGAAGCCCTGGAGGCCGGACTCGGGCTCAGCTCCGACCCCGCTGACCGCGAACTGCGCACCCTTGTCGAATCGGTTCTGCTGATCGTCGGGGCGGACGAGAAGGTGACGATCTCCGCGGTCCGTGACCGGGCCGCGCGACTGACCGCCCCGCCCGGCGACACGCCCGCCCAACGCCAGATGCTCTCGATGATGACCGTACTGACCGCGATGGACGGCCGCTCCGCCGAGCGGACGGTCGAACAGGCCCGCCGGGCACTGCGGTTCCCGGGATTTGAGCTGGAGAGCTGGTCGCTGATCACCTCGTCGTTCGCGCTCAGCCTCGCCGACGAGGTCGGCGAGGCGCTGGACGCGCTCGACCGCATGCTCCAGTACGGCCAGGACAACGCCGCGGTCTGGACGTATGTGCTCGCTCTGTCCACCCGCGCTCTGCTGCTGCACAACATGGGCGCGATCCCCGACGCGCTGGCCGACGCCCAGACGTCGATCGAGATCATCGGCCAGGAGAGCTGGGGCGACAGCGCGGCGCTGCCGCAGACCGCGCTCGCGACCGTGCTGGTCGACCGGGGCGAGCCCGAACGGGCCGAGGAACTGCTCACCGGGATCAAGCGGCCGCGCCTGGACCGGTTCGTCATCGAATACCACTGGCACCTGATGGCCCGCGCCCGCGCCCGGCGGGCGCTCGGCGACCAGGAGGCGGCGCTCGGCCTGTTCCTCCAGTGCGGCGAGTCCCTGGAGAAGGCCCGGTTCACCAACCCGGCGTTCCTGCCGTGGTGGGCGGAGGCCGCGTGTCTGCTGGCGGTCATGAACCGCGCGGACGAGGCCCGGGAGATGACCGAGTACGGCAGCGAGCTGGCCGGGCGGTGGGGAACACCCCGCGTGCTGGGCCTCGCCGCGCTCGCCCACGGGGTGATCACTCCCGGCGGGGCGGGCGTCGACCTGCTCACCGAATCGGTCCGGATCCTGGCCGAATCGCCCGCCAGGGCCGAGCACGCCAAGGCCGAATACCTCCTCGGCCGCGCGATGCTGAAGACGGGCGACCAGCGCGCCGCCCGCGAACATCTGCGCACCGCCGCCGACCTCGCCCAGCGCTGCGGGGCGCTCGCGCTCGCCGGCACCGCACGCAAGCTGCTGGTCACCGCGGGCGGCAGGATGCGGAAGATGAGCGCCTCCCCCCTGGACATGCTGACCGGAATGGAACGCAGGGTGGCGGGCCTGGCCGCGGAGGGGGCGAGCAACCGGTCCATCGCGGAGTCCCTCTTCGTGACCGTACGGACCATAGAGACGCATCTGACGAGCGTGTACCGGAAGCTGGGCGTCAGCCGGCGTACCGAACTCGGCTCTGTCCTGCACACCCCCGACATCCCCGACAGACAACCACCTGGCTGGGCGTTCGAGTCACGCCGGCGAAGCTGAAGCGACCTGAGCGAGGCGGTGCGTGTGACTGGCCGGGGTGATGAGTGTCCGAACCTGAGAACCATGGAGTCGACGTACGGTCCGAGCCTTCGCCGGGGTGCGATACCGCTGCTGGAGCGCCGGCCCGAGCAGGCGGTGCTGGCCTCGGTGCTCGCCGGCCTGAGCGGGGGGCGCGCGGCGTTCGTGACCCTGACCGGCAGAGCCGGCCACGGGCAGAACGCCCTGCTGCGGTGGGCCGCCAGGCTCGCCAGGGACAGCGGGCTGCGGGTGCTGCGCGCACGGGCCACCCCGGCCGAACGCGAGCTGCGCTACGGCGTGATCGTCCAGCTCATGACGCCGGCGGACGGGCCGGCCTGCGCCCTCCTCCAGACCCTGATGGAGCATCAGCCGTCCGATCCGCCCCCGGGCATTGACGAACTCCTGCGCTTCGCGCGGGACGTGCCCACGGTGCTGGTGATCGAAGACACCCAGTGGCTGGATTCCGCCTCCCTGAACTGGCTCAGCTCGCTCGTCAGGCGGCTGACGCCGGACCTGCCGGTCGCGGTGCTGGCGAGCGGCAGTGACGTGTCCGCCAGGGGCGAGGACTGGCTGACCGTGCTCCCGCAGACCCCGACTCCGCAGACCTCGCCTGCGTCAGCCACGACCTCGCAGGCACCGGCCCCACCGTCCTCGGTCACCACGAAACGGCTCGTGCTGCCGGGCCTGAGCGAGCGCGGCGTCGCCGCCGCGGTGGAGCTGATCTGCGGCGCCCCCGGTGACCAGCGGTTCACCGCGGCGGCCACCGAGGCCACGGTCGGCAACCCCGCCGTACTGAGCGATGTGCTGCGCCTGTTCACCGACCGGGGCCACGCGCCGGTCGCCGCCCGGCTGCCGGAGCTGCACGCGATCATCGCCGCAGTCGTCGGCGACCACACGACCCGCGCGCTGAACGTCCTGCCCGGCGAGGCGTCCACGCTCCTGCGGGCGCTGGCCGTCTGCGGCGACCTGCTGAACTTCCCCCTCGTACGCGAACTGGCCGGACTGCGGTTGGTACGCGGGCAGGAGCTGCGGGCGACGCTGCGGGCGGCCGGTCTCACCGTCTCCGTCGGTACGAGGGAGCACCTCCGCTTCCCGGCGATGCGGGCCCGCGTGCTGCAGGACATACCCACCGACGAACGGGCCGACCTGTACGCCCGCGCCGCCGACCTGGCGCACCGCGCGGGCGCCAACGACGAGGACATCGCCCATCTCCTGCTGCGGTCGCCGCCCCTCGGCGCCCCCTGGGTGATCCCCGTACTGCGCCGGAGCTTCTCCGCCGCCCAGCGGAAAGAAGACCACGGCGGCGCCGGCGCCTATCTGGTCCGCGCGCTGCGCGAACCGCAGGAACCGTACGAACGCGCCCTGCTGACCCTGGAACTGGCCGCCGCCGAAGCCGTGGCCGTACCCGAGGCCGGTGACCGCCGGCTCGGCGAACTCGCCTGCAGCGCCGGCCCCGCCGCCGCCGGGCTGAGAGTCCGCGCCATCGACCTCGGACTCGCCCGGGGCAACTACGACTGGGTACGCCGGGCGGCCGCCGAAGCGCTGCCCCACGCCCGGTACAGCGAACGGGACGGTCTGGTATCGCTGTTCTGGCTGGCCGATCAGGCCCGCGACGACACCGAGCCGATGGTGCCCGAGGTGCCCGCCCTGCCCGACCGTCCGGTGTCGCCCGCGCAGGCGGGCGTACGCGCCTGGCAGCTCGCCGTCCGGGGCGACGACCTGGCCACGACCAGAGCACTGGCCCGCGCGGCCCTCGCCGGTGACGGCCCCGACGGCGCTCTGGTGGTGCCCCGGCTGGCCGCCTGCCGGGCCCTGATCCTGACTGACGACTACGAGGAGGCGGGAGCCGAGCTCGACGCGCTGCTCACCGTGGTCCGGCGCGGTCATCTCAGGGCCGCCACCGCCCGGATACTGACCCTGCGGGCCGAACTCCATCTGCGCTCCGCCAGGATCGACGCCGCCGAAGCGGACCTCGAAGCAGCCGAACGGGCTCTTCCGCTGCCGAGCTGGCACCCGCTCATCGCGCCGGGCCTGACGGGCCTGCGTATCTCGACCGCCGTGGAAGCCGGCCGCTACGCACACGCGAGGTCGCTCGCCGCCGCGCCCACGCCCCCCGGCGCGGAGGACGGCGTGGCCTGGGCCACCCTCCTCTTCGCCAGGGCGCGCGTCGCCGCCGTCGACGAGCGGTGGGCCGAATCCATGGAGCTGTCCAAGGAGAGCGGCCGACGGCTGCTGCGCCGGCAGTGGAGCAACCCGGCGCTGCTGTGCTGGCGCCCGCTGGCCGCCGAAGCCTGCCTGGCCCTCGGCGACCGCGAGGAAGCGGCGAAGCTGAGCCTGGAGGAGCTGACCCTGGCCCGCCGGTGGGGCACGGCGGGCGCGATCGGCATGGCAGAACTGTGGACCGGGCCGATGACCGGCGCGGGCGGCAGACCCGTGGTCAGAGCCCGTGAGGCGCTACGCGTCCTGCGTGACTCACCCGCCCAACTGGCCGGCGTGTGGGGGCTGGTCCAGCTGGCCGCCGCCGAACTGGAGGAGGGCGACCGCCGCGCGGCCGCACGCTCCATGGCCGAGCTCTCCGCGTTCACCACGGCCCATCCGGCGAGCCGTCCCGCCGAGTGCGTACGCCGCCTCACCGAGCGGCTGGAGAAGCCGGCCAGGACGCCGCTCCCGGCCCTGCCACGCGAATGGCTGACGCTCTCGGAGGCCGAACAGCACACCGCGACCTTCGTGGGGCGCGGCCACGGCAACCGCGAGATCGCGGAACTGCTGTCGGTGAGCCGGCGCACGGTGGAACTGCGCCTGAGCAATACGTACCGGAAGCTGCGTATCACCGGGCGTGAGGAACTGTGCGCGCTGGTGCGGACCATGGAAGGACGGCCGAGCGATGCTCCTTGAGCGGGACACCGAACTGGCACGCGTGGACGCCGCCCTGAGAGCCGCCGACTCGGGCACGTCGTCGCTGATACTGGTGACCGGACCGCTCGGTATCGGACGGTCCGCACTGCTGCGGCAGCTGCCCGGCCTGGCCGCCGGTGAGGACGTGCGCGTCCTGCGCGCGAATGCCGCGCCGATGGAACAGGACTTCGCCTTCGGCGTGGTGCGGCAGCTGTTCGACAGCCTGCTGACCGGCGCTCCTGAGGACGACCGCGAGCGCCGGACGCCGGAGGCCGATCACATCACCCGGCTGCTGGCCGCCGACACCACACTGTCCGGCGGCGACCGGACCGGCGCCGCGTCCGAGACGATCCTCCTCGGTCCGCGGTCACTGCTCGCCGACGCGGGACCGCACACCCGGCTGCTCATCCTGGTGGACGATCTGCAGTGGGTGGATGTCCCCTCGCTGCGCTGGCTGGCCCACCTGGCCAAACGGCTGAACGGACTGCGCGCCGTGCTCGTCTGCACGCTCCGCGACGGAGACGAGAGGGCCCGCCACCCCTTGGTGCGGGAGGTCGCCGACACGTCCACGCAGGTGCTGCGCCCCGCACCGCTGTCGCTCGACGCCACCAGGACTCTGATCCATGAGCAGTACGGCAGGCCGGGACACGAGGAGTACGCCCGCGCCTGCCACGAGGCGTCCGGCGGCAACCCGCTGTTCCTGATGTCCGTACTGCTGGGTATGGAGGCCAGAGGCTTCCCGCCGACCGCCGAACACAGTGGCCCGGCGCGCTCGTTGCGGCCCTCGGGCCTGCGCGAGCGGCTGGCGAGCTTTCTGCGGACCCAGCCACCGGCGGTACGCGACCTGGCAGCGGCCGTCGCGGCCTTCGGCGACCAGGGCGACCCGGCGCTCATCGAGCAACTGGCGGGACTGGACGAGAACGGCTTCGGCGCCGCGCGGCGCGCGATGTACGACATGGGGCTGCTGGCCGACGCGCGCGAGCCGCGCTTCATCCACGGTGTCGTGCGCGACGCGGTCGAGTCGTCGATGAGCGCCGCGGAGCGGGAGCGCTCACACACCGCCGCCGCTGACCTGCTGTACCGGTGCGGCCGGCCGGCCGAGCAGGTCGCCGCCCATCTGCTGGCCGTGACCACCGACTGCCGCCCCTGGTCGGTGGTGGTGCTGCGCGCCGCGGCCGACACCGCGCTGCGCCGGGGCGCCCCGGAGACCGCGGCTCGCTATCTGCGCCACGCGCTGCTGCACCACCACGCCC
Organism: Streptomyces sp. NPDC042201; assembly: GCF_055582185.1. Classification (NCBI taxonomy): domain Bacteria; kingdom Bacillati; phylum Actinomycetota; class Actinomycetes; order Kitasatosporales; family Streptomycetaceae; genus Streptomyces; species Streptomyces sp. NPDC042201. The sequence goes on along the minus strand of NZ_JBVJDS010000004.1, from coordinate 92,488 downwards.
AGGACGAGCGCCGGGCCCGGCTGCTGATCGACCTGGCCACCGCGGAGCGCGGCTACGACCCCGAGGCGTGCGAACGGCACATCACCCAGGCGACATCGCTGCTGACCACGGCCAGGGACCGGGCCGCCGCCGCGCTGCGGATCCCGCCGGCCCTCCTCGCCAGGGCGTCCCCGCTGGCCACGGGCCTGCTGCGCCGGTCCGCCGCGGAACTCGGCGCGCCCGCCTCCTTGGACGGACCGGCGCGCGAGATGGCCCTGCGTATCGAGGCACGGCTTCGGCACCACGGCCACGAGAGCCCGGGGGAACTGGCCTCGGCAGCCGAACGCCTGCGTGAGATGGGGGAGGAGCCGTCGCTCGGCTCCGCCGCCGAACGCGAACTGATGGCGGTCCTTCTCTGCTCGGGGACGCTCACCGGCCGGCTCTCCGCCGCCGAGGCCGCCAGGACCGCCAACCGCATCCTGGAACGCGAACCCGCCGCTTCGGCGCGCGCGCACACCGCGCTGCCGCTGGTCGTGATCACGCTGTTCGCCGCCGAATCCGTACAGGGCGTCGATTCCTGGCTGTCGACCGAGCAGCAGACCCGGCGGCAGAACGCGACCGGCGCCGACGATGTGCTCCTCTTCGCCGAGCGGGCGCTCGTCCTCGTCTCGCAGGGCAGGCTGACCCAGGCGCGCGAACATGTCGAGCGCGCCATGGGACTGGCCGAAACGGACTGGCGCGAGATGTCCGTCATCGCCCTCTCCTCGGTCGCGCTCGAACTGCGCGACCCGGCGCTCAGCGAACGGATCCTGGCCAGGGCCCGTGGACGCCGCTCGGCCGGCCTGGCCCTGGCGGCGACCCTGCAGATCCTCCAGGCGTCGGTCGACGCCCAACGAGGTCTGCGGGCCAGGGCCCTGGAGAGCCTGCTCGCCTGCGGCCGGCAACTGGACGGCTCCGGCTGGCAGAACTCGGCGCTCTTCCCGTGGCGGCCGCACGCCATCGGCCTCCACCACCGGCTCGGCGACTCCCGCTCCGCGCTGCGCCTCGCCGAGGAGGAACACGCGTGGGCCACGGAATGGGGAGCGCCCACCGGACTCGGCCGGGCGCTGCGGCTGAAGGGCTGGCTGCGCGGTGGCGAGGGCGCCCCCCTGCTGCGCGAGGCGGTCGAGGTACTGCGCGGCTCGGCGTACGAGCTCGAACTCGCCAGGACCCTGGTGCTGTTGGGCCGTCAGCTGGGGAACGGCCCGGAGGCGGAGGCGGCGCTACGGGAGGCGGGCGCGCTGGCGGCGGCCTGTGGCGCTCCCTGGCTGGTCGAGCGGGCCGAGCTCGGCCTCGGCACCGCCGCTCCGCCGCGGAAGGTCGTGCTCACCCGCAGTGAGCGCCGAGTGATCTCCCTCGTCGGCCGCGGCCTGACCAATCAGGAAATTGCGGGCGAACTCGGGGTAAGTTCCCGCGCCGTTGAGAAACATCTTACGAATTCCTATCGGAAGCTTGGCGTTTCGGGCCGGCATGAGCTCGCGGATGCTCTGCCCGCCTAAGGGCTGTCCCGTAATCCGTGGTGGATCAGCGCACGGCGTCAGATGCGGTGCATCGCAAGGCGGAGGGACGTCCGCATACTGGATGTATTCGGGCGTTCCGACAACGCAGCGAGGTGCCGTAGCTGTCGTTGTGCGCCCGCCACGGATTACGGGACAGCCCTTAGTCGAGGCGCATATGCGTGAGCGCTGGTCTATGGGCGCGGTGGGGTTCTCCGGCGGCCGTGTCCGGCGGTCCGGCGCGCGTTCGGCGAAGAAACCTCAAGGGAACCTCAAACGCGACTCAATTGTGTGGATGCGTCCGAATCGACCGGACGGGCATGCTGAGTTCGGCTCCGTAGGTGTCGGCATTGCGGACCGTACCTTCGGGGGGTGCGACCACAGCTTTAGCCAGCAGAACATGGACGTTGTTGACGTGCAACTGCAAATTACCTAGTCTCAATTTGGTAAATGGATAGACCGGTCGAGCGGGATGCGTGAGGCCGGATACTGGCGCCATCGGGCGCGTAACGTCATTGCATATTCCGAAGAATCCGGGGGAACCGAAAGGATGGCGGTCTCGTGGAGATTGCTGCACTTGCAGATTCGGCGCAGGTCACAACCAGCGAACTCATACCTGACCAGATCGGGCGTGGAGGCGCCCGGCAGTTCGACCAGCTGGGGCTGTGCGTGGCCTCGCTCGACCCGGCTCTGACCATCCAGCAGGCGAACCAGGAGTTCTTCCGCCAGTTCGGCGACTCCTCGGTGGGCGTCTGCGGTCGCAGCTTCCGCGATCTGGTGCATCCCAGCGTCCAGCAGCCACTGATGCGCCAGTTCACCCGACTGATCGAGGGGAAGCGCCAGCGGTTCGCCTCACATGTGGTGGCCGTGGGGCCGGAGGACTCCGCATTCGCAGGCACGCTCACCGCTGCGGCCGTGAGTGGGGAGACTCCCGACGTGGCGGCGATCCTGGTGCTCATGCGTTCGACGAAGGGCGCCGACGACGCGGGTGTCCTGACCAACCAGAAGAAGATCCTTACCGAGATCGACGCGCGCATTCTTGAAGGTATCGCCGCAGGTCTGTCCACGATTCCGCTGGCCTCGCGGCTCTATCTGAGCAGGCAGGGCGTTGAGTACCACGTAACCGGCCTGCTCCGGAAGCTCAGGGTTCCCAACCGGGCCGCCCTGGTCTCCCGCGCCTATTCCATGGGCGTCCTGAACGTCGGCACCTGGCCGCCGAAGGTCGTTGAAGACTTCATCAAGTGAGCCGGGGGGCGGCCGGCCCGCCGACCGCCCCCTGACTCACGCGGACCCGCACACCGCCCGCCGGACGGTGGCGCCCTGTCGAAGGGCTCCACGGTTTCGGCGGGCTTCTGCGTTCACCCCTGGATCGGGCGGGGGGCAGGCGGGGTCATGCGCGGGTAAAAATTCCGGCCGCGGACGTCCGCTTCAGCTGTCGCGTTGTCTGTTTGTGCGGTGATTAGTGATGATCATGCAGTGCGGGCGGGGCCGCCGTGGGGTGAGCGAGGCGGCACGGGATAACGCGCCGGTGGCGTCCAGGTGTATGCGATATTTCGCGCGATGGCGTGCGGGAAGCCTTTCGCGACACCTGTGAGACGCCCGTACTTTGCGGAGATCGCTGCGGCCGAGCAAATTACGCCCCGAAGGGTGTTCTCATTGTCGCGAGTTCGAATTAAAGGATTGCCGTGTGGTTTTGGCCGTCGTGGCTGTGGTTTTACTGCCCGACTGTTTCGGTGATTTCAGCCGGGGTATCCACGGCCGGGATGCGGGCAACGCGGCGGTATCCGAGGAGTGCGATGCGCGTAGACCCGCTTCCTTCACCGGTGCATTACTGCTATTTCCCGCACCCGCCATTCATTCCCGGCATTGACACCCGAATCCGGACCGACAGCGCCCGCGGGCGCACACAGGGCGCCATGCGGGCATCTCATGGCCATCTCGCGGGCCCGGCGGCCCGCCGCGTGGTAGAAGTGGCGCGGGGCGCGGCACACGGTCGTGGGCAGGAGCGGGGGAATGGTGCGGGGGCGACGACGGCTTCTCAGTTTCAGTGACGCGGCGGCGGTCCTGGGTGGGGACGGCGCGGCGCTGGCGGCCGCCGACCAGGCCCTCGGCGGCGCGCTGTCGATGGCGACGGGCGGGGTCAGTGACACGGTGCTCAGCGTGTTCGACGCCCAGGGACGATTACTCCGGCTCGGGCGCGATCTGACGAGCGGGCTGCGCGACCGCCTGGGCTCGTCGGAGCGGGCCGAGCGCACGGAACGGCTCGCCGCGGCACACGCGGTGCTCGTCGTCACCGCCTACTTCGAGGCCTTGGGCGAGCTGGAACTGCCCCTCGGCCTGCGCGCCATGGAGCTCACCCGGAGCGAGCAGATCCGGCTGGCCGGAGGGGACGACGCCGCGCAGGACTTCATTCGGACGCTGGTCGCCGCAGCCGTGCCACAACCCGCCCCGCACGTACCGTACGAGCAGGTCCTCCATGAACTCCATGTCTGGTACGCGCAGCTCTCGGAGCGGCTGGAGCGCTTCGCGCGCGGGCTGGCGGCCTGGGACGGGCTGACCGAAGCGCAGCGCCAGGAGACCTCGTCGGCGCTGACGCGGCATCTGATCCCGCTGGCGACCGGGCGCTATGAGGAGCTGTACGCGCGACTGGCACTGGAGGTGCCCGAGTTCGGTTTCTGGTCCGGCCAGGTGGAGCACCAGGCCACGCGCGCCGGTCTGCGCCAGGCACTGACCGGCATCGAGACCGCGCTCGCGGGCCTCAGCGCCGTACGCCCCCTCACCCAGGTCGCCGCTTCTCTCGCCACCGGATACCGGAAGGCGCTGCTGCGGCCGATCCTCGCCGAGGGCGATGCCCCCAGCGGCGTACACCTGCCCCTCCTCGGCGAGGGCTATGTAGACCCCGACTTCCGGGTACGGGCCGTGCCCGACGGCCCGGGCGGCCCGGGCGGTCCGGACAGCCCGGGCGGTCCGGCGGACGAAGACTGGTGGGGCGCCACGCCGGTACGCTCCGATCTCACCGAGTATCTGGCGGGCGCTCTCACTTCCGTCGCCTCGGACAGCGCGCCGCTGCTCGTCCTGGGCCAGCCCGGCGCCGGAAAGTCCGTACTGACCAAGATCCTCGCGGCCCGGCTGCCCGCTGCCGGGTTCCTGCCGGTCCGGATCATCCTGCGCGAGATTCCTGCCGACGCCGACGTACAGGACCAGATCGAACACGCCGTGCGCGCCACGACCGGTGAACGGGCTTCCTGGCCCGAACTGGCCAGGTCGGCCGAGGGAGCCGTCCCGGTCCTTCTCTTCGACGGCTTCGACGAGCTGCTCCAGGCCACCGGCGTCAGCCAGTCCGACTACCTGTTACGAGTGGCCCGTTTCCAGCAGCGCGAGGCCGACCAGGGCAGGCCGGTGCTCGCCCTGGTCACCAGCAGGACCGCCGTCGCCGACCGCGCCCGCTGCCCGGAGGGCACCGTGGCGCTACGTCTCGAACCCTTCCGTGCCGAGCACATCGAGACCTGGCTCGCCCTGTGGAACCGCCTCAACGCCCCGGACCTCGCGCTCCAGGGACTCAGGCCGCTGCCCGCCGAGGTGGCCGGCCGTCACGAGGCCCTTGCCTCTCAGCCGCTGCTCCTGCTGATGCTCGCCCTGTACGACGCCACGTCCAACGTCCTCCAGCGGGGAGCCACGGGCGACGAACCGCTGGGTGAGGCGCAGCTGTACGAGGAACTGCTGACGTCCTTCGCCGTCCGCGAGGTCGGCAAGGGCCACCAGCCACTGACGGAGCGGCAGCTGGCGGACCGCGCCGAGCAAGAGCTGCAGCGGCTCTCCCTGATCGCCTTCGGCATGCTCAACCGGCATCGTCAGTGGATCACCACCGCCGAGCTCGAAGAGGACCTGACCGCACTCCTCGGCCGCGCCGAAACGGCGCAGGCGGACCTGCGGGCGCCGCTCAACCAGGCCGAGATCGCGCTCGGCCGGTTCTTCTTCGTCCAGCGGGGCCAGGCGGTCAGGGACGACCAGCGGCTGACGACGTACGAATTCCTGCACGCGACCTTCGGCGAGTACCTGGCCGCCCGGCTCGCCGTACAGCTTCTCCAAGGTCTCGCGGCCCAACGGCCGGTCCTCGCCCTCGGCAGGATCTCCGTCGACGACGACCTGTTGTACGTCCTGCTGTCCTACGCGCCGCTCTCCTCCCGCCAGATGCTGAGGTTCGTCGACGCCCGCATCCGTCACCTCACCCCGGAGGACCAAAGCCGGCTCGGCGCACTCCTCGTCACCGTCATGGCCGACCACTGCGACCGTACGGAGCACAAGTTCGCCACGTACCGGCCGACGCAGCGCGCCACCTTCTCGCGCCACGGCTTGTACGGTGCGAATTTGATGATCCTGACGGTCCTGGTCACCGGGGGCACCACGGCGAGCGAGGTGTTCCCCGAAGCTGACGATCCGGTGGGTACCTGGCACCGCCACGCGCTGCTGTGGCGGGCGGCGTTCACCGAACCGGAGTGGACCGACTTCTCGCTGGCCATCAGCGTCGGCCAGACCTGGAGCGGCGACCGGAGGGAGCTGACCGTCCTGCCGGGGAGTCCCGTCGAATTTCCTGTACCGGAACCGGTGGACCCCCACTGGCTCTACCGCCACCCGCCGGGCCATGAGATCCGCACCCGGGGAATGGCCTGGTCCCGTACCTACTGGGACCGGATATGGCGCAAGATGTCCCTCTCGGGCGGCACCAACGACTCCGTCGTCCTGCATGCCCTCGAACCCGTGTTCCAGCGGTTGGGACCGTCCCTCACCACCTTCATCAGCTCACCCCACGGCAGTGCCGAGTCGGCTGCCCACAACCTGATCGAGTTGTGGCTGGCGAGCGGCCTGGGCGTGTCGGAGGACGAACTGGCCGCACTCTACGAGCGGTGTATCGAGTGCCTGCTCCTGCCGTGGTTCTTTCCGGACGATGAGACCCGTCGCCGGGTGATCCGGCTCGTCTTACGGCAATTGGTCATCGACGCTGCCAGGCTTCCCGCGGACGTGGTCGAGCGGGTGCTGCGCAGGCCGAACGTGGAGGAAGACGACCCGCACACGCGGGAAATGATGGTGCGCGCCGCCATGGCCGCGCTGCGGAGGCCTGGTCCGGCCGAGGTCCGGGAAGGGCTCCGGGCGCAGCTGGAGTCGGACATCGCCATCCTTGTACGTACGGATCCTGCCCGAATACTGGCGCTCTGGGGGGAGGCCGAGGATCCGGAGCGGACTCGTGAATGGTTCGGCGCGAGCCCTCTGGAGGCGTTGCGTGGTATGTCCGCGGACGAGCTGCGGGTGGTTCCGCCCGAGCTCCTGCGGCGCGTGCGGGCACTTGCCGCTCCCGACGACCCGGCCCCGCCCGCGTCGGCCTGACGTTCGGCAGGACCGGCGGTTCCGGGCCGCCGGGATTCCAGTCCGCTCTTGTTGTGGACATGCCAGGATCGCTACGGTGGCCCGGGTCGCGTCGCTCGGACACGATCCGCGCCAGATCCCGATGTGTCCGGTCGTTCCGCCCTGCGTGCGTGCCGGGGGCGATCCGTCCGGCCCGACGAAAGAGACTGTGGATGCGCCAGAGACGGCAGCGACAGCGTTGGTTGAGCGGACTCGTGGCGACGCTCGCCTGTGCGGGGCTGGCGGTGAACACCTCACCGGCCGGGGCGGCCGACAGCCAAAAATCCACGCGCGTAGCGTCCGGTGGGATCACCTGGCCGGCGAACCTCACCCGTATCGACGCCGACGATGTGAACGTGCGGTACGCGCAGGGTGCGCTGCGGATCCGGCAGCAGGACTTTCACTCGGCCTCCGCGGGCACCGAACAGGGTTACGGCACCCAGGTGCTCGCGCCCAAGAAGCTCGACCGGCCCGTCAACCGCGTCCAGGCGGAGCTTTCCGCGCGGGTGCCCTCCGGGGCACGCGTGAGCGTCGATGTCCGCGGGCGCGCCGAGGACGGTTCGTGGACGGAGTGGCGCGAGGCGGCGGGGACCGCGGCGGCCCTGCCCCGTACCGTCACCACCGTGCAGGCCCGGATCACGATCTGGGACAAGGACGGGACGGCACGGATCCAGGGACTGCGGCTGACGGCCGACCGCGGCCCCGAGCCGCGGACCGAGCGGCGCGCCGCCGCCTTCAGCGCCCGCGTCTTCGCGACCCGCGAGGGCCTCGTCGGCGGAACGACCGCCAACGGTCACATCATCAAGCCGAACGACCACTTCGTCGCCCTGCCCTCCAGGCGCGGCCTGTCGCCGAACGGCAGCAGCCAGTACTCCGTCCAGGTCTGCGGCCCGGCGCGCTGCGAGACCGCCCCGGTCTGGGACGTCGGCCCGTGGAACACCCGCGACGACTACTGGAACCCCTCCTCGACCCGGGAGAGCTTCAAGGACCTGCCGCAGGGCAAGCCCGAAGCGCAGGCGGCGTACGAGAACGGCTACAACGGCGGTCTCGACGGCTCGGGCCGGCGGGTGGCCAACCCGGCCGGTATCGACCTCGCCGACGGCACCTTCGCCAACGTCGGCCTGTCGGACAACGGCTGGGTGACCGTCACCTATCTGTGGACCGGCAGCCAGACCGGCAAGACCTTCCCGACCTGGGGCACCGACGTACGCATCCGTCAGCAGGCGACGACGGCGTCCGCCGAGGTCGGACGGCTGGCCGGGCCCACGCAGGTCAACGTCCAGTGCCAGGTCCACGGCCAGCGGATCACCGTGGACGGCATCACCAACGACGCGTGGTCCTATCTGCCGAGCTACGGCGGCTACATCTCCAACATCTTCATCGACGTGGCCGACTCGTGGCTGCCCGGCGTCCCCCAGTGCTGAACGCCGCCCGCACTCTCCCACCCGGAAAAGGAGTAGTCCGTATGCACCGCAGACGGCTGTTGTCCGTCCTCGTCACCGCCCTGTTCGCGATAGCCGGCCTCACCGCCGCTCCCGCCCAGGCACAGAGCCGGCCCGGCCCGGAGGCCACGCTCGCGGCCCCGAACTTCAAGGCGCCCTACCCGTGCGGCCAGAAGTGGACCTTCAGCCACCACTCCGCCGAGGTCCGCCGGGCACTGGACTACGTCCGCGCCGACGGCGGCTCGACCGCGGGCACGCCGGTCCTGGCCTCCGCCGCCGGGACGGCGACGCGGATGTCGGAGCCCAGCGGCGCCGGCAACTACATCGTCATCGACCACGGCGGCGGCTGGAAGACCTACTACTTCCACCTCGCCTCGTACTCGGTGTCCAGCGGCGCCTCGGTCGGCCAGGGACAGCAGATCGGTGTCACCGGCTCCACCGGCAACTCCAGCGGAGCACACATCCACTACGAGCAGCTGCTCAACGGAGTCGGCCAGAACATCGTCATCAACGGTGCGGGACAGCCCTACCCGTCCCAGTACAACCAGTCGTACCTGACCAGTGACAACGGCTGCGGTGGCGGCGGCAGCAACTTCCGCACCTGGGGCACCGACATCCGCGTCCGCGCGGACGCCCGCCTGAACGCGGCAGTGGTCACCACCCTCCCCGGACCGACCAACGTCACGGTGGTGTGCCAGAAGCAGGGCGACACCGTCACCGCTGAGGGCTACACCAACAACTGGTGGAGCAAGCTCCGCGACCAGGGCGGCTTCATCTCCAACATCTACATCGACCACCCCTCCGCCCAACTCCCAGGCGTCCCCACCTGCTGAGCCCGGCCTTCCCGCCCCCACCGCCCCGGCACCCGGCGCACCACACACGCCACGCGCCGGGGCGGCCAGGGGGCCTCTCTTATCCGCCGGCGACGAGCACCACGTCGCGGTGGACGACGCGCGGATGGTCCGCGACGACTTCCAGCACCCACGTTCCTGCGGCGGAGACCAACTCACCCCGCAGGTTCCCGGCGCCGTCCGGCGTCAACGGCACCTCCGGAGTCTCCGGCTGTCCTGGTGCGCTCAGACGGACTCGGACCCCTCGGTCCGCCTCGGCACCGACGGCTACGATCTCGAACGGTTCGCCCTCCACCGCGAGATCGGGTACCTCCACGCCGAAGTCGCTGCCCCCAGCCAGTGTCTCTCGTGCGGACTTCCCCTGGAAGATGTTCACGAGTTGCATCTCGACCGACTCCTCGCCGGCCATCCCGGCGTGCCGGTAGCCGTTCCAGATGGCATCGCCCATGTCGTCCAGCGCCCACTTCGCGAACGCCGACTCCTCCGGAACGGTGCCGTCACCGGTCCACTCCTGGTCATCGTTCAAGGAGATGGGGAAGTCGAGCTTCTCCGGCGCCAGGATCACCCCGTGCACGGTGGGGTGGTTACGGCCGCCGAGGACGTAGACCTTGTAGGGGCGCTTCCCGTCCGCCTCGTTACGTTCCTGGGCATCGGTGAACTCGCGTTGGAAGGCGAACACGTCCCGCACGAGTTCACTGCCCAGTTCCGGGACGATGACGTCTTCGAGCGGCTGGAGGCGGGTCTTCCCCGGCTCTCTCACCGCGTCGTACACAGGAAGCAGTTGCGCGATCGAGGGGAAGGTCCTGCACAGTTCGGCGACTTGGGGGTTGTACCGCTCGGCGACCTTGCCGATCACCAGGTCGCGGACCGGCCCCTTCCCGGGGCGGGGATCAATCGCGTGACCCGTGAGGAACTTGACCGTCTTGGCCGCGCCCCGGTGTGGCGTACCGATGGTCACCAGAGTCCGTGCGATCTCCCGGCCACCCAGCACCTCCAGGTAGTAGCGGGCGATCAGGCCGCCCATCGAATGGCACAGGAACACCACCTTCGGCTCGTCATGTCCCGGATACAGCGTCCTGGCCCGCTCCCGCCAGAGACTCAGCGCCCGCTCGACCTTCTCTTGGAGATCGGCGGCGGAGAGCCGGTTCGACAGTCTCCAGTCGTACGGGAAGGGCAGGAACTGATCCTTGTGGAGTCCTTTGAGCGCGGGCCGGACATCCGGGTAGCCCGGGGTGATGCCGATACGAGATGCGAGCGCGGTGAAGAGGCCGGGAAGAGCGTCGGGGGCCTTGATGAGGTGATCGGCGCGCAGCGCGTGTGGTCCCTCCGGCCTGGCGTCACCGATGCCGGGAGGCAGCTGGAAGTCTTTCAAGAGCCTTCCAGGGTGGCGGAGTTGCAGGAGCGCCTGCTTGGACAGCTCCCACATGTCCTTGCCGTCACGCGTCAGCCGGCTGCCCGTAATACCGGGAACGAACACCACCAGGTCGTGTTTCATAGGGGAATTCCCATCCTCCGTGGATTGTCGACGGTGTCCGAGGACCACCCGCCGGGGCTGGAGCGGACCAGGTCACCCAGCCCTTAGCTGAACTGGAAAGAACTGATGCCCATCCGCTCGGCGAGGCGCTTACGGCCCAGGAACAGCTGGTCACATCGGTTGCGCCCCTGGAGCATCAGCGTGATCCCGCTGTCGTCGAACGCGGCAGCGGCGCGCTCCACCTGGTAGCCGCGATCCGGTACGTCCCCCGGGGACAGCCACCGCTTTCCCACCACGTCCCATATCGCCACCGCGGTGGATCCGCCACCGCAGACCAGAAGCAACGGACGCCGCCGGCCGCCGGTGAACACCAGGGACGTCGCCTGCGAGAAGTCGCCCTTCAGTTTGTCGCCCTCCGGACGCGAGCGGTCGCATCGGGCCACACGGACCCGCCCGTCGGACGACAGCCAGGCCAGGAGCGGAACGAACTCCGTGCCCTCCAGGTGCCCGCCCACCGCCACCGCCTGGGCCTGGAGCGGTGTGCGTACGGTCCTGACGACGGGGGAGCCGTCGAGGCGGGACAGTTCCCACAGACCGATCGATGTCACGCCGTTGGCCGCCAGCCAGGTACGGCCGTTCGCGGACACCGAGCCGGTCCAGTCGATCGACGCGCCGCCCTGGAGCGACATCGGGCTCACGGGTCGCCACTGCCGGGTCTGCCCGGCGGGCCCGGCTGCCGTGGCCCAGCACCGCAGTTCCTGGCCGAGCGGCGCGAAGGCCAGCATCTGGCCACCGACGACCGCCACCCCCACCGTGGACACGGATTCGCCCGGGTCGGCGCCCATGTCGAACTCGTCTTCTTTCACCGGTGCCTTGAGGTCGTCCGCCACTCGCCAGATGTGTACGGTTCCACCGGTGACGGACGCCACGGTCCAGCACGCTCCGGTGCGCAGCGCGGATACCGCGGTGACCTGTTTCGGATGGCCGTCCAGTACCAGCGGCGCTGCGGCTTCACGACTGTCGTTGGATCGGTGGAGGGTGAGCAGGACGGTTCTGTGCGAGACCCGGCACAGCAGGTGCCGCCCGTCGTCGCCGGTCGCCAGATGAACGATGACGCGTTCGCGGTGGGGTCTGCCGCGGGCTCCGTCGCCGCCAGCTTGGCCGGGCGTGGTCTGCAGCACACGCACGGCGGATCCGTCGGCCACCGCCAGCCGTCCCGTGCCCTCGGGATCGAACGCCAGTGACGCGTGCTGGTCGCCGGCGGAGAAGCTGAAGTACGGGTGCTGGTCGGCGATTCTCCGTACGCGGATCCTTCCCTGCTCCTGGATGGCGAGCAGCGGTGTGTCCCCGGCGTGACCGACGGCGATCCCCCGGGCTCCGGATTCGATCTCCAGGGCGTGTTCGACGACCGGCTGCCCGTAGCCCTCGGCTGTCAGCCGCCAGACGCGGACATGTATTCCGTCGGCCGCGGCCAGCCAGGCACCGTTGTCGCCCTGAACCACCGCGGCGACCGCGAGCACCGGTTCCACGTCCTGCGCCAGGAGGGTTTCCGGGCCCAGGGGCGAATCACCCTCCCGCGGCCGCCAGGCGAACTCGTGCAGTGTGACCGTGTCATGGCCGCCGGCAAGGAGGAAATGCCGGTCGGCCAGGGGAAGCAAGGTGACGCGGCGGGCCCTGACGGGGATCAGGGCATGGCGGAGTCCCCGCGTCGACGGCCCTGCCTCCACCGGCCATTGCCATAGCCAGACGCGGTGTCCGTCAGCCGCCGCCACGTGGGCCGTTCCACCGAATTCGGAGGCGGAGAGGCTGTCCGGCGAGCCGCCCCAGAAGAAGCTTTGCCGGGGCAGCCGTCTGTTGCCGGGCCAGATGTGTACGTTGCTCCCGTCAAGGCCCACGACGGTCCGGCGATGACCGCGTCCGAGCTCCGCCACATTGCGCTGGGGGACTCGTCCCGTCCCGGGATCCGACTTGGGCTGGTGCACTCGTACGCGTCGGCCCGTGTCGGCCAGGTGGGTGACGATCTCGCCGCGTCCCGATGCGGAGATCAGTCCGCCGGCGGCCGGGGACCAGGAAACCGCGCACGCTCCTCCCGCCGGCCCCTGCCAGCTCTGATGGAACGGCTCCGGTCCGGCGTCCGTCCAGATGTCCTTCCACAGCACGGACGGCGGCGGTTCCATGTGGTCGAGAGCCCTGGGGTGGCCTGCCAGCGCGGTGGCGCTGAGCAGAGCCCACCGGTCCGCGGCGGCGGGCCGGTGACGGAATGTGCCGGCCACCCGCCGGTACAGATCGGCCCGGTCGCTGTCCGGCACGAGCGGAACGACCAGGGGCAGCATGACGTCGGGGTCGGCGTGCAGGAGATAGTCCGCCGTGTTGATCAGATACTCCAGTTCCCCGGGACCGCCGAGTGCCGCATGTGCTCCGAGATGCCGTTGGATGTAGGTGCCCGCGCTGCCCCAGTCCTCCTGGCAGAGTTCGTTGAGAGCCGCGAAGACGGTGCTGTGCCACGCACGTTGCTCGGCCGCGGTGTCCGCCAGCAGGTGGGAGCCGAAGCTCGGATGCTGGAATCGGTAGATCTCGTCTCCCTCGTCGTCGGCCACCTTGGTGATCAGTGAACCCCTGGCGATGCGCGGCAGGTTGCGCAGCTGCTGATCGGTGAGTTTCCTGGACCCGTCCCTGCGCAGGGCATTGGCCATGGCCAGCCAGACGTCCGTGAGAGGCAGCCCAGACCCTTGTGCCAGGGCGAGAGGGCGGAGCAAGGGTTCCAGACCGTAGCTCCCGTCGGGGTCCAGATGCCGGATCTCGGCGGTTATACGCTCCTTCAGCTGAGCGTTTCCGGCGTGAAGGAAGTCATCGAGGCGGTCCGCCGACAGCGGTGTCCGCAGGCCCGCCAGCGCCCGCGCGGACAGATCGGCGACGAGGAACAGTCTGCTGCTGTGTCTCGCGATGCGTGTCGCGGCACGGCTTCGTTCGCCGTCCGCCTCGGGCCGTGCGTAGGGCGACCCTTCGGCGCTCAGGACCGCTTCGGCGTATCGTGCGATGTCCCCGTCCGCGTCCTTGTCGAGATCCAGCGCGAGGGCGGGCACGGTCTGGTCCAGCGCCTCGTACAGCGTCTCCTCCAGCACCCGGCCCGGCAGGACGCGACGGGGCTGTACGCGCGTTCCCACAAGGACCTTGACCCCGGGAGAGGCGGCCAGCCGGTTGAGGAGATCCCGCGCGATGTCATGGGCCTGACCGGCGGCTGCCTCGTCCAGACCGTCGAAAACCAGATTGAGGACACCGGCCTTCTGGGCGAGGGCCGCCACCTGCGCGACGCACGCGTCAGGGGTCAGATCACCGTGGGCCGGCGGCTCGATACCGAGGGGCTCCAGGGCATGGCAAAGGTCGGCACACAGTTCGTGCAGAGTCTTGCCGAAGCAGGGCAGTGCCGCGTGGATGGAGCCGGGGCGGGGCTGCGCGTCCAGGGGCGGCGGAGAATCGAGGCTGTCGAGATACCGGGGGATGGAAAGGTGCGCCAAGCGGCTCAGAAGCGTGGTCTTGCCGGAACCGGCAGGACCGGTGACAGCGAGCAGACCGCTCGCATGCGACTCCTGCCATTTCACCATGCGGCTCAGGGCCGTGAGGCGGCCGGTGAACTGGAGCATGCTTCTGGTTCTCGCGTCTCCGGCGAGCGAACGGACAAATCGGCTGTCAAGCTCTTCGAGGAACGTGGCGTCGTGCTCAGCAGGCCGCACCGCCGTGCGCGGCAGCCGGCCCTCGTTGAAGTAGGGGTTGTGCAGGAACGCTCCGTCGAGCAGCCGGATCTCGGCGAAGGCAGGTAATCGGCTGGGGTCCTCGACGCCGTCGTCTGCCGCCGCGGAGTTGACCGCCTTCATCAGATACGAGAATGGCACGTACGGAACGCTCTCCTGGAACGGGTGCACACGCTCGTCGACCATGGTCGCGGGATCGTCGAGGACCGCTTCGAGCCAGTCGGCCCACTGCCCTTCATCGACGGTGCGCTCCACACCCGCGGTGCAGACCAGTGCGAAACCCGAACCGGCTGCCTCTTTTCCCGTGAACTCGTTCACGAGGAACCTCTGCCGGATCCACGCCAGCAGGCTCTGGGAGTAGCAGGCGTCGATGACGATCAGCACCTCGGACGTCTGGCTTTTCAGGCGGCCGACGAGACTGTCGACATTCACGGACCTGGCCGGGACGACCGTGTCACCCGGGCCGTCGAGATAACTGTCCCCGCACGCCAGGTAGTAGTCGTCTTGCTGGGACAGACCGTGACCGGTCCAGTAGAAGATCTTGCGCAGTGCCTGGTACCGCTCGAACTGAGTGATACCCCGCTCCACATCCTCGTGTGTACCGGTTCCCTCCAGCCTCTTCGCGACACCGAAGCCAAGTCGCCCGCACGCGCGCATGAACCCCTCGCGCGCCTTCTCCACGTGCCCCCGATCGCGTCGCCCCGCGCCGTAGCTACCGATGGCGAACGTGCCGGCGAAGCCGGCCTGGCGCTGTTCCTCACGGTCGAGGTACATGGACATGAGGTCTCTCCCGGGGTCACTTATATGATGGCGCATCACGTGTGATGCGTATCACCACACACGATTGGTCGAGAGCAGGGGGGAACGATTTCATGACGCAGCGGGACAGGTTCACGGTTGCGGGCCGGCAGACCGACTGTCATGTCTTCGAAGGCGAAGGAACGCGGCCCATCCTGGAGAAGAACCTGCGGGTCCGCTACAACCCGAAGCAGGTGGAGTTCCCGGACGAGATCGGCCAGTGGCGGCGTGAGGTCGAGGAGGAGCAGAAGCGCGCGGAGGCGGCGGGGGAGCCGCACCGGTGGAACAACCCGCGGTTCGCCGTGGAGAGGCTCGTCATCCGGCGGACCCACACACTGGAGGACCCCGGCGCCACACTGACCCTGTGCGACGCCGACTACTACGACTTCCTCGCCACCTCCATCAACCTCGACCGCAAGCGGGCGAACGGCGTCACGCTGCGCGAGGAGTACCTGGAGCGCAGGGATCCGGTCGACGCCCCCGCCTTCATGTTCTGCAGTCTCGGGGTGAACGTCGCGGTGGAGACCGGCCGTGACCACAAGATGCTCTTCTCCCACCGCAGCGCGCTGGTCGCCGGGCCGAACAAGCGGAGGTGGAACTCGTCCGCCAACGAGGGCCTCGCACGCAATCACGACCTGCCCGAGGATGGCTCCGCCATCAGTCTCCATGCCGTCGCCCGCCGGGCGTTGAAGGAGGAACTGGCCGTCCACGCGGGGGACGAGGTCGATCTCGAACTCCTCGGGTTCGGCCTGGACCTGCGGAACAACCAGTGGGCGGCCTTCTTCCGCGCGGTGCTGAAGGACCTCGGCGAGGACGAGCTGCGCGACCGCTGGACCAAGGGCGTCGAGGACAAGTGGGAACACGACAAGCACGCCTTCGTGCCGGCGGACGCCGAGTCGATCCTGCGCTTCATTCTCGATCAGCCGGAGGAGCACTGGACCCCATGCGCTCCCGCGTTGTTCTACCTGGCGCTGGTCCGCGGCGCCGTGCTCGCGCGCGGCGGCGACCCGGCCGGACGCCTGGACGTGGAAGCGGTGGAACGCCGCTTGATGCGGGACAGGGAGCAGGACGACGCCTGAGGGCGGGGCCTCTTCGGACCGTCCGCGTGTCAGGCGGAGCCGCGGCGGACCAGTTCGGTGGGGAGGATGACCGTGGAGGTGTCCTCCCCGCCGATCTGCGCGAGCAGCACACGCACCATCTCCGAGCTGATGCGGTCCCAGGGCTGGCGAATCGTGGTGAGGGCCGGCCGGGTGTCCAGGGCCGCGGGGGAGTCGTCGAAGCCGCCCACGGCGACATCGTCGGGTACCCGGCGGCCGGCGTCCTGGAGTGCGGTGAGTACGCCTTGGGCCATGAGGTCGGACGCGACGAACACCGCGTCCAGATCCGGTGCGCGCCGCAGCAGTTCCCCCGCGCAGGACTCGCCGCTGGCCCGGCTGTAGTCCCCGGAGGCGATGAGCCGTTCATCCGCCTCGATGCCGGACTCGGCGAGGATCTCCCGGTAGCCGGCGAGCCGTTCGGTGCCGCCCGGGGTGTCGAGCGGGCCGGTCACGGTGGCGATGCGGCGGCGTCCGCTGCGTACGAGATGGCGCACCATCTCCCGCGCGCCGTCCCGGTCGTCGGCCGCGACGTAACTGACCTTCGAACTCTGCCCGAGGGGTTTGCCGCAGGCCACCAGCGGGACGCGCGCCGCGCGCAGTTGCTCGGCGACCGGGTCTCCGGAGTGGCTGGACACCAGCAGCACCCCGTCGACATGGCCCGCGGTGATGTACCGCGTTATCCTGCGCCGTTCGTCCTTCGTCCCCGCGATCATCAGCAGCAGCGGGATGTCGTGTCCCGCCAGCGCCTGGGTGCAGCCGCGCAGCAGTACGTTGAAGTTGGGGTCCTCGAAGAACCGCTCCTGCGGCTCGGTGAGCAGGAAGGCCACCGAGTCGGAACGGCCCGTGATGAGGCTGCGTGCGTGCCGGTTGACGACGTACCCGGTCTTGCGGATCGCGGCGTTGACCGCTTCCTCCGCAGCCGGGCTCACATAGTGGCCGCCGTTGAGGACGCGCGAGACGGTGCCCCGGGAGACACCCGCTTCGCGCGCCACGTCGTGGATCGTGGGCGGCTTGCGCCGGCCGTTGCTGCCCGTGCGGCTCATACCTGTCGTTCTCTCATGATCGTGCCTGTCGCGTCAGGACTTTACGGCCCCGGACAGCAGATCCAGACTCCAGAACCGCTGGATGACCAGGAACAGCGCGATCAGCGGCAGCACCGCGAGCAGCGCACCGGTGATCACCAGAGTGTAGAGGGCGGGGGTGGTGGAGCCCTGCTGGAGCAGGGTGTAGAGGCCGAGTGTGACGGGGAACTTCCGGTCGTCGCCGAGCATGATGTAGGGGAGCAGGAAGTTGTTCCAGATGGCGACGAACTGGAAGAGGAACACCGTCACCAGGCCGGGCAGCATCATCGGCAGAGCCAGCGACCGGAAGATCCGCCACTCGCCGCCCCCGTCCATCCGGCCCGCTTCCACCACATCGAGCGGTACGGACGCCGCCGCGTAGATCCGGGCGAGGTAGACGCCGTACGGGGACAGGATCAGCGGGAGCAGCACCGACAGATAGCTGTCGGCCAGGTCGGCCTTCGCCATCAGCAGGTACTGCGGTACGGCGAGGACGACCGGCGGCATCAGCACGCCCGCGAGCAGCACATTGAAGATGCTCTCCCGGCCCCGGAACCGGTAGATCGCGAGCGCGAAGCCGCTGAGCGCGGACACCCCGGTCGACAGCAGGGCGCCGAACCCGGCGTAGAAGAGCGAGTTGAGCATCCACCGCCAGTACACGCCGTCGCGGTAGGCGGACAGGTCCGCGACGTTGTCGGTGAAACCCGTGCCGGGCAGGAAGGTGAAGGTGGAGAACAGCTCCCGCCCGGACTTGGTGGAGGCCATCACGATCCAGGCCACGGGCAGCAGGCAGTACACGGCGCCGAGCAGCAGCGCGAGCGTCGGCACCCAGGCGATACGGCGCCGGTGCCCGTCGCGGGCGCGGGCGATGACAGCGGTCACTGGGTCTCTCCCCGGTTCGAACGGGAGCCCACGGTCCTGAGGAAGCCGAAGGACAGCGCGAGGGTCACGACGGCGATGACCACGGAGGTGGCGGCCGCCGAGTAGATGTCTCCCTTGACGAAGGCGTCCTGATAGACCTTCATCAGCGGGGACCAGGTGGTGGACAGCGAGTTGGTGAGCGGCTTGAGGGTGGTGGGCTCGCTGAACACCTGGAGCGTCGCGATGATCGAGAAGAAGAAGGTCAGCACCAGCGAGGGCACGACGATCGGGATCTTGATCCGCAGGGCCGTCTGGAGCTGTGAGCAGCCGTCGAGCCTGGCCGCCTCGTGGATCTCGGCGGGGATGGAACGCAACGACGTATAGATGACGATCATGTTGAAGCCGGTGCCGCCCCACAGGGCGATATTGGCCAGTGCCGCGTAGAGCGGCCCGCCGTCCAGCAGATCCGGCTGCGGCAGGCCCGCCCTGTCCAGCAGGTAGTGGAACGGGCTGACGTCAGGAAGGTAGAGGAAGCCCCACATCAACGCGGCGATCACGCCCGGGACGGCGTACGGCAGAAAGATCGCGAGCCGGGAGAAACCGCTGAGCCGGGTGCGCTCGGCGTCCAGCATCAGCGCGAGGACCAGGGCGAGCCCGAGCATCGCGGGCACCACGATCGCCCCGTAGCCCAGCACCCGCAGGGAACTGGAGAGCAGCTCGGAGTCGGACAGCGCATCGGTGTAGTTGGACAGCCCCGCCCACACCTCCTCGCGTGCGCCCGCGCCGAGCCCCAGTCCCTTGACCTCGACCTTGCGAAGGCTCAGGAAGAGGGCGTAGCCGATGGGCAGTGCGAAGAAGAGCGCGAACAGGACGAGGGCGGGGAGGAGGAACGCGTAAGGGGCGTTGCGTACGCGCCGGCCGGCCATCACCCCGCGACCTCGAAGCCCTGCTTCTTGAGGTCGGCGACGGTGGCCTGCTGCATGGCGGTGAGCGCCGCGGTGAAGTCCGACCTGTTCTTGGCGGCGGGGGCGAAGGAGTCCCGGAAGACGGTGTACGCGACGTTCACGTTCGGACCCCACGCGGAGGGCGCGGTGGTCTTCGCGATCTCGGCCGCCCGGGCGTAGAAGTCCGGCTGGTTCGGGAAGTAGCCGGGGGCCGCGCTGAGCGCGCCGCCCGTCTGCGCGGCGGTGGCGGCCGGGTAGATACCGCTCTCCTTCACCAGCGCGGCGAGCGCCTGGCTGTCCGTGTTCAGCCAGCTCGCGAACCGCGCGGCGGCCTTCTTGTGCGGCGAGTCGTTGGTGACCCCGGTGGACGATCCGCCCCAACTGCCGGTCGCGGACTCTCCCTCGCTCCACTGCGGCAGCGGGGCCATCGCCCACTTGCCCTTCGTGTCCGGCGCCGCGGTGACCAGGGTGCCGGGTGCCCATACGGCGCTCACCCACGCGATCTGCTTGCCCGTGTTGAGTGCCTTGTTCCAGGCCGGGGTGTACATGGGCTGGTTGTCTATCGCGCCTTCCGCGACCAGGCCGCCCCAGAAGCTCGCGACCTTCTTCGTGGCGGCGTCGTCGATGCCGACCTTCCAGCTCTCGCCCCCCGCGGTCCACCACTTGGCGCCCGCCTGCTGCGCGAGGCCGGCGAACAGCCCCGGGTCGTTACTGGAGAACGTGGTCAGGGCCTTGGACGGGTCCTTCTTCTTCAGCGCGCGCGCCGTACCGGCGAACTCGTCCCAGGTGGTGGGAACCGTCAGCCCGTACTTCTTGAAGAGGTCCTGGCGGTAGTAGAACATCATCGGCCCGGAGTCCTGCGGGACCGCGTAGACCGCGTCGGTGCCGAGCGTGGTCTGCTGCCAGACCCCCGGCGCGAACTGGCTTCTGGCGTCGGAGACTTCGCCGGATATGTCCGCGAGGACGTCATTGCTGACGAGCGTCGGGAGGGCCTGGTACTCGGCCTGCACCAGGTCCGGGGCCTTCTTCGCCTTGGCCGCAGTGATGATCTTGGTGACCAGGTCGTCCCCGGAGGCCTGCTTCTTGACCGTGACGGTGATGCCGGCCTTCTTGCCCTCCGTGGAGTTCCAGAGGTTGGCGACCTTGTCCATGCCGGGTGCCCAGGCCCAGTAGCTGAGTGAGACGGGGCCGGTACTTTCCTCGTCGCCGCTGCCGGAACCGCAGGCGGCGAGGGTGGTCGCGCCGAGCGCGATGGTGAGGGACGTGGCCACGAGGCGTCGGTGCGTCGTGAATTGCATGGTGATTCTCCCCTGACGAAGGTCCCCGGCACGAGTGCGGCAGACCGGCCATGCTCTGTGAGCGTTCACAGTAGAGAAACGTCCCGGACACTTGTCAATGGTTGTTCGTGTGCGGTTATGTTGGATCTGCGTCGCCGACCATGTGTGTGCACGTTCCCACAATGACGCAGTCATCCCCGCAGGCAGCATCAGGAGGCATCCATGCCGGAGACCGCACCCGAGGGCCTCGAAGGGCTCGCGTTCGGCGGAGACTACAACCCCGAACAGTGGCCGGAGGCCGTCTGGCAGGAGGACGTCCGCCTCATGCGCGAGGCCGGCGTCACCCTGGTGAGTCTCGGCATCTTCTCCTGGGCGCTGCTCGAACCCGAGCCGGGCCGCTACGACTTCGGCTGGCTCGACCGGATCATCGCCCTCCTGCACGAGAACGGGATCCGCATCGACCTGGGCACCCCCACCGTCGCCCCGCCCGCGTGGTTCTACCGCGCCCACCCGGACGCACTGCCCGTGAGCCGGGAAGGCGTGCGGTACGAATTCGGCTCGCGCGGCGCGATCTGCCACAGCTCACCCGCGTACCGCGAGGCAGCGGCGGCGATCACCGAGCAGCTCGCCCTGCGCTACGGCAGCCACCCGGCGCTGGCGCTCTGGCACGTCCACAACGAGTACGGCGTTCCCGTCGGCGCCTGCTACTGCGCGAACTGCGCCGCCCACTTCCGCCGCAGGCTGCGCGCCACGTACGCGACCGTCGACGCGCTCAACGAAGCCTGGGGCACCGCCTTCTGGGGCCAGCGCTACGGCTCCTTCGACGAGATCGAGCCGCCCCGCGCCACCCCCACCGTGTGCAACCCCGCGCAGCGCCTCGACTACGCGCGCTTCGCCGACGCCACCATGCGGGAGAACTTCGTACGGGAACGCGACCTGCTGCACCGGCTCTCCCCGGGCATCCCCGTCACCACCAACTTCATGACGGCCCTCAGCCAGTGCGACTCCGTCGACTACTGGGCCTGGGGACGCGAGGTCGACCTGGTCACCAATGACCACTACCTCATCACCGACGGCCGGCGGACCCATGTGAACCTCGCCATGGCCGCCGACCTCACAAGGTCCGTGGCCGGCGGCGCCCCCTGGCTGCTGCTCGAACACTCCACCAGCGGGGTCAACTGGCAGCCGCGGAACCCGGCCAAGGCCCCCGGCCAGATGGCCAGGAACAGTCTCGCCCACGTGGCGCGCGGTTCCGACGGCGCGATGTTCTTCCAGTGGCGCCAGTCCCGGCGCGGCGCGGAGAAGTTCCACTCGTCGATGGTGCCGCACGCCGGCACCGACAGCCGCGTCTGGCGCGAGGTCGTCAGGCTCGGCGCGGATCTGGACCGGCTGGCGGCGGTGCGCGGTACGAGAACGGTCGCCGATGTCGCCATGGTCTGGGACTGGCAGTCCTGGTGGGCCCAGCGGCTGGAATGGCGGCCGAGCGAGGACCACGACGCCCGCGAGCGGGCCGACAGCTTCTACGAGACGCTCTACGACCGCCACCTCACCGTCGACTTCGCCCACCCGGAAGCCGATCTGTCGGGCTACCCGCTCGTCGTGGTGCCCGCCCTCTACCTCGCCTCCGAGGCCACGGGACGCAATCTCCGTACCTACGTCGAGAACGGCGGCACCCTGGTCGTCTCGTACTTCTCCGGAATCGTCGACGAGCACGACGCCGTTCACCCCGGCGCCCACCCGGGCGTGCTGCGTGAGGTCCTCGGCCTCACCGTCGAGGAGTTCTCACCCCTCGGCGCGGGCGAACGCGTCCGGCTCACCGCGGCCGACGGCGCGGAGCTGACCGGAGACGTCTGGAGCGAGTTCGTGGTGCCGCGGGGCGCCGAGACGATCTGGACGTACGCCGACGGGCTGGTCGCCGGACAGCCGGCCATCACCCGGCACCGGCTGGGCCGGGGGACAGCCTGGTATCTCTCCACACGCCTTGGCCCCGACGCCCTCGACACGGTCCTCGGCGCCGCCGCCGAGGACGCCCGCCTGGCGCCGCGCACCGGTCTGCCGCGCGACGTCGAGGTGGTACGCCGTACCGGGGAGCGCGGCACCTACCTCTTCGCCCTCAACCACACCGGAGCGGACACCAAGGTGCCGCTGTCCGCCCACGGGACCGAACTCCTCACCGGCGACCGGGCCGCGGGCAGGCTCGGCCTCCCGGCCGGAGCGGTACGTGTCGTGAAACTCGACGACTGAGCCCCGGTCGTCCCGCCCCACCCCCGCCCAGGTCCTCCCGCCCCGCCCCACCCGCCTCGCTCATCCGGTCGAAGGGACATCGACGATGCACACCGCACACCGCATACGCCGCACACCGCTCGGAGCGGTCGCTCTCTCCGCGCTCGGCGCGCTGCTCCTCACCGCCCTGCCCGCTCAGCAGGCCCAAGCGGCCGACGGCCCCGGCAACGCCGGGTTCGAGACGGACGGAACGGGGACGAGCACCCCGGCCGACTGGAGCACCCGGTCGGCGCCCCGCCAGGGCAACGCCTCCTTCACCGAGAACGGGGGCCACAGCGGCAGCCTCCGCCTCACCCACTGGTCGGCCTCGGCCTACCGGACCCAGACGTATCAACGCCTCTCGGGTCTGACCGACGGCACCTACACGCTCAGCGTCTGGGTCCGCTCCAGCGGCGGCCAGAACTCCGCCTACATCGCACTGCGCGACTGCGGAAGCGCAGACCGGCGCACCGATCTGCCGCCCACCCCCGACGGCGAGTGGATCCGCGTCGTGACCTCGGTGAAGGTACGCGGCGGATCCTGCACCCTCAGCCTCAACTCCGACGCGCACGCCGGGCAGTGGGCCAACTTCGACGACATCGGCTTCACGGCCGGATCGACGGGCCTGGACGTCAGGGGCGGAGACCTGTCGACCCTCGCGAAGAACGAGGCGTTCGGAGCCACCTACCGCACCGCCGGCGGCGTACGGCAGGACCCGCTGCGCATTCTGCGCGGCGCCGGGATGAACTACGCCCGGCTCAAGGTCTGGGTGAACCCGGCCGACGGCTACAACGACAAGAAGCATGTCCTCGCGGTGGCCAAAAGGGCCAAGGCCGCGGGGATGAAGCTCCTGGTCGACTTCCACTACTCGGACGGCTGGGCCGACCCGGGCAAGCAGAACAAACCGGCCGCCTGGGCCACACACTCGTACAGCCGGCTGCGCACCGACGTGTACGACCACACCTTCGATGTCCTGAACGCCCTCAAGGCACAGGGCACCACCGCCGACATGGTCCAGATCGGCAATGAGATCAACGGCGGCATGCTGTGGCCCGACGGCTCCACCGACGACTGGACGCGGCTCGCGGGGCTGCTCACCTCAGGGGCCCGGGCGGCGAAGGCCGTCTCGCCCTCGACCCAGGTCGCCCTTCATCTGGCCGAGGGCGGCGACAACGCCGGCACCCGCTGGTGGTTCGACCAGGCCGTGGCGCACCAGGTGCCGTTCGACGTGATAGCCCTCTCGTACTACGGCTACTGGCACGGCCCGCTGTCCGACCTCCAGACCAATCTGGACGATGTGTCGGCCCGCTACGACAAGCCGGTGCTGGTGGCCGAGACCGCCTACGCGCACACCCTCGCCAACGATGACTTCCTGGAGAACAACGTCGCCACCGCCGACCAGCTGGTACCGGGCTACCCGGCGACCCCGGCCGGTCAGGCGGCCAACCTGCGGGACGTGATGAACGTCGTCAAGGCGGTCCCGGAGGGGCGCGGTCTGGGCATCGTCTACTGGGAACCGGCCTGGACCGCGGTGAACGGGAGCGGCTGGGATCCGCAGGACCCCTCCTCAGGAAACGCCTGGGAGAACCAGGCGCTCTTCGGATACGATAAGAAGCTGCTGCCCGCGGCGCGGTGGTTCGCGGACCGGTAGCGCGGAGGACGGCTGAGAGCGGCGGAGCCCCCGAGCCCGCCGACGGGGGCTCCTACTTGCGTGGTTTGCGCGACTCCACCGCCGCGTCGGGCCCGGGCGACACGATCGATTCATGACCGTCCTCGGAGCGCACCTTGAAGGGCGGCGTGCCGTCCGGCCCCAGCACCTCCACGATTTCCACGACCCGGTCATGCTCACCGACGACCCTGCCGTGCCTCACCAGGCGGTCGCCCTTGTTTGCTTTCATGTGCGCTCCCCATGTCACGAGATGTAATCAGGACTGTACGGAACGCCGCGTGTTCCGGCCTCCGGGGCGTACGGAGATGCATGACCGGCGAAGGCGTGTTTCGGTGGTGGGGGAGCGCGCCGATCGGGTGAAACTGCCCTGCGGCGGCTCCCTGACAGGAGGAACCACCCATGACCTCTGTCGTCAGTGCGCACGGCCGGGCCGGACCGCCGAAACGACCGCAGCCACCCTCCTGCCGCGAACGGGCCGAACGTGGCAAGGCCGCCCGGGCGCAGGTGCCCCGTTCCGCCCACGCTGTCTACGAACCGGCCCAGGACCGGGCGGATCCGGTGGACCTCGTCGAAGCGCAGTCGGCGGCGCGGGTGAGTGAACTCATCCCCATCCGCTACGGCCGGATGACCGAATCGCCGTTCCGGTTCTACCGAGGCGCCGCGGCGATCATGGCGGCCGATCTGGCGGGGACACCGCGCTCGGGTATCACCGCTCAACTCTGCGGGGACGCGCACCTGCTGAACTTCCGGCTGCTGGCCTCGCCCGAGCGGCACCTCATGTTCGACATCAACGACTTCGACGAGACCCTGCCGGGCCCCTGGGAGTGGGACGTGAAGCGGCTGGCCACCAGCCTGGTCATCGCCGGCCGGGCGAACGGCTATACGCGCCGGCAGCGCGCGGAGATCGTCCGCTCGACGGTCCGGTCCTACCGTGAACGGATGCGCGTGTTGGCCGGTATGGGCAATCTGGACGTCTGGTACGACCATCAGGACACGGCGGAGCTCGAGGCCGTGGTGGCCGAGGGAATGAACAGGACCCGCCGCAAGCGCCTGTCGCACGTGCTGGACAAGGCCCGCTCACGCGACAACCTCCAGGCCTTCGAGAAACTGACCTGTGTCGTCGGCGGCGAACGTACGATCACCCCCGACCCGCCTCTGGTGACCCCCCTCGAAGACTTGCTGCCCGACCTGGAACGCCGGCAGCTGGAACAGAACCTCGCGGAGCTCGTCTCGGGGTACAGCGACACTCTGCAGTCGGACCG
Source organism: Streptomyces sp. NPDC042201 (assembly GCF_055582185.1). Classification (NCBI taxonomy): domain Bacteria; kingdom Bacillati; phylum Actinomycetota; class Actinomycetes; order Kitasatosporales; family Streptomycetaceae; genus Streptomyces; species Streptomyces sp. NPDC042201. Next base: position 66,827 of record NZ_JBVJDS010000004.1, on the reverse strand, counting down.
CCGCGCGCTGCTCGGGCAGTACCGGCTGGCCGACGTGGCCCGGAAAGTGGTCGGCGTCGGCAGTGTCGGCACCCGCTGCTGGATCATCCTGCTGCTCGGCAGGGACGGCGAGGACCCGCTCCTGCTACAGGCGAAGGAGGCCGACGTGTCGGTCCTCGCGCGGTACGTGGGCGGAAGTGCGTACGAGAACCAGGGCGAGCGGGTCGTCGCGGGCCAGCGTCTGATGCAGGCCACCAGCGACATCTTCCTCGGCTGGAAACGGACCGAGGGCATCGACGGACGGCAGCGCGACTTCTACGTCCGGCAGTTGCACGACTGGAAGGGCGTCCTCGAACCGGAGGGAATGCTGCCGGACGGTCTGCGGAGGTTCGGCGTACTCTGCGGTGCCACCCTGGCCCGCGCCCACGCGCGGTCGGGTGACCGGATCGCCATCGCCTCCTACCTCGGCCGAGGGGACTCGTTCGACCGCGCGCTGCCGGTGTTCGGGGAGGCCTACGCGGACCAGAACGAGCGGGACCACGCGGTACTGACCGAGGCGGTCCGCACCGGCCGCGTACCGAGTGTCTGACGGCGCTGCCGAATCAGGCAGGGCCGGGGCCGCTCTGGCAGCGCGGACACCAGTACGTCGGGCGCTCGCGGCCGGTCCGGCCGTGTGTCTCGGAGGCGACGCGGACGGCGGCGCCGCAGACCAGGCAGGGGCGGCCGGCGCGACCGTAGACGTACAAGCGATGGGCGGACCGCGCGCGGACGGCGGTGCTCGTCGTCGTACGGTCGAAGCGTTCCCGGTTCGCCTCCAGAAGGCGCTTGGCCGCGGCGACGACGCGTTCGGGGGACGGGACGTCCCCGGCCGGCGTCCAGGGGGTGACCCTGGCGAGGAAGCAGAGTTCCGCCATGAAGACATTGCCGATGCCGGCGAGATTGCGCTGATCGAGCAGAGCGGATCCGAACGGCCGGCCCGGATCGTCCAGGAGGCGGCGCAGCGCCTCGTCCTGATCCCAGTCCGGGCCCAGCAGGTCGGGCCCGAGATGGCCGACCACCCGCTGCTCGTCCGTGGTGCGCAGGAGTTCGAGGACAGGGAGGCGGTAGCCGACGGCCGTACGGTCGCCGGCGTCAAGGACGGCCCTGATCTGATGCCCGGGCCCGCCGCGCCATCGGTCCCCGGCCGAGTAGACCTTCCACGCCCCGTCCATACGGAGATGCGAGTGCAGGGTCAGTCCGCCCTCGATCCGCATGAGCAGGTGCTTGCCGCGCGGCGTGACATCGAGGACGGTGCGGCCGCTCAGATCGGTGGTGGCGAGTGTGGGCACGCGCAGGTCGGACCGGACGAGCGTACGGCCGGCCAGGGCGAGGTGCAGGCGCCGGGCGGCCTGCCAGACGGTGTCTCCTTCGGGCATACCGTCCATCATGCGGCCCGGGCCGACGATGACGGCAGGGCAGCCGCCCCTGGCGTGGAGCGGCCGCGCCGGGCCACCGTACGTACGTCCGGAACCTAAACGGCCAGGACGGCGAGTTCGGTTCCGGCCAGCAGGAACGCGCCCACGGCGAAGTCCGCCGTGCTGTCGTAGGTGATGGGCTGGCTGGATTCGGGGCGGTCACCCACCTTCTGGACGTAGCCCAGGAAGCCGTCGGGGTGAACGGCGGTGGTCACGAGGCCGTTCCAGGCGCGGGCGGCCACCGGCAGAAAGGCGGATCCGGTGACCAGTCCCGCGCTGATGGCGTAGGCCGTGCCGTACGCGAAGAAGGCGGTGCCGCTGGTCTCAGGACCCGGCAGGTGCGAGGCGTCGGCGAGGTTGACGTTCCAGAAGCCGTCGGTCCGCTGCACCGCGGCCGTCGCGGTCACGAGCCGGGTGAGTGTGTCGCGGTACTCGGCGACATGACGCTCCCCGGCCGGCAGGACCTTGAGCGTCTTGGTGTGGCCGCCGGCCACCCAGCCGTTTCCGCGTGACCAGAGTACCGGCTTGCCGTTGGGCGAGGTGATTTTTCCGGGCAGGAAGCGGTCGTCGCGGTACCACAGGCCGCTTCCCGCGTCGTACAGACCGGGTCCGCCCCGCACCTGCTTGGTGTGGTGGTAGAGGCTGTAGAGCTTCTCCCAGTACTGCGGATCGCCGCGCAGCGCGCCGATACGGGCGAACGGCGGCATGGCCATGTGCAGGGCGTCGTCCCACCACCAGTCGTCGTTCTTGGCCGGCTGGTCGGTGTAGACCATGCGGCGCAGGGACGCCTCGATCGCGGTGAGCTTCTGCTCCTCCGGCTCGACCTCGTACAGATCGAGATAGGCCTGTCCGGCGCAGTGGTTGTCGGCGTGCCGGGTGCTGACGCCGCCCATCAGACCGTACGCGTGCTTCTCCGCCCAGCCTCTGGCGTAACCGAGGTACCGGGTGTCGCCGGTGAGGCGGTGAAGGGCGAGCAGGCCGCTGAAAAAAGTCGCATTGGCCCAGCCGTTGTCGCCCGAGTTGCTGTGCGCGCCGATCCAGTGGTCGGCGACGCGGCGCAGCACGCTGATGATCGCTGCTCTGGACGGCAGTTGGGGTGAGGGGGCGGCGGGTGCGGCCGTCGCGGGGCCGGCCAGGCCGGGCAGTACGGACGCGGTCGCCGCGAGCGCGGCGCCACCGGCGAGCAGGTGTCGTCTATCCATGTGAACGACTCCTCTGGATGTGGGGGAGCTCTATCTTCAACTCCCGGCCCTGGGCTGTCCATGGCGTGTGCGCGTGCTTCTGGAGGTGGTCGTTGTTCACATACAAGAACGTGAGGCGGTGTATGAATCCCGTGGACGGCGCCGGTGAGTCGAGGATGCCCGGACTCCGCTACACAAAAGCCTGCAAAGCGCGCAAAATGGTTTTGGTGCGTGACTCCGAGTCGCGCGACCTGGTCAGACTTGCGCGATCGAAGGAGGCGAGTCGTATGGCCGACGTGTCACATACGAGGGGGGACCTGGCCGGTCATCCCGACGTTCCCGAGATGCGAGCGCGTTACGCCCGCATGCTCGGAGGGCACGATGTGGCACTCGTGGACGGACCGGTGTTTCTCGTCGGCCTGTACTGCGCTGTGTCGCCCTGGATCATCCATTTCTCGAGCACCCAGCCGTCCCTGGCGACGCACAACGTCATCATGGGCATCGCGATTGCCGTGCTGGCGCTCGGTTTCACCGCCACTCCCGGGAGGATGTACGGCCTGAGCTGGGCCATGTGTGTCATGGGCGCCTGGTTGATCGCGGCTCCCTGGGTCGTCGGCAGCAGTCCTGACGCCGGCGTCATCTGGAGCAACGCCGTCATCGGTGGTCTCACCGCCTTGCTCGGTCTGCTGTGCGTGGGCGCGACGATGAGAAGCAGTCGCCGAAGGGCGTGAAGTGAGCGGCCGGCCTGCCCCTGGCAGGCCGGCCGCGTTCTGCCGCGCATTGGTCCATACCAAAACCTTGACAGGGGGTTCGTTCACTTCTTAAATCACGAAGTGAGCCGTGCTCCCCCTTCCCCGGGCGGTGCATCCCCACGATCGCGCTGTGTACGTCCGTGGCGTACACCTGTCATGCGCATGGCAAGTCCACTGTGTGAACTCACCCCCCATAGCCGGTCGAGGAAAGGATCATCCCCGGATGACCAGGAACAGAGTCGGTGCGAGGCACATGGCCCTGCGGCTGCTCGCACTGCTGGCCGTGCTGCTCGGCCTGACCGCCGCCCCCGCCCACGCGGCCGTACAGCAGCCGAGCGCACCGTCGTTCAAGGTGCTGGCCTTCTACAACGGCACCTGGGACGACGCCCACATCAGCTTCGTCCGGGAAGCCAACGAGTGGTTCCCCCGGACCGCGGCCGCCAATAACTTCTCGTACACGGCGACCAACAACTGGGAGCTGCTGTCCAGCATCACCCCGCAGCAGTACCAGGTGGTGCTGTTCCTGGACGACGCCCCGCAGTCGGCCGGCCAACGGTCCGGGTTCGAGCGCTATATGCGCGGCGGAGGTGCCTGGATGGGCTTCCACGTCTCGGCTTTCACCACCAGCGCCCAGAGCTGGCCCTGGTACTACAACGAGTTCCTCGGCTCCGGGAACTTCCGGTCGAACACCTGGGGGCCCACCACCGCGACCCTGCGCGTCGAGGACCGGACCCACCCCTCGACCACGGGCCTGCCCGCCACGTTCACCTCCTCGGTGAGCGAGTGGTACAGCTGGAACAACAACCTCAGGAACAACCCGAACATCAAGACCCTGGCCTCGGTCGACCCGGTGAGCTTCCCGTTGGGCACGGACCCCAATCAGTCCTGGTACAGCGGCGACTACCCGATCATGTGGACCAACACCAACTACAAAATGATCTACGCGAACTTCGGGCACAACGCCATGAACTACAGCACGGGGCAGACCCTGTCGTCGACGTTCGGCAGCGAGACCCAGAACCGCTTCATCATCGACAGCCTGAAGTGGCTGGGCACGGGCGAAGGGGGCGGACCGGCGCCGACGGGTCCGATCTCCGAGACCGCGTGGTACACGCTCGTCAACGGCGGCAACAACCTGTGCGTCGACGCCCGCGCGGCGGCCACCGCCAATGGGACGGCGATCCAGCAGTACACCTGCAACGCCACCACGGCCCAGCAGTTCCAGTTCCGCGCCACCAGCGGCGGATTCTCCCGGATCGGCATCCGCGCCAACAGCCAGCAGGCCATCGACGTCACCAATGTGTCGACCGCCGACAACGCCCCGCTCCAGCTGTGGACGTACTCCGGCGGAACGAACCAGCAGTGGCAACCCGTGGCAGAGGCCAACGGCCGCTACCACTTCACCGCCAGGCACAGCGGGAAATGCCTCAGCGCCCCGGACAGCGCCACATCCGGCACCCAGCTGGTCCAGCGTTCCTGCAACGGCTCAGCGGCGCAGTCCTTCCAGCTCGTCGAGCAGCCGTGACCGGTGAGTTGAGGAGCCACGGGACGTAGCGCGCCCCGGCGCCCGGTCCTCCGCCCGCCAGGACCGGCGGAGGACCGTTCCGAGGACCCGCCCTTCGCCGGGCGCGCGCGTCTGGGAAAGTGGATCCATGCAGGCCATCACGCTGACCGAACTCGTCGACGGAGTCCTCGACGGTCCTCGTCCGCTGCCCATCGTCTCCGCCGGTGACCCGGTGCTGCGGACTCCCGCGCTGTCGTACGAAGGGCAGCTCGGCGACGAACGGCTCCACCGGCTGGTACGAGCGATGCGGGAGACGATGCGCGCCGCCCCCGGGGTCGGGCTGGCGGCGCCCCAGGTGGGAATCCCGCTGCGGCTCGCCGTCATCCAGGACCCGGCCGAGGTCCCGGAGGCGGTGCGGGAGGCGCGTTGCCGCGTTCCCCAGCCCTTCCGTGTCCTGGTCAATCCCTCGTACGAGCCCGTGGGTGAAGCGCGGGCCGCCTTCTTCGAAGGCTGCCTCAGCGTCCCCGGCTGGCAGGCCGTGGTCGCCCGCCACGAACGTGTCCGGCTGCGCGGGCAGGACGAGGCGGGGCAGCAGATCGACGAAGAGTTCTCGGGATGGGCGGCGCGCATCGTCCAGCACGAGACCGACCACCTCGGCGGAACGCTCTACGTCGACATCGCCGAGACGCGGTCGCTCTCCGCCACGCACCACGTGATCGAGCGCTGGTCGCAGCCCACCCCCGACCTGGCGGCGCGGGAGCTCGGCTTCACCCTCGCCAACCGCCCGCCGGCCGAAGGGGTTTGAAGCCGGGCACAGCGAGCAGTCGGTTGGGCTGCGGGTCCTACTCGGCGTTGGAGGACGGATGAACGGCAACAGTACGGTGCGGCGCGTCGTTGACGCGGTCGTGGGCAACTGGGCGTCACGGGTCTATCTGGCCGTGGCGGCGGCCCTGATCATCTGGGTGTGGATCGACACCGCTTTCGTGGCCCACGACGACGCTTCGTTCGCCGGGATCTTCCCGCTCCTCTTCACCGCGCCCACCAGCTTCCTCGTCCTGTTCTTGGACGTCGAAGGCATGGCTGTTCTGCCCTTCCTCGCGGTGGCGGCGCTGGTCAACGCGGCTGTGATCGGCCTGACGGTCCACAAGGCCGGCGGCGGTGGGACGGCGCCCAACGGGCTCTCGCCACGTTGAGCGACGCCGTCACCCCCGTTGTCACCGCCTACCTGGTTGACGCCGCCGGCCCGGCCCTCGTCGTCCCCCGCTCAGTTGCCGGGGGACTGGTAGAGACCGCGTCCCGCGCGGTGGGCGCGTGAGGTGGCGACGAGGCGGTCGAGCGTGCTGCGTACGGCGTTGATGCTGCCGGGAGTGTCATCGCGTCCCAGCGCCTGCGCCACGTCGCGGGCCCGGACAGGGGCGTCACCGGCCTTGGACAGGATCTCGACGACCTGCTCGGTCAGGCCACTGGGGTGCTTGTCCTCGACGGCCTTGTCCTGGACGGCCGGCGCCGACTCCTTCGCCGCGCCGCCCTTCGCGGGGCGGTGCTTCTGCTCCTTGGGCTCGTCCGTCTTCCCCTTACGGCTCGCGCCGGTGGCGCGGTTCGTGTCCGAGCTCGCCTTGCGGGACTTGCGGCGTGCGGGGGCAGCCGTCTGCTCGGTGGGGGAAGTCTGCTCCGCGGTGGGCTCCGCTTCCGGGACCGTCGCGGCCGCGGCGCCCCCCGAAGCGCTGGGCGCCGCCGCCGACGCGTCGTCCGCTGACACCGCCGGCTCCGCCACGTAGGGGGCGAGGGACAAGCCGTGCAGGGCGCTCAGGGCGGTACGGACCGACTCCAGGCGCTCGGTGACGGTCGCCAGGTCCTTTTCGAGTATCTGCTGGTGTGCTTCGAGCCGGGGGAGTTCCGCCTGCAGGAGTGCTGTGGTCGCTTCGATACTGCCTGGTGTGCCGAATGCGGATGTCATGGTGTCGCCCTTCGTTCCGGGCCGCCGCTGTTGCCCCCGCTGGTGGCCGCCGGACAGCAGCCTAATCTTGTTGGTGGGAACGGGGACGAGCAGGGCGGAAACCATCGTCGACGCTCGCAAGTGGTGTTATGGCTCCGGGGTGGCCTCGGCGGGCGAAAGAGTGTGCCACGGACCGGAGTTCGACTCCCCGACCTCGTGCGCGAGGGGTGGCTGCCACCGGCCGGCTCGGCCAGGGCAGTTTCACGACCGAACACCGGTGCGCCACACGGACGTCCATGTGGCCGGGCCCCACCGCTCCGTTGGATTGATAGGGGTCCGGCCCGTGCTGCGCCGTGTGTGAGCGGCTCTACAGTCCGTATCCCGCCACAGGGGGGACGCCTCGAAGGAGCCGCCATGCAGAGAACCCGTACATCGAGAAAACTGTCCACCGCCGGGCTGCTGCTCGCGCTGCTCGTCACCCTGCTCGGGATGGGCGGGCCCGGGTTCGTGCCCACGGCGCAGGCCGCGTCGCTCACCGAAGTGACCGGCTTCGGCACGAACCCCGGCAACCTGCGGATGTTCCGGTACGTGCCGGACGGCCTGCCCGCCGGCCGCCCCCTCGTCGTGGCGATGCACGGCTGTACGCAGTCGGCAGCCGCGTACGACGCGGAGACCGGCTGGACCAAGTGGGCCGACCAGTGGGGCTTCGCGCTGCTGCTGCCCCAGCAGCAGTCCGGGAACAATCTCAACTCCTGCTTCAACTGGTTCGAGTCCGCGGACATCGGGCGCGGCGCCGGCGAGACACTGTCGATCAAGCAGATGACGGACCGGATGAAGACCGACCTGGGCAGTGACGCCGCCCGGGTCTACGCGACCGGGCTGTCCGCGGGGGCCGCGATGACCAACGTCATGCTCGCCGCCTACCCGGACGTGTTCGCCGCGGGAGCGCCGGTGGCCGGCCTGCCCTACGCCTGTGCGACCAGTGTGGTCGACGCCTTCAGCTGCATGAACCCCGGGAAGAACCTGACTCCGGCGGCCTGGGCCGACAAGGTCCGTGCCGCGTACCCCGGTTACGGCGGGCCGTGGCCGGCGGTCTCGGTCTGGCAGGGGACCAGCGACACGACGGTCGCCCCCGTCAACATGACGGAGACCGTGGAGCAGTGGACCGCTGTCCAGGGCACGGACACCACGGCCGATGCCACCGACACCGTGGCCGGCTATCCGCACGCGGTGTATCGCAACAGCGCCGGACGGGCCGTGGTGGAGACCTACTCGATCACGGGCATGGGACACGGCCAGCCGGTCGACCCGGGGACGGGAGCGCAGCAGTGCGGCACCGCGGGCGCCTACGTCCTCGACGTCAATCTGTGCGCCTCGTACCGCATCGGCCAGTTCTGGGGTCTCGGCGACGGCGGCGGCGGAACACCACCCGGGAACGAGACGCACACCGCGGTGCTGCCGAGCCTGGCCGCGGACGACGGGTATGTGAAGGCGTCCGCGACCGGCGGCACCCCGGCGGTCGGCACGCTCGAAGGCAGCCTGGGCGTGGCGGTCGGCCGGGGCACGGACGGGCTGCACAACCGGGCCGTGTTCTCGTTCGACACCGCTTCGCTCCCGGACGGGGTGAAGGTGAAGAGGGCGTTCCTGACCGTGGCGCGCGCCAGTGGCAGTGGCGACCCGTGGGCGGCGGGCAACCGGATGGTTCTGGACATCAGGTCCGGCTGCTTCGGGGCGAGCTGCGCGACGGCCGCCGACGACTGGTCCGCCGCGGCCACGGCGGCCGAGGCGGCGCAGATCGGCAGCTTCACCTCAGGTACGAAGGCGTCCAGTGACTTCACCGCGGTGAACCTCACCGGCACCACGCAGGTGCGGCTGCGCCTCGCGTCCGCGCCGGCCTCCACCGCGTACGCCTTCATGAAGTCCGGCGCCGACGCCACACTCACGGTGGAGTGGGAGTAGCGGTTACGCCAGGGGGTGCCGGGCGGCTGTCGCCCGCCCGGCACCCTCACCCGCACCCTCGGCCGGCAGTGGGCCCGTCGGCGGTGTTGTCCGGGAACGGGCCTTGCCCCGTCCTCTGGACCGCGTACCCACCGGCACTTACTATCTCCCTCATGCTCATGACAAAGCGGCTGCGTGTGATGACGGGCCTCTGCGCACTTCTCGGCGGGTCTCTGGCACTCGCACCGTCGGCCGCCCAGGCGGATCCCACGGTGCCGGACCACGCCGTCATCGTGTGCGACAGCGCCAGTTTCTACGCCAACTACGACAGCGCGAGCGGCCCGGTGGGTCTCAAGCGGACGCTCCTGCGCGGCGACAAGGTCGGCCACACCCGCGGCGCTCACCCCGTTTACAACGGCTGGGCGGCCACCTTCGACTTCGGTCCCAACGACTGGGGCTTCGTCCGGCAGGAATGCCTGGGCGGCTTCGGATCCTGGTAACCCCGCTCCTTCCTCACACCCACCCAACGGAGTCCGTCGATGACACGTCACCTCGCGCGCGCCACCTGCGCGCTGTCGCTCGCGCTCGCCGCCACATTCCTCACGACACCGGCGCAGGCCGCGAACGGCACCGTGGGCCAACGGGAAGCCGTGTGCGCCAACGACCTCTTCGTCCGTGTCACAGCTCCGCACGGCGCCTGGATGGGCACCCTCACCCGCGGCCAGACCTTCCTGGTGGAGCAGGTGAACGGCGACTGGGTCTACGGCTTCGCCTACGGAGACATCAACCGGCGCGGCTGGGTGCAGAACGGCTGGTTCTGCTGACCTGACGCTGATCGCCGTACACCGGCCGGGCAGGGGAGCGGCTCAGGCGGACCTCTCGCCGCGCTCCCCGCCCCGGCGGGGCACTTCGCGTGGCACCAGCGTCGGATTGACGTTGTCGAGCACGGTGTCGCGGTCGACCACGACACGGGCCACGTCGTCCCGGCTCGGCACCTCGTACATCACATTGAGCAGGACCTCTTCGAGGATCGTGCGGGCGGCCCGGGCGCCGGTGCGGCGGAGCAGGGCCTGTTCGGCAATCGCGCCGATGGCGTCCTCGGTGAACTCCAGCTCGACGCCGTCGATTTCGAAGAGCTTCTGGTACTGCTTGACCAGCGCGTTGCGCGGCTCGGTGAGGATCCGGACCAACGCTGTGCGGTCCAGCGGCTGGACGGCCGACACCACCGGGAGCCGGCCGACGAACTCCGGGATCAACCCGAACTTCAGCAGATCCTCGGGCATGACCTCGGCGAACGCGTCCCGCTGCGCCCGCTCCTCCTTGCCGTGGACCGCGGCGCCGAACCCGATGCCCTTGCGGCTGGCCCGCTGCTCGATGATTCCCTCCAGGCCGGCGAAGGCGCCGCCGACGATGAACAGCACATTGCCCGTGTCGATCTGGATGGACTCCTGCTGCGGGTGTTTCCGGCCGCCCTGCGGGGGGACCGAGGCGGTGGTGCCTTCCAAGATCTTCAGCAGGGCCTGCTGGACGCCCTCGCCGGAGACATCGCGGGTGATCGACGGGTTCTCGCTCTTGCGGGCGACCTTGTCGATCTCGTCGATGTAGATGATCCCGGTCTCGGCCTTCTTGACGTCGTAGTCCGCCGCCTGGATCAGCTTGAGCAGGATGTTCTCGACGTCCTCGCCGACATAGCCGGCCTCCGTCAGCGCCGTCGCGTCGGCGATGGCGAAGGGGACATCGAGCATCCGGGCGAGCGTCTGGACGAGGTACGTCTTGCCGCAGCCGGTCGGCCCGACCAGCAGGACGTTGGACTTGCCGAGTTCGACCAGCTCTTCCCTCGCGCTCGCCCCAACGCCCCTCTCACCGCCGTTCTTGCCGGCCTGGATCCGTTTGTAGTGGTTGTGGACCGCCACCGAGAGCGCCTTCTTGGCGCTCTCCTGTCCGATGACGTACCGCTCGAGGAACGCGAAGATCTCCCTCGGCTTCGGCAGCTCCAGCGGCCCGCCCTCCGCGGCCGCGCCGAGGTCCTCCGCGATGAGTTCATTGCAGAGCCCGACGCATTCGTCGCAGATGCAGAGGGGACTCGGGCCCGCGATGAGCTTCTTGACCTGCTTCTGGGTCTTCCCGCAGAACGTGCACCTCAGCAGGTCGCCTCCGTCACCGATGCGTGCCACTCGGAAACGTCTCCTCAAGTGTTGTGCGGGCGGGTGAGCTTCATTCGAATGGTGCGTACATATGACGTCACCATCTGAATGGTCACGGTATCTTGAAGCCGGACGGACGGCAACGCGGGGATGAGTGAGGGGCGATGGGCCGGCTCAGCAGGGCGGAGCTGCAGGAGCGCAATCGCGCCAAGGTGCTGACAGCGGCCAGGAACGAGTTTGCCGAGCGCGGTTTCCGGGACGCCAAGGTGGACGGCATCGCCGAGCGCGCCGGACTGACCCGTGGCGCGGTCTACTCCAACTTCCCCGGCAAGCGCGCGCTGTACTTCGCGGTCCTGGCCGAACTCGCCGAGCGCGCGCCCGAGCCGCCGCACCCGGAGCCGGGCCGCACCGCCCGTGAGGCGCTCGGCGCGCTCGCCCGCGCCTGGGTCGCACGGCTCCCGCTCGCCGACACCGACGAGCAGCACGGAGCGGCCAGGCTCGGCATGCACCTGCTGCCGGAGATCCTCGCCGAGGAGCGGATCCGGCGGCCGTTCGCGCAGCTGATGAAGCTGAACGCGATCCTGCTCGGGCTGGCCCTGGAGCGTCTGGGCCCGCCCGGCGCACCGCAGGGCCGCCTGGTGCGCGTCGCGGAGGCGGCCCTCACGACCCTGCACGGCGCGAACCAGATGGCCGCCGCCGCGCCCGGCTTCATCGAGCCCTTCAACGTCGTCAGCGCCTGCGAGCAGCTGGCGGGCCTCGATCTCAACGACGGGTGGTGGCCGCCCACCCCATGGATTCCGGCCGCGCGGCCCGCCGACGAACCGTGGTCACCACCGGCCGCGGTGGACGCGGTACGCGGCGAGCCCGCCCGGCTCGCGGGCGACGGCGTGGTGGCGATCCTCGGGCTGCACCGGCTCGAAGCCGCCGAGGAGGCGGTACGGGCGGCGCCGTACGGAGCCCACGTCACCGCCGTCCTGGTCACCGGCGATCCGGCCGAACTGGCGCCGCTGGCCCGGCTGGCCGTCGCCGAGCTCTGCAACTGTCTGCGCCGGGCCTTTCCCCCCTCGGCACTGCCACGCCTGCAGGTGGTGTTCGACGAGTCGGGCGCCCTCGCCGCGGCGGCCGGTGTGCCCGCCGTCAGCGACGGGACCGAGGCCGCCGTCCGTACCGTGGCGAACCGGATCGTCGCCCGCGCCGACGGCCGCGGCGCCTGCCACGCGGCCGCGTCGGCCGGGCTGTCCGCGCCCACCGGTCAGGCCCCGCCGTCGACGCGACACCTCGGATAGCCTTCTGCGGCAACCGCCTTGGGCCGACGGCGATGTCAACGGCGCGGGCGGTCCCGGCCCGAACGAGGTCATCCGTGACGGTGGTTCTGTGGCGTGCCGCCCCCGGGCTCGGCACGATCAGGAGCAGGGTGGACGAATGCGCCACACCATCATGCTGCCTCTCGCTCTCGCACTCTTCCTCGGCACAACGGGCTGTATGTCCGTGTCACCCCCCGAAAACCCGCCGCTCCCGAACCTCGCACCGGCGCAGAACCGGTCGCCCGCTCCGGTCGAGTCATCCCGGCCGGCGCAGTCGCCGGCCCGCGAAGAGCTCGCGGCGACGGGCCCCGAAGACACGCCGGAGAGCACCAAGTCCGCCGCTCAGCAGGACCGTTCGGACGACCGTCAGGCGCCGGAGAGAGCCGCGGCGGACCCCTTCGTACACGGACCCGGAGCGCCCGAGGACGAGCTGCGGCGCCCCCGTACGCAGCCGCGTCTCGGTGTGCGACCGCTGCGTCCCCGACAGGACTTCAACGACATGCGCGGTCTCTGTGCGGCATCGGACGGCGTCGCGAAGTCGCCCATCGTAGAGCTGTGCCGCAATACGTACGGCCGCTGACACCACCCACCGGTGCCTCACGGCACTAGGTCCTGTCCGGCGGATCTTCGCGGGCCCGCGACGCCTGGCACCGCACCTCGCCGCGTTGTCGGAGTCACCCAAGTACATCCAGTACATGGGCGATCCTCCCCCTTGCGATGCACGGCACCAGACGCCGCGGGCTGATCCACGAAGATCCGCCGGACAGGACCTAGGGAGATCATTACTCGGCCTCGCCTAGGGTTCGGCTGAACTTCCCCCCTGAGTGAAGCGAGATGAACCACTGTGCGCAAGGAAGCCGTCCGGGACACGCCCCCCTCACTCAAGGAGGTCACAGCCGGCGCGTCGTCGCCGGACGCGGGGGACGCCGGGTACAGCAAGGATCTGAAGTCCCGTCACATCAACATGATCGCGATCGGCGGCGCGATCGGCACCGGGCTCTTCCTCGGCGCGGGCGGCCGGCTCGCCTCGGCCGGCCCCGCCCTGGCCGTGGCCTACGCGGTCTGCGGCATCTTCGCCTTCTTCGTCGTACGAGCCCTCGGCGAACTGGTGCTGCACCGGCCGTCCTCGGGCTCCTTCGTCTCCTACGCCCGTGAGTTCCTGGGCGAGAAGGGTGCGTACACAGCCGGCTGGATGTACGTCGTGAACTGGTCGACCACCGGTATCGCCGACATCACGGCCGTCGCGCTCTACGCCCACTACTGGAGCCTGTTCACCGATGTCCCGCAGTGGGTGCTGGCCCTGATCGCGCTGACCATCGTGCTGAGCGTGAACCTGATCTCCGTCAAGATCTTCGGCGAAATGGAGTTCTGGTTCGCGATCGTCAAGGTCGCCGCGCTCGTCGGCTTCATGGCGATCGGCATCTTCCTGCTGGTCACCCAGCACCCGGTCGGCGGGCAGACGCCCGGACTGCACATCATCAGTGACCACGGCGGCTTCTTCCCGTCCGGCCTGGTGCCCGTCGTCGTGGTCCTCCAGGGCGTCGTGTTCGCCTACGCCGCCGTCGAACTGATCGGTGTCACCGCGGGAGAGACCGCCGAGCCGCACAAGGTCGTACCGCGCGCGGTGAACTCCATCATGTGGCGCGTGCTGGTCTTCTACGTCGGCTCCGTCGTACTGCTCGCGCTGCTGATCCCCTACGACGGGTACTCGGCCTCGGAGAGCCCCTTCGTCACCGTGCTCTCCAAGATCGGGGTGCCGGCGGCCGGCGATGTGATGAACCTGGTGGTGCTCACCGCCGCGATGTCCAGCCTCAACTCCGGTCTCTACTCCACCGGCCGCATCCTCCGGTCCATGGCGATGGCCGGCTCCGCGCCGAGGTGGACGGGGCTCATGAACCGGCACCAGGTCCCGTACGGCGGGATCATGCTCACCGCTGCCGTCTGTGTGCTCGGCGTCGCGCTCAACTACGTCGTGCCGGGTGAGGCGTTCGAGATCGTTCTCAACATCGCCGCGCTCGGTGTGCTGAGCACCTGGGGCATCATCATGCTCTGCCACCTGGCCTTCGTCCGGCGATCACGTGAAGGACGGCTGGAGCGCCCCTCCTACCAGCTGCCGGGATCGCCGGCCATCCAACTGGTCACCCTCGCCTTCCTGGCCGGGGTCGTCGTGCTGATGTGGGCCGACGGCGGTGTGGGCCGGCGTACGGTCATGCTCATCCCGGTCATCGCCGCCGCACTGATCGCCGGCTGGTTCGCCGTACGCGGACGGGTCCGCAGCACGGCCGCCGCGGCAGCCACCCAGGAGACAGCGGACCGCGGCTGATCGGCAGCGCCTCGTGGGCGGCGAGGGCGGCCTCGGCGTCACCGGGGGTGCGGCCCCAGCGGTGGCCGTCACCGGGCCGTTCGGCGGCACGGCGCGGACTGCGCGTGCACCTCGACCAGGCGGTGGCCCCGGAGCGGAGCAGCGAGCCCGACTCGCCACCACCTCCACCGAACGTCAACGGGACAACGTGCCCGCCGCAGTGGAGGCTGTCGGCGGGCACGTCATAGCCAGGGCCGACCAGCCAGACACCCGATGAATCTGTGCCTGTGGGCAGTTCAGGTGGCCGCTGTAAGCGTGCGGTGGCGACCGCATGCTCAACACCCTTGCCGGAACAGAAGCGTTGGTGCGGCACGCTTGCGCAGGCCCTTGACAGGAAGGGGCGGGCAGCCCGACTATTCACCAAACATCGGATGTAAGTGTGCGGTCCAGGCCCTCAGCCCGCCGGAGCACCTCTCAGACGCACGCGAGTCTTCCAGCGGACGCAATACCCGTTCGTCCTTTACCACCCGGGTCCGAGCTCCCGACGCTGGAACGCCCTTGATGAATATTCGCGCTGCCCGGCCCTCCACGCCAACCCTCCGGTCACTCAGAATCACCTCATCTCCGTACATGGGAAGGACCCGCCCGTGTCACCACAAGGTTCGATCACGCGGAGGCTGCTGCGCCGCGTCGGCCCGATCGCAGCGGCCCTCGGTCTGATTCTGACGGCACCCGTAGTTCAATCCGCCACGGCCGCGCCCTCCGTGACGCTCTACGCGTCGCCGTCCGGGGCGGGTTCGACCTGTTCCTCCTCGGCCCCGTGTTCCCTGTCCGGTGCCCAGGAGGCGGTTCGAACCCATCTCGCCGCAGAGGGTTCCGCGGACGTCAGCGTGCTGCTGGCCGACGGTGTGTATCGCTTGTCGAAGACCTGGTCCCTCGGCCCGGCGGACTCGGGCACGCCGGGCCACCCAGTGGTGTGGAGGTCCGCGCCAGGGGCGCATCCGGTGATCTCGGGGGCCTCACAGGTCACCGGATGGACGCAGCGCGGATCGAGCGGGGTGTGGTCCGCTCCGGTACCCAGCTCCAGCAACAGCCGCCAGCTGTATATCGACGGCCATAAGGCCCCGATAGCGCAGGCGACCCCAGCGAGCCTGGGATTCCGGGGCTCGTGGACCGGAACGTCGACGGGCTACACGATCTCCGGCGACCAGGCGGCGATGGCGTGGTTCGGCTCGCTGACCTCAAGCCAGTTGGCGGGAGTCGAGTTCGACTACCCCGGTGGCAACGGGCCGTGGACCGAGTCCAGGTGCCGCGTGGCAAGCTTCTCCGCGGCTGCCGGAACGCTGAGGATGAGCCAGCCGTGCTGGACCAATGTGACCGCCCGGGCGTCCTTCGCGCAAGCAAGCGGTGGCCTGCCGTCCATGTCGCCCCACACGATGCCCGCGCGGATCGAGAACGCGCAGGCACTGCTCGGTTCCGGGCAGTGGTTCCTGGACGGCGCCAGCGGCACGTTGTACTACAAGCCTTCCGCAGGCCAGCAGATGTCCGCCCTCGACGTGGAACTGCCGCGCCTCGAGACCCTGGTCCAGGGCGCCGGCACTCTCGCCGCGCCCATCCACGACATCAGCTTCAGCGGTCTTCAGTTCTCGTTCGCGACCTGGAACGCTCCCTCCACCAGCTCCGGGTTCGCCGACGTGCAGAGCAATCTGCGGATGACCGGCGCGAACAACCAGGGCATGTGCACGTTCTCCAATCCCGCAGGAAGCTGCCCCTGGGGATCGCTGACCCAGCCCCTGGCGAACGTCTCGTTCACCGCTTCCAAGAACATCACGCTCACCGGCAACCGGTTCACCGAACTCGGCGGGGCCGGACTGGGCGTGATGTACGGAGCGACCAACACCCTCATTCAGGGCAACGAGTTCACCGACATCGCCTCCACCGCGATCCTCCTCGGTTGCACCTACGACCCGCTGCCGACCGACCCGTCCGACGCTGCGGTGATCAAGCAGAACTGCACCCCCAATGGAGCAAATGAAACCGCTGCGATCGGCACCAACGAAATCCTGACCGGTACCACCGTGGCGGACAACGTCATCCATCACATCGGTACCGACTACTCCTCGGCCAGCGGCATCACCCTGCTGTTCTCGCAGCACACGACCATTACCCGGAACAACCTGTACGACCTGCCCTACACCGGCATCACAGCCGGAGTCATCCAGGGTCACGTCAATCAGGCGAGCACCCCGCAGAACACCACGAACATCAACAGCTCGAACACCATCAGCAACAACATCCTCCATGACTACCTGTCCGTCCGCAGCGACGGCGGCGCCGTCTACGTCGAGGGACACCAGGCGCAGTACGTGTACCAGGCGGACGGGACGACGATCGACCCGGTGCAGACTCTGGCCAAGGGCCTTCAGGTCACCGGCAACATCGCCTACAACGGCCCCTCGACCAACTTCACCTACTACAACGACGCCGGCTCGGAATGGATCAACTGGCAGGGAAACGTCGCCTTCCGCGCCGGTGACAAAGCGCACGGCGGCTGTAGCCCGACGGGCCACTTCTGGATCACCGGCAATTACTTCTCCGCCGGCATCCAGTCATACCCGTGCGCCCAGCCGGTCGACACTCACGCGAGTGGGAACACGACCATCCCGGCAACCCCCAAGCCGACCGACCTTCCCAACGCCCTGCTGCGCGCCGCGGGCACGGGCTCCGGGTCCTTCACGCCGGTCCTCTCCGTCCCCGCGAGAATCTTCTACGTGTCGCCCACGGCCAACGCGACGGAGGTCCTCGTTGCCGGCGAGGGCTTCGGCCCGGCAACGCCGGTATACATCGGCACCACCCCGGTCGCCAATGTGACCCACCTGTCCAGCGGATTCATGATCGTCCCGGTTCCGGCCGGCACCACAGCCGGGCAGATCTCCGTCACTCCGCAGGTCCCTGGATCCATCCGGCTCAACGACGACGACAGCAGCATCACCTACAGCGGATTCGCGTACGCGGGCGGCCGCTCCTACGGCGACCATCAGAACGACGTCCACTACGCGACGTCGAACGGGTCGACCGCGTCGCTCACCTTCACCGGCACCAGAGTCACGGTGTACGGCGAGCAGAACACCGACCAGGGAAACATCGGCATCAGCATCGACGGCGGACCGCAGCAGGTCGTCAGCACACTGCCGAGCGACGGCGTACGACATGCGAACGTCGCGGTGTACACGTCCGGTCTGCTCTCCTCGGGCAGACACACCATCGTGGTGACCAAGTTGTCCGGTCAGTACAGCACCCTCGACGGATTCACCGTGTGAAGGCGAGCGAACCGGTTTCGACGCAGCACTGACCGGGGGAACCGCTTCTCCCTGCCGCGCGGCGAATTCGAGGGGTCGGCGGACGGCCACCCGGCTTCGCGGCGCGGCCCACTGCTCAGTGCCCAGCAGTCCCTGGCGCTTGCCTTGCTGATGCCTCCCATCGCGTAGGCGTACGCGAGGAGATTCGCAGGCTTGGTCAGCGCGAACTCGGGTCCGTGCTTGGGCGGGCGGCCGTTGGTGCCGACATCCATCACCATCAGGATGTCCGGATCGCCCGCGTGCCAAGCAGTGCGTCGGCGAGTTCAAACAGCGCATCCGCACGAGCAATCAGGCAGTCGTAGAAATCTGCGCGGAAGCGGGACAGCACGGACAGGTCGAGGGGCGGTCAGGTGAAAACCGAGCGACAGACTACCCAGGTACCCGGTCGCCGCGTCAAGGGCTCAAAGTGCTGCCCATCGCCCGCAGTTGGCCCCTCCCAAGGTGCCCATTGACAGGCTGTCGGAGCGTGATCAATTATCGCCGTGCGCCCTGGCAGCCTCACTGACCCCACCGAGCCAGGCGCGATGTCCTCACGTCCGCTGTGTGGCTCACGAGGAAGCTGGTACGCCCTGTGAAACGTCGCTCCGGCGCCCACGACATGCGTTGGCAACGTTGTCGTCGCATGTGCGTCTGTAAACGCCCGTGAGTATGTCCCCTGCCCCCACCAGTACCGGCACCGGCATCGGTACCAGGTGACCGAAGCGGCCTACTGACCACCGAGCCTGGAGACGTCCGGGTCGGCGCCCCCCGCGAGCACCTCCTTTCCCGGCTCCGCACGGGCTCGAAGCATGCGTGAAAACACCCCATTCTCCGTAGAGGGGATGAACAAGCCTTGCCGTCTCACCCCACCCCCCGCACCCCTTCCTCCCACTTCCCCGCTCCACACGAGCGCGATGGTCAGCGCCAACCCGCCCCCGGACATGAGGTGGCGCCCTCGTCCTTCCCGCAGCAGCGCATGTGGTTCCTGTCCCAGATGCCCGGCGCCGGCGAGGCCTACAACGAGGCCATGGCCTTCCGGCTGCGCGGGCCGCTCGACCGGCGCGTCCTCGGGCAGGCGCTCGACACGCTGGTCCGCCGGCACGAGACGCTGCGGACCCGGCTGGCCGAGGCCGGGGGCGAGGTGCTCCAGTACATCGATCCGCCCGGCACCGGCTTCACCCTCGTGGTGGAGGACCTCACGGGCCGTGCCGACGCCGAGGAACGACTGGCCGCCCTGCGGTACGAGGAGCTGACCACCCCCTTCGACCTGCGCCGGGGACCGCTCGGGCGCGGCCGTCTCGTCGTCATCGGCGAGCGCCATCACGTACTGCTGCTGACGATGCATCACTCCGTGTTCGACGGCTGGTCGATGGACGTGCTCCTGCGTGAACTGGGGCTCTCGTACGCGGCTTCGGCGAGCGGCGACACAGATCCGCTGCCTGCACCGGTCCTCCAGTACGCCGACTACGCCCGCGCGCAGCGCGCGCAGGCCGAGGGCGAGGAGTCCGCCGCGCAGGCCGCGTACTGGCAGCGGAACCTCGACGGAGCGCCCGCTCTCCTCCCGCTGCCCACCGACCGGCCACGCCCGCCCGAGCAGGACCACCGGGGCGGCCGCGTCAGTTTCCGTCTCGACCAGGAGCTCACCGCGGCGCTGAAGTCCGTGGCGCGGAAGTCCGGTGGAACGCTGTTCGTCGCCGTACTCACCGGCTGGTCGGTCCTGCTGTCCCGGCTGACCGGACAGAGCGACATCGTGGTGGGCACCCCGACGGCCAACCGCCGCCACGGTGAGGTGAAGGGGCTGATCGGTTTCTTCGTCAACTCCCTCGCGCTGCGCGTCGACCTGTCCGGTACCCCGACGGCGGCGACCGCGTTGAAGCGGGTACGCGGTGTCGTACGCGCCGCACTCGACCACCAGGACCTGCCGTTCGAGCGCGTCGTGGAACTGGTCAACCCTCCGCGCAGCCCCGCGCACACGCCGCTGTTCCAGACCATGTGCGTCTGGGTGCCCTCCCGGCAGGGGATGCTCGTGCTGCCGGAGGTCGACGTGGAGCCGCTCGACATCCCCGACGCGGCCGCCAAGTTCGACCTGGCGCTGTCGCTGACGGAGACCGACGGGTGTGTCGTGGGCCATCTCGACTACGCCCGGGCCCTGTTCGATCACGCGACGGCCGAGCGGTACGCCCGGCACCTGCGGCACCTGCTGACGGGTATGGCCGCGCGGCCCGACACCGACCTCGCGGACCTCCCCCTGATGGACGAGGAGGAGACCCGGCTGCTGGTGGCGGACTGGGACGCAGGCCGACCGGCCGGCCGACCCGGACCGGGCGTACCGGACGTGCCTGCCGACCCGGACGGTCTGGTGCGGCGCTTCGAGACCCAGGTACGGCTGCGGCCCGACGCACCCGCGCTCGTCTGCGGCAGCGTCCGGCACAGTTACGCGGAGCTCGATCAGCGGGCCAACCGCCTCGCGCACGCGCTGATGGCCCGCGGGGCCGGTCCCGGCCAGGTGGTCGGTGTGCACACGGGGCGGACCGCGGAGCTGGTGGTGGGCGTTCTCGGTGTCCTGAAGGCGGGCGCCGCCTGGCTTCCGCTCGATCCGGGACAGCCCGCCGCCCGGCTGGCCTCGATGGTCGAGGACGCGGCACCGACGCTCGTACTCAGCGACCTCAGCGACCTCAGCGACCTCAGCGACCTCGGCGATCTCGGCAACACGGACACACCGCCCGGGCCGTGGCGGTCCCTGCCCGCGGTCGAGGCGGAGGCCACCCGCGACGACGCGCCCGGCGTGCGGGTGCTTCCCTCGCAGCCGGCCTACGTGATCTACACCTCGGGGTCCACCGGCCGTCCCAAGGGCGTCGCGGTGACGCACGCGAGTGTCCTCAACCTCTTCGACACCTGGCTGGCCAGGATGGGGGCCGAGCCGGGGGAGGCGTCGTCGGCGTGGTCCGGCATCGGCTTCGACGCCTCCGTACACGAGCTGCTGATGCCGCTCACCACGGGCGGCGTCCTGCACCTGGTCCCCGACGAGCTGCGGGGTGATCCCGAGGCGCTGATGGCGTGGCTGCGGGAGCACCGGATCGCGCAGGCCTTCCTGCCGCCCGCGTACATCAAGTGGATCGACGAGGATCCGGCGCGGCGCGTGGCCGGACTGGGCCTGCGGCGACTCCTGACCGGTGTGGAGTCCCTGCCCGAGATGGCGCTGTACCGCATGACGCGGAACCTGCCGGGACTGCGCGTCTGTTACGGCTACGGCCCCACCGAGGCCACCCTCTACAGCACCGCCTACTACGACCCCCAGCCGCTGGAGAGGCAGTGCCCGATCGGCCGGCCGCTGCCCGGCACGCGGCTGTATCTGCTGGACGACCGGCTCCGGCCCGTCCCGGCCGGGGTCGCCGGCGAGGTCTACCTCGGCGGCGCGAGCCTCGCCCAGGGCTATCTGCACCGGCCCGACCTGACGGACGAACGCTTCATCGCCGATCCGTTCGTCCCCGGCGAGCGCCTCTACCGCACCGGTGACCTGGCCCGGCGCCTGCCCGACGGCAACGCCGAGTACCTGGGCCGCTCGGACGACCAGGTGAAACTGCGCGGCTTCCGCATCGAACCGGGCGAGGTCGAGGCGGCGGTCCTGGCGCTCGACGGTGTCAGGGAGGCGGCCGTGCTGGCGGACCGCGACGCCGGCGGCCAACTGCGCCTGGTGGCCGGGGTCGGCAGAGGTGACGCACCCCCGCGTCCGCCGCACGAGTGGCGCGCCCTGCTGGCGGCGCGGCTTCCCGACTACATGATCCCCGCCCTCTTCGTGGAGCTCCCCTCCCTGCCGCTCAACCGCAGCGGCAAGCTCGACCGGGCGGCCCTCCTCGAACTGGCGCGCTCCAGCGCGGCCACCCAGGTCAACATGGCCAGTCCGCGCGACCACATAGAGCTGAGCCTCTATCAGATCTGGCAGGACATCTTGCTGACCGAGGACATCGGCATCCGCGACAGCTTCTTCGACCTGGGCGGTACGTCCCTGTCCGCGATCAAGATGGCGCACCGGGTGCGGGAGACGCTGGGCGAGACGATCGCCGTCCGCGACATCATGCTCCACCCGACCGTCGAAGACCTCGGCGGGCTCATCAGGCGGGGCGCGTCCGGGCGGCCGGCGAGCAACCTCATCGAATTCCGAGCCGGTGAGAACGGCCGGCGCGTGGTGTGCGTGCACCCCGCCGGAGGGACCGCCTTCTGCTACCTCTCCCTGGCCAAGGCACTGCCCGACGACATCGGCCTGTACGGCGTCCAGTCACCGGGAGTGAACCCGGGCGAATCGTTCCTGCCCAGCGTCGAGGCCATGGCCGAGGCGTATCTGCGGCTCATCGAGCCCCTGGGCGACGGCCCGCTGGTGCTGACGGGCCTCTCCTACGGCGGTCTCGTCGCCCATGAGATGGGACGCCGGCTGGCCGAGGCGGGCAGAACCGACGTCAGTGTGGTCCTGCTCGACACGCAGGCGACCGACGACCCCGCCGAGCGCGCCGCCGTCACGCCCGTGGACATCGCCGAGTTCCGCGACAAGCTGGTCCGCTTCAACGGCATGTACCCCGGCATCGACGACGAGCAGATCGAGCAGTACTTCCGTATCTACAACCACAACCGCATGACGGCGCGCGAGCACATCCCCGCCCGTTCCGCGGCGCGGCTCGTGCTGCTGCAGGCGGTCGGCGGGGGCGCGGACGAGGCGTTCCTCGACGCCGTGCGGACGTTCTGGCGCACGCGCGCCGACGGCGACAACCACGTGGAACCGATGGACTGCGACCACTGGGAGATGCTGGAGAACGCCGAGGCGCCGCTGGTCGCCGCCGTGATCGAGCGGGAACTGAAGCAGTGCGCTGCGCCGCCCCTCCCACGGCCCGCACCGCAGGACGCCTCCGCCCGGGTCCGGGAGGCGCGATGACTCCGGACTTCGCCGAGGCGCCCCGTACCTCCGGTCCTCCCGCGGCGAAGGGTCTGGCGGCGGCGGTGCTGGCCGGTGTGCGGCGCGCGCCGCACACGCCCGCGATCGTGGACGGCGGGCACGTGGTCGACCGAGCCGGGCTCGACAGGCTGAGCGCGGCCGTCGCCGACTCCCTGCGTCTGCACGGGATACGGCGCGGCCAGGCGGTCGCGGTGTGTCTGCCGCGCTCCTGGCAGCTGGTCTGCGTCATGCTCGGCGTGCTGCGGGCCGGCGCCGTCGTCGTACCCCTGGACGCGCAGAGCCCGCCCGAGCGGCGCGAGCACATTCTGCGGGACGCGGGTGCCACGGTGCTGGTGCACGACGGTGCGCCACAGGAAGCGCTGCCCGCGGCCGTCTCGGGTCTCCTGTGCTCGGCGCTGCTGGCACCCGCCGACGGACCAGACGCTCTCTCGCCGGAGCCGGTCGCCCCGGTCGCCGACGCGCGGCCGGAGCCGTCCGGAGAGCCGTCGGTCTCGTTCCTCTTCTACACCTCCGGAAGCACCGGCCGCCCCAAGGGCGTCGAGGTGCGGGACGCCGGTGTCCTGCGGCTGGCCCGCGACGGTTACCTCGACCTGACCGAAGGCGCCCGCTACGCCTGCCTGTCCAACCCCGCCTTCGACGCGCTGAGCTTCGAGGTGTGGGTGCCCCTGCTGACCGGCGGCTGCTGCGTGATCCTGCCCGACGAGGACGTGCAGACACCGCACGCACTCGACGCGGCACTCCGGCGCGAGGCCGTCGACACCATGTTCCTCACGGTCGCCCTGTTCAACGCGGTGACCGACCAGGTGCCCGGCTGCTTCTCCTCGGTGCGGCAGGTCCTGATAGGCGGCGAGCAGCTCAACGCCCCGCTGATCAGCCGCTGGTACCGGCGCAACGCGGCCACGTCCACGACGCGGCTGTTCAACGTCTACGGGCCGACCGAGTCCACCACGTTCGCGCTGTGTCACCCGGTCCCGCGTGACTTCGACGGCGATGTCGTACCGCTCGGTGACACGCTGCCCGGCACCGGCACGCTCCTCGTCGCGGACGGCACACGCCTCGCGCAGCCCACGGAGGTCGCGGAACTGTACCTGTCCGGGGACGGCCTTGCCGCCGGATACCGCAACCTGCCCGAGGAGACCGCCCGCCGGTTCGTGTCGCTGCCGTGGCATGATGCCGGCCGCAGCCGCTGGTACCGCACCGGCGACCTTGTGCGCCGTGACGAGAAGGGCCTGATCACGTACGTGGGCCGCGCCGACCGGCAGGTCAAGGTGCGCGGCTTCCGTATCGAGCCCGGCGAGGTCGAACGCTGCCTGGTGTCCCACCCGGCGGTCCGGCAGGCGTACGTCTGCACCCGCCGCGACGCCACCGGCGCCAACGAACTCCTGGCCTATCTGGTCCCGCGCGGCGAGCTGTCGTTCGAGCGGTTCGACCGTCATCTGGCCGCCGGTCTGCCCGCCTACATGCGCCCGCACCACCTGCACCTCGTGGACGCGCTCCCGCTCACCGCCAACGGCAAGGTCGACCGGGACGCCCTTCTGCGCCGAGCCGTCGAACCCTGGCGCCCCGCGCGCGGCGCGGACACCCGTACCACGCCCTGGCAGCGCGAGATACTCGACCTCGCCGGTGACGTCCTCGGCGTTACAGACCCGCGCCTCGAAGACCGGTGGATCTCGCTGGGCGGTGACTCCCTCAAAGCGCTGAGACTCCGCTTCGAGGTGCGCAGACGCCACGGCTGCGACGTGCCGCAGTCGCTGGTCCTCGGCTCCGATCTCGCCGCGCTGGCCGCCGCCGTCGAGGCGGGCCGCGCCGCGGGCGACCGCGTCCACCCGCCGCTGCCCGCGCCGGTCACCGGTCGCGACCGTGCCCCGGCGACCGCCGAGCAGCAGCGCCTGTGGCTGATCCAGCAGCGCGACCCGCACTCCCGCGCCTACGACGTGCCCCTCGCCTTCCGGGTACGCGGCGACCTCGACGTCCCCACGCTGCGCCGGGCGCTTCGGGGGCTGGTCGTACGCCACCCCGCCCTGCGCACCGCGTTCGAGGCCACGGCCGGTGGACTCGTGCAGCGCGTGGCCGAGCCGTACGACCCGTGGCACCCGGTCGTGGCCGGTGACGGGGAGGACAGCGACGACGGGGAGGCAGCGGCCCGGCAGCTGTCCGGCACGCCCTTCGACCTGGCCGATCCGCGGCTGCTCAGGGCCGGATGGCTGCCGTGGGACGGCGGTGGGACGCTCCTGCTGCACCTGCACCACATCGCCGTCGACGGCTGGTCCCTCAACGTACTGTTCCGTGAACTGTCCGCCGGCTACGCCACCGCCCTGGGCGACGGCCGGCGCCACGGCGCGGACCCGGAAGCCGAGCGGCCCGAAGACGGCAGCGCCGCAGCCACCCCGCTGGACCTGGCGCTCTGGCAGCAGGACTGGCGCACGCACGACGCCTACCGCACCCGGCGCGCGGACCTTCGCGCGTACTACGGCGGCCTTGAGCCCGTCTCCCCGCCCCTGGAGCCACTGCGCACGGCGGAACAGCCGACCGGCCGCGAACGCTCCACCGGCCGCGAACGCCCCACCGGCCGCCTCGTGCGCACCTCGCTCGACCTCGTACGGCGCACGGCTCTGGACCGGCTGAGCGCCGAACTGGGCCTGACCCGCTTCCACCTGCTGCTCAGCGCGTACGCGTGGAGTCTGTACGGCGTCACAGGACAGCTCCGTCCCGTCATCGCCGCCCCGGTCGCCGGCCGGCCGCTGCCCGACTTCGAGACCAGCGTGGGCATGTTCGCCAACACCGTGCTCCTGCCGGTGGCCCTCGACCCCGCCGCGGAGTTGGGCAGCCAGGTGCGGACCCTGTCGGCGGCCGTACAGACGGTCCTCGACCGGCAGGACGTGGGGCTCGCCGACGTACTGGACGACTGGCGCACGCGCAGCGGCGGGACGCCCTTCGACTTCATGTTCGTACTGGAGAACACCGACTTCGGGGCGCTGGCGCTGCAAGGCTGCGACAGCCGCCCGGAGTTCCCGCAGCCGGCCGAGGCCAAGTGCCCGCTGACGCTCTCCGTGGTCGAGCACGAGAACGGCTTCGACTGTCTGTGGGAGTACGCCGACGACTATTTCGACCCCGCGGACATCGAGTCCCTCACCGGCCTGTTCGTCCAGGGGCTCGACCGGCTGGCCGCGGGCGGTACGGGCACACTCGCCGAGATCGTGGCCCCCTACCGGCGCGCTCTCGCCGACCCGGGCCGCGGTGCGCCGGGCACGCCCGCTTTCACCACCGTGGCCGAGGGCTTCGCCCGCCAGGTACGGCGCACCCCGCACGCCCCGGCGGTGACGTACGGCGACCGCACACTGAGCTACAGCGAACTGGACGCCCAGGCGGCGGCGCTGGCCGACGAACTGCGCACCCGGCACCCGCTGCCTACGGCCGACGCACCGGCCCGTGTGGCACTGCACCTGTCACCGTCCATCGAACACGTGGTGGCGCTGCTCGCGCTCGCGCGCCTCAACATCACCGCTGTGCCGCTCGATCCGGCCTATCCGCCCGCGCTGCTACGGCAGATCCTCGGCCGCGTCGAGCCGCTCTGTGTCCTGCTGTCACCCGGCGAGGAGTCCGCCCTCGACGCCGTCGCCGGCGTGGACGTGCCCCGCCATCCGGTCACCCTGCTGCCCGCGCCGCCCGCCCCGCCGGCCTTCCGGCCCCACCAGGGCCTGCGACCGCTGTACATCCTGTTCACCTCCGGCTCCACGGGCACGCCCAAGGGCGTCCAGGTGCCCGACAGCACCCTGTGCAATCTGCTGGCGTGGCAGACCGGGGAGGGCGGTCTCCCAGGGCCCGCCGTCACGCAGCAGTTCTCGATGCTGTCCTTCGACGTGTCCTTCCAGGAGATCTTCACCACCCTGTGCGGCGGCGGCCGGCTGTATCTGATCCGGCCCGGCTGGCGCCAGGACGTGCCCGCCCTCCTGGAGCAGCTGGAGACCGCCGCCGTCGAACGCCTCTTCATGCCGTACGTGGCCCTCAGCCTGCTCGCCGAGCACGGCGTCCTGCTGGGTCGCTATCCGTCGCGGCTGCGCGAAGTCATCACCGCGGGAGAGCAGTTGGTGTGCACCGACGCGATCCGGCGCTGGTTCGCCGGGCTTTCCGGGGCGCGGCTGTTCAATCACTACGGGCCGACCGAGACGCACGTGGTGAGCGGGCTGTGCCTGGACGGCGACCCCGCCCGCTGGCCGGACCGCCCCGCCATCGGCCGCCCCGTCGCGAACGCGCACCTTAAGGTGGTCGACGACGACGGGCAGCCCGTGGCGCCCGGCCGCACGGGCCACCTGCTCATCGGCGGTTCCATGGCCGCGCCCTGCTACGTGGGTGACGCCGGCCTGAACCGGACCCGGTTCGCGCACGACGAGGAATCGGGCACCTTCTACCGCAGCGGTGACCTCGCCCGTTTCGACCGCCAGGGCCTCCTGCACTACTCGGGCCGCGACGACGAGCAGGTCAAGGTCAGCGGTCACCGCGTCGAACTCGGCCAGATCGAGGCCGCCCTGCTGCGGCATCCCCGGATCGTCCAGGCCGTCGTCGTCCTCGACGGCACCCACCTGGTGGCCTGCCTCCAGTGGCGAGACGGGGAGGCCCTGCCGCAGGACATCGGCGCCCATCTCGCGGCCCTGTTGCCGGCCCATATGCGTGTGCACCGCTTCCGCCGCCTGCGCACGCTGCCCCGTACGCCCAGCGGCAAGCTGGACCGCCGGGCGGCACTGGAAGCGAGCACGGAAGAGCGCGTCGCCGTCGGCGCCGAGCGGGCGCCCGGCCCCTCGGCACACGAGGCGCGCCTGTCCGGGCTGTTCACCGCGGCCACGGGCCGGAGCGTCTCCCCGGAACAGCGCTTCTTCGACGCCGGCGCCACCAGCCTCGACCTGATGCGCTTCCACCTGCGCTGCGTGGCCGAACCGGACCTGGACTTCACCATCCCCGACCTGTTCGAGCACGTGACGATCCGGGCACTGAGCCGCTTCCTCGCCGCGCGAAGCGACGAAGCTCCCGCGCCTGCTCCCGCCTTCGACTTCGCCTCCGTCTCGGACGAACCGATCGCCGTCATCGGCATGGCCGTCCGGCTGCCCGGCGCCTCCGACCTGGCCGCCTTCTGGGACATGGTCGAGTCGGGCGCCCGGGGTATCGAACACTTCGACGCCCCGGACGGAAAGGTGGGCGCCCGCAGCCAGATGGACGGTCTGCTGGCATTCGATCCCGGTCACTTCTCCATCAGCCGCCAGGAGGCCCGGCTGATGGACCCCCAGCAACGGCACCTGCTGATGAGCTGCGTCGAGGCACTCGCCCACGCCGGCATCGCCGATCCGGCCGTACGACGTGTCGGTATCGTCGCCGGCTGCGGAGAGAACACGTACTTCCAGTCGATGCTGCGCGAAGGCGACCCGGCGGCCCTGCCCGACTCCTTCCAACTGGCCCTCCACCACGAGAAGGACTTCCTCGCCACCAAGGCCGCCTACCATCTGGGCCTCACCGGCCCGGCGCTCACCGTGCAGGCCGCCTGCGCCAGCTCCCTGGCCGGTGTCCACGTCGCCGCCGGCCTGCTCCGTCAGGGCGACGCCGACGTCATGCTCGCGGGCGGAGTCCTGGTCGACACCCAGCTCAGCGACGGCTACACCTACCGGCCGCAGCACATTTTCTCCCCCGACGGCCACTGCAGGCCCTTCAGCGACGACGCGGGCGGCACCATCGGCGCCAGCGGCGTCGGCGTCGTGGTCCTCAAACGGCTCTCGCGGGCCCGGCGCGACGGCGACACCGTCTACGCGGTCGTCACCGGGTCGGCCCTGAACAACGACGGCGCCGACAAGATGAGTTACAGCGCCCCGTCCCTGGCGGGCCAGCGCGAAGTCATCCGTACCGCGCTGCGGCGCAGCGGCCGCCGCAGCGCCGACCTCGGCTACGTGGAGGCACACGGTACGGCCACCCGGCTGGGCGACCCGGTGGAGGTGGACGCCCTGCGCCAGGCGTTCGACCTGGCCGAGTCCGGGCGCTGCGCGCTGTCGTCCGTCAAGAGTCAGATCGGGCACCTCGGCGCCGCCGCCGGGGTCGTCGGACTCGTACGGGCCGCCCTCGCGGTGCACCACGGCCGGATACCCCCCAACGTCGGCTTCCGCCGCCTCAACCCGCACCTCGGTGACGACCCGACACCGTTCCACGTACCGGCCCTGTCCGCTCCGTGGCCGGCGGGCCGGCCGCGGGTGGCGGCCGTCAGCAGCTTCGGCATCGGCGGCACCAACGCCCATCTGATCCTCGAACAGGGCGCGCCTACCGACCCCGTACCGGAGCCCGTGACCGTGCCTTGCCTCGTCCTGTCCAGCCGCAGCGCGGCGGGACTGCGGGCCGACGCGGCCCGCGTCGCGGCCTACCTGAGCGCCCGGCCGGACCGGTACGAGCAGGTGCTGCGCCACCTCCAGGCGGGCCGTCCCGCCCACCGGTGGCGGGCCGCCGCGGTATGCCCCGACGCCGCGTCGGCCGTCGCGTGGCTGCGTACGGCCACCGGTACGCAAGCGTCTCCCGCCGACGAGGCGCCGCTCGCCGCGGACCGCGCCCCGGAACGGCTGGCCGCCGCGTGGACGGCCGGGCGCCCCGTCCGGTGGCCCGCCGGTCCGGCTCAGGCCCCGTGGGACTTCCCGCCGCCCGCCTTCGACCTGTCCGAGCACGACTTCCCCCGGCTCGCGTCCGGCGCGGAGACCGGCCGCGGCGACGGCGTGCGCCGGCTGCCCGAGGACCGGTGGCTGCACCAGCCGGCCTGGGTGCGGCTGAGGCGAGCCGCCCCCGGGACCGGCAAGGACCGTGCGCGGGTCCTGGTCGTCATGACCGCCACGCCGTCCGAGGCGGCCGACTGGCAGGACCTGGCACGCGCGTACGGGCGAGTGGTCCGGGTCGGCGCAGGCGACGCCTTCGCCCGGTGCGCGGACGACGTCTATACCATCGATCCCGCCGATTCCACCTCGCTCGGCCTGCTGCTGCGCGCCCTGCGGGAGGAGGCGCCGGCCGGTCTCGACTGGCTGCACGCCCTGCCACTGGCGGTGGACGGCGAGGTCGGTGAGGCGGCCCTCGCACGGGCCCGCTGGGCCTGCCTGGACACGCCCGCCGCGCTGGTACGGGCGATTGCCGAGGACGCCGAAGCCGCCGAGGACGCTGGTCCGACTCGCGTCTGGTGGCTGTCGCACAGGGCCCAGCCGGTCGAAGGACCGGTGAAGCGCCCCGAACTGGGGCTCCTCGCGGGGGCCGTGGAGGTGCCGCGTCAGGAGACCGGCCTGTCCACGTGCTGGCTCGACCTGCCGACTCCCCGGCCTGCGCACTGGGCCGCGTCGCTGGCGTCCGTGCTGGCGGACGAGAACGAGGCGGTGCTGCCCCGGCGGCTGGCGCTGCGCTCCGGATACTGGTGGCACGCGACACCGCACCCCGTCGAGACTCCCACCCGTTCCGCGCCGCCCTACCGGGATCCGGCCGGCAGCGAGGAGGCCCGCTGGATCGTCCTGGGCGGCACCGGCGGAATCGGCGGCACCATCGCCGCGCACCTGCTGGAGACGACCGACTGCCGTGTCGTCCTGGTGGCGCGGCGTGCGAACCTGCCGCAGGCGCTGACACGCTGGGCGGACCGCGTCGAGTTCATCGAGGCCGACCTGGCCGAGGAGCCGCCCGAGCGGGTACGGGCCCGCATCGACGCGGACGGCCGGCGCATCGATGGCATCGTCCACGCGGCGGGTGTCGCGTCCGGCGCCCTGCTGGTGCGGCGCGACGCCGACGCCATGCGACGCGGGACGGAGGCCAAGCTGCGCGGGGCCCTGCTGATGGAAGGGCTCATCGCGACGCACCGCCCCGCCTACGCCGTCTACTGCTCGTCGATGTCTGCCTGGTACGGCGGCATCGGCCAGTTCGACTACGCCGCCGCCAACGGGCTCCTGGACGGTTTCGCCCAGCACCGGCCCGGACCGGCCGACAACACCGTCCGTATCGCCCTCGACTGGGACATCTGGCGCGACACGGGCATGGCCACGAACGCCCTGCACCACGACGCCCGGCACCAGGCCCACCTGGCGGTCGGTCTCACCGCGGACGAGGGCCGGCGGGTGTTCGCGGACGCACTGCGGCTCCAACTGCCGCACCTGATGGTCTCCACCACGGCCCTCGACCGGGCACAGTCGTTCTACGAGCCCGCCGAGCCCACCCCGGTCCCGGCAACGGCAGCGGCGGTGGCAACGGCAACCGCAACGGCGGCGGTGGCGGCAACGGTGGCGAGCACGGGTTCGGGCGCTCTCCCGACCGCCGCCGAGCTGGCCGGTCTGCTGTGCCGGACCCTGGGGACGGACTCCCTCGACCCGTCGGCCTCGTTGTACGACTTGGGCGCCGATTCCCTCACGTTCCTCGAACTGATCACGGACGTCCACGACCGGTACGGGATCGAGCTGGAACTGTCCCGGCTCAGCCACCGCGTCAGCCTCGACGAGATACTCGAACACCTCGGCGCCGCGGCCCGCGCCGAGACTCCCGGCGCCGATCCGGTGCGGCTGGAGATCTGGCAGGCGGGCACGGGCCGCGACGTGCTGTGCCTGGTGCACCCCGTGGGCGGTGACATCCAGGCGTACCGGTCCCTGGTCACGGCCCTCGATCCCCGGCTGACCGTGTGCCTGATCGCGGACCCGGCGCTGCGCGACCCCGGTCTGCCGCCGTGGACCCTCACCGAACGAGCCGCGCGCTACTACACGGCCGTAGAGGCCCGCTTCCCGCACACCGAGTGGCGCCGGCGGCTGGCCGGCTGGTCGTTCGGTGCCTGGGTGGCGCTGTCCATGGCGGCC
The DNA here is from genome assembly GCF_055582185.1 of Streptomyces sp. NPDC042201. Taxonomy (NCBI): domain Bacteria; kingdom Bacillati; phylum Actinomycetota; class Actinomycetes; order Kitasatosporales; family Streptomycetaceae; genus Streptomyces; species Streptomyces sp. NPDC042201. The sequence continues at coordinate 35,219 of NZ_JBVJDS010000004.1, read as the reverse complement.
GCGGCCGAGACGGACGCACAGCCCGTGGACCACGTCTACCTGCTCGATCCACCGCCGCCCGGCGCCGGGCCGGTCCTCGGCGGCTACGACGAGCAGCAGATCCGTACGGTGTTCGCCCACGAGCTGGCCCGCCAGGTCACCGACCGCCCGCTGGGCGAGGAGGCGCAGCAGTACGCGGACCGGCTCACCCGGTGCTGCCGCGCCAATCTGCGCAGCATGGCGGACCACCGGCTGCCGCGGCTGAGCCGTACGCCGAGCACGCTGTGGCTGGCCGGGCTGCCGACGCCGGGGCTGCCGGTGCCGGGGTCGCCGGACGCCCAGGCCGCGGCCTGGGAGGCGCTGCTGCCCCGGCCGTCGAGCCTGCGTCACCTGGAGACCAGCCACTACGACATCGTGCGGCCGCCCCAGGTGAAGCACGTGACCGAGGCCGTCAACGCGGACACGCCGCCCCGCTCGGAGGGGCGATGACCGCATCCGGCCCGCCTCACCTCCCGCGCCTCGCCACGCCATGCATCGCCTCGCCTCGCACCAGGAAGTGACCTTCGTGCATCCTTACGCGTCCCTCTCCGCGCGCTCGTTCTGGCGCACGGCCGTCGCCGAGCCCGATCCGGCGGACATCACCGGGCTGTGGACGCCCAAGTTCACCCTCGGGCAGGACGATCCCGTACTCACCGCGGGCTCCTGCTTCGCCCGCCATCTCGGCCCCGCCCTGCTGGAGGAGGGCATGTACTGGCAGGACGCCGAACCGGCGCCGCCGGGTCTCACCGCGGCCGAGCGGCGGGAACGCCACTACGGCCAGTTCTCCTTCCGCACCGGCAACATCTACACCGCCGCCGCCCTGCTGCAGTGGCTGTCCTGGGCCTTCGGGGAGACGGAGCCGCCGGAGGAGGTGTGGAGCGAGGCGGGCAGTCACCACGACCCCTTCCGGCCGTCGGTGGAGCCCGGAGGCTTCGCCTCGCCCGGCGCCGTGGCGGCGGCCCGGCAGGTGACGCTGGCGGCGATACGCGACGCGGTGTCGTCGGCGAGCTGCCTCATCTTCACCCTGGGGCTGACGGAGGCGTGGCTCGACCGCGCCACCGGCGCCGTGCACCAGGTCTGCCCCGGCACCGTGCACGGCACGTTCGACCCCGCTCGCCACGTCTTCCACAACTTCACCGCGGCCGAGGTGCACAGGGACCTGTCCGCGGCCGTCGCGCTCGCCCGCCGGGCCAACCCCGGTCTGCGGGTGCTGCTCACCGTCTCCCCGGTGCCGCTGACGGCGACGGCCACCGGCGGGCACGCCCTGCCGGCCACCACGTACTCCAAGTCCGTACTGCGGGCCGCAGCAGGGCAGTTGGCGGTGGAACTCGACCACGTCGACTACTTCCCCTCGTACGAGATCGTCACCGGCCTGCCCTTCGGACGGCGGTTCTTCGAACCGAACCTGCGCACCGTCACCCCGCAGGGCGTCGCCTTCGTGATGCGCCACTTCTTCGAGGCGCTGGGGCAGCGCGCCGCCGCGACCCGCCCCGTGCCCACCCCTGACTCCCGGACTGCCGGCGGAGAGGACCACTGGTGTGAAGACGCCGTACTCGACTACTACAACCGCGGCCAGGTTCCTCCTGCTCGGTGACTCCCACGCCGGGCCCGTCGGCCGCGCCGCCGAGGCCGCTCGTGTGCCGTTCCGGGGCGGACCCCTGGGCGCGGGCCGTGAGTTCCACGCGGACTTCTTCGACGTACGCGGCACGGACGTGGTCTTCCGCAAGGAGGAGACCGAGCGCCTCTACCGCGGGTTCCTCGCCGAGCTGGGTGCGGAAGGCCTCGGGGCGCTGGACATCCCGCTCGTGACGACGTTCGGCTTCAGCGCCCATACGGTCGCCACGAGCGAGAACTGGCGGATCTACCGCGTGCGGGGCGGCGGTTTCGCGCCCGGCTTCCTCGGCAGCGGCCTGTTCGCCGACATCGTCCGGGCCATGGTCCGCGACGCGCTGGCCTTCTACGAGCACGCCGTCGGACTGGGGCTGCGGGTCGTGTCGCTGATGCCGCCGCAACGCGTGCCCGGCATGTCGGATCCGCAGGTGTTCTTCGCCGCCCAGGAGACCGTTCGCGCCGAACTGGCCGCGCGTGGCGTCGAGATCGTGGACGTCCGTGCGCGCGTGACCGACGGGACGGGGTTCCAGCGGCCCGCCTTCTGCGAGGCGGACGACACCATCCACGGCAACCTGGCGTTCGGCCGGCTGATCCTGGCCGACCTCCTCGCCCGCGGCCTCTGACCCCGCTGCCACCCGACCGACCCAAAAGCTTCCCCCACACACAGAGGAGAGAACGACCGTGGAACAGTTCGCACTCGACGCCATCGAGCGCATCACCACCAGGCCGAGGGAACACAGCACATCCATCACCGTCGACCCGCTGACCCCGCTCCTCGGCGCGGAGGTGTCGGGCCTGGACCTCTCGAAGGAACTGACCCCCGAACAGACGGACGACGTCAGGCGGGCCTTCCTGACCCATCACGTCCTGGTGTTCCGCGACCAGACTCTGACGGACGAGGAGCACAAGCGTTTCGCCGGTCTCTTCGGTCCGCTGCACCCCGTCGCGCTTCCCGCCGAGGGCTCCGACCCCTACGTCCTGGAGATCAGCGCCGACAAGGAGTCGCGGGCCGTCGCCGGCAACGGCTGGCACGCCGACGGCACGGCGGACGCCGAGCCCTCGCTCGGATCGATGCTCCACATCACCCGTATCCCCGAGGCGGGCAGCGGCGGCGACACCCTGTTCGCCAACATGCACCTCGCCTACGACATGCTCTCCCCGGCGATGAAGACGTTCCTGGAGGGCCTGACCGCCGTCCACGACGGCGCGCTGCCCTGGATGGGACAGACCCCGCCGCCCGAGTACGACATCCCGAAGAACGAGCACCCGGTCGTGGTCCGCCATCCCGAGACCGGGCGCAAGCTCCTCTTCGTCAACGCCCCCTACACGTCGCACATCGCGCAGCTGTCACGCGTCGAGAGCGACGCGGTGCTGCAGATGCTGTACGCCCACATCGCGCGCACGCCCCTGTTGCACTGCCGGGTCAGCTGGCAGCCCGGCACCCTGGTGTTCTGGGACAACCGGTGCGTCCAGCACCACGCGATCTGGGACTACTACCCGCACTCGCGTTACGGCCGGCGCGTCGCCATCGACGGCACCCGTCCGAAGGCTTGAGCGACCGAGACGGCCGTACGCCGAGAAAGCCGAGGGAGAGAGTGAACGGGCACGCGAGGGGTTTCGTCGTCCTGCTCGACCAGGGAGGGCCCGCGGACCCGCCAGGCCCACCCGGCCCGCCCGGAACACGGCAGGCCGGTGATCCGGCGATACCGGTGTGGGCCTGGCACCTGCTCGCCGCGCTGTACGACGGCCAGGACGAACCGGCGGCCGAGAGCTGGGCCCTGCGGGCGCACGCCGTGCTCGAACTCCTCGACGGACCCGTCGACTTCAGGGTCGTCCACGCGTGGCACGCGGACGTCGTCCTGCCGATGCTCGCCGAAGCGACCACACGGCGCGGCCGGAGCTCCCAGCCGTACGAGGCGCCGGCTCGGCTGCACGCGGCTGCGGCGGCGGGCGAGCGGCACGACCGGGCCACATGGGAAGCGGCTCTGGAGCCGGCTTTGAGGGAGGTGTACCGGCACGCGTATGCCACGGCCGAGGCCGGCGAGACGGCCTACGCGAACGCTCGTGCCTACGCCGTCGCCAACGGGTACGACGAGGCGGAGGCCGACCGGTACGGTCGCCGCTACGCCGATCTGAGCACCGACGCGGGCGTGCGTGCCTTCTCCGACGCCAATGCCGTGGCCAACGCGCGGGCCACGGCGGCGGCGTACACGACGGCCGACGACCGGGCGCGGGCATGGGCGTTCTGGGGTGCGCGGGTCCACGCGTACGCCCGCGCCGGTGCGGTGGGGTCCGCCGACGGCGGCACGGACCCGGCGGCGGAGCGGTCGGCGGCCTACGGCCGCCTCGCCGAGGGCCTGCTCGACGCTCTCAGTAAATAGGTTGCCCTCCCAAGTGGCCGTCTGCTGTAATCCCCAGCAGCCAATCGATCAAGGAGACGGAAATGCGGAAAGCGTTCATGTTCAGTCAGACGGGAACTTTCACCTATCTTGAGGACATGACGCTTCGTGCGAACGTTGAACTTGGGGATCCTGGCGCATGTCGACGCCGGTAAGACGAGCCTGACCGAGCGGCTGCTCCATTCCGCCGGTGTCATCGACGAGATCGGCAGCGTTGACGACGGCAGCACCCAGACCGATTCCCTGGCGCTGGAACGGCAACGCGGCATTACGATCAAATCGGCCGTCATGTCGTTCGTCATCGACGACATCACGGTCAATCTCATCGACACGCCCGGCCACCCGGATTTCATCGCCGAGGTGGAACGGGTGTTGAGCGTGCTTGACGGCGCCGTACTGGTCGTCTCCGCCGTCGAGGGCGTGCAGGCGCAGACCCGCGTATTGATGCGGACGCTGCAGCGGCTGCGCATTCCCACCCTCATCTTCGTGAACAAGATCGACCGCGGTGGCGCGCGATACGAACACGTGCTGCACAGCATGTCCGAGAGGCTGGCCCCGGCGGTCATCCCGATGGGATCGGTCGACGGACTGGGTACCCGCGGTGCTCGGTGCGCGCCGTTCACCGACGCCGACGCCGACTTCACCTCCAGGCTGGTCGATCTGCTCGCCGACCACAACGACGCGTTTCTGGCCGCGTACGTCGATGACGAGGCGACGGTCTCGTATCCCCGGCTCCGGGGCGAGCTGGCGGCACAGACCCGGCAGGCGCTGGTACATCCGGTGTACTTCGGCTCGGCCATCACGGGCGCGGGCGTGGAGGCGCTGATCACCGGTATCACCGAGCTGCTGCCCGCGACGGAAGGCGATGTGGACGGCCCGGTCTCGGGCACCGTCTTCAAGATCGAACGCGGGCCGGCCGGGGAGAAGATCGCGTACGTCCGCATGTTCTCGGGAACGGTACGAACGCGCGATCTCCTGCGATTTTGTGGCGAGGGCGACGACGACGGCGAGGGGAAGGTCACCGCGGTCAGCGTCTTCGACCGTGGCCCGGCCGTTCGCCGCGCGTCGGTCGACGCGGGGCAGATCGGCAAGCTCTGGGGTCTCGGTGATATCCGGATCGGCGACGCGATCGGCGTATCGCGAACGGGCCCGGCGCGTCACCACTTCGCCCCGCCGACCCTGGAAACGGCCGTCATTCCCTGCCGCCCGGCCGATAAAGGGACGCTGCATGTCGCACTCGTCCAGTTCGCCGAGCAGGACCCGCTGATCAACCTGCGGCAGGACGATATTCGGAAAGAAGTATTCGTCTCGCTGTACGGAGAGGTCCAGAAAGAGGTAATCCAAGCAACGCTGGCGAACGAATTCGGCATCGACGTCACCTTCCGCGAGACAACGACCATCTGCGTCGAACGGCCCAACGGCACCGGCGCCGCCGTCGAGATCATGGGCAAGGACTCCAATCCGTTTCTCGCGACCGTCGGGCTGCGCATCGATCCGGCTCCGATCGACACCGGCGTGGAATTCCGGCTGGAGGTCGAGCTCGGGTCGATGCCGTACGCGTTCATGAAAGCGGTCGAGGACACGGTCAAAGAGACGCTCCACCAAGGGATCCACGGATGGCAGGTCACCGACTGCACGGTCACCATGACGCATTCCGGCTACGCGCCGCGCCAGAGCCACTCCCATGCCATCTTCGACAAAAGCATGTCGAGCACGGGCGCGGACTTCCGCAACCTCACCCCGCTGGTCCTGATGAGCGCGTTGAAGCAGGCCGGCTCCGGGGTGTACGAACCGATGCACCGCTTCCACCTGGAGCTCCCGGCAGACACATTCGGAGCGATCATGCCCGCCCTGGCCCGGCTGCGTGCCATTCCGCTCTCGCCGGAGGTCCGGGGCCCGTCGTGCCTGCTGGAGGGTGAGATCCCGGCAGCCCGGGTGCACGAGCTGCAACAACAGCTACCGGCGCTGACGCGCGGCGAGGGAGTGCTGGAATCCGCCTTCGACCACTACCAACCGGTCACCGGCGCCATCCCGACCCGGACTCGCACAGACCATGATCCGCTCCACCGCAAGGAGTACCTGCTGAACGTCGTCCGGAGGGTCGCCGGACGCAGGGAGGACGCGTCAGGTGCGTCAGACAGGCCCTAGCAGGGAAAGCCGTCGCTTTGCCATGTCCTGCCGTCGGCGGTGACCGCCATCGCCTCGTAACCGTCCTGCGAGGCGATCCAGGAGCGCGCCCCGTCGCCCATCGCGAAGGCGGCGGTGGCGAAGACATCGGCCCGGGTCAGAGAACGGCCGGTCACAGTGATGGACAGCAGGCCGGAGGCCGGCAGGCCGGTGCGGGGGTCGAGGACATGAGCGCCCCGCTCGGCCGTTCCCGACGTCGCGACGGCCAGGTCACGGCCGTCGACGACGCCGATCAGCCGGTCCCGGGACCGCGGATGGGCGATGCCGATCCGCCAGGGGACACCCGGAGACGCTTCCCCCCGGAGCTGGAGATCGCCGCCGCCGTTGACGTACGTGTCGTGCGCTCCGGACTCGTACAGAATCCGCGAAGCGCGCTCCACGGCCCACCCCTTGACCAGGCCGGACGGGTCGAGCCGGCCGCCGGGCGTGACCGTGAAGAACCCTCCGGTGACCCGGGTCGCCTCCGCGCAGAGTTCGAGGACCTCGGCCACCACCTCCGGGCACCGGTCCACGGTCGACTCACCACGGGAGAGGCGGCTGATGGCGCTGTCCGCGCGGTACGTCGAGAAGACCGCGTCCATCTCGTGCAGCCACGCGACGGCCTCGGCGAGGGCCCGGCGGATGTCCCGGGTGACCGCGCCGCGGATGTCGAAGGAGAACACGGTTCCCATGACGTGCTCGACATGGCGCAGGCCGTTGGCGCGGTCAGACACCGGCCTGGTCCAACGCGCTCTGCAGGGACTGTATATAGCCCTCGCTGGTGTAACTGGCCCCGGAAACGGCGTCGATGTGCGCGCTCTGGGCGCCCAGGGCCTCCTGGGTGAGGCGTGGCACCGCGTAGGCGGCGATCTCCTGGTCGCGGCCACTTCCGGAAGGCACCTGAACGGCCCTGACGGCCGTCAGCCTGCCCTGCTCGACAGTGACCGCGACCTGGACCGGTCCGTACTGGGTGTCGATCACATCACCGGTGAACGTGCCGTTCGTGGTGCCCTGTGACGGGTGCCCGGACGGTGACGCGGACGGCGGCCGTGTCGCGACGGCGGGTGGTGTGCTCTGGTGCGGTTTGAGCGACAGGAGCAGGACGATGCCCGCCGCCGTCGAAAGGAGGGTGAGTACTGCTCGGCGCATGGCGGATCCGGTCTCCTCGGGCGGGCGGTCTCAGAACGCGAACGACTCGTGATGGATACGGTGGCGTGGCACACCCGCCGTGCGCAGGGCCCGCCGCGCCGCGTCGGTCATGCCGGGCGGGCCGCACAGGTACACGTCGTGGTCGGCCACGTCGGGAACGAGACGCAGCAGCGCGCGGGCGGTGAGCGGCACGGAGTGCGAGGCGGGTTCGTCGACCGCGTACAGAACCCGGGCGCCGCGGGCCGCGGCGATGGCGTCGAGCTCGTCGCGCAGCGCCAGATCGTGCGGACGCCGGGCGCGGTACATGAGGGTGACGTCACCCGGGAGCGTCTCGAACAGGGTGCGCAAGGGGGTGATCCCGACTCCTCCGCCGATCAGCAGGGTCTTCCGGCCGGTGCCGCGGGCCGCGGTGAAACCGCCGTACGGGCCCTCCGCCCACACCCTGGTGCCGGGCGCGAGCCGGGCGAGCGCCGCGCTGTGCGTACCGGCCGCCTTGACCGTGATGCGCAGGAACCGGGGGTGGGCGGGAGCGGAGAGCGAGTAGGGATTGGCGGTCCACCACAGGCCGGGCGCCAGAAAACGCCAGCGGAAGAACTGGCCCGGTTCGGCGGCGAGTTCTTCGAGCCGCTCACCCGTCAGATACACCGAGACCACGCCGGGCGCCTCGGGCCGTACCTCCGTGACACTCAGACGGTGACGCAGGGCCCGGCGTACGGGGACGAGGAACCGGAACCAGACAAGCAGTACGGCCACCGTGAGGAACAGGGCGTACCACGCCACCCGGGCGGCGGGGTTCGTCACGAAGTCGGCGCCGTTGGCGAGCTGGTGTCCGAAGGCCAGAAACACCGCCAGGTAGGTGGCGAAGTGCAGATAGTGCCATGTCTCGTAGCTCATCCTGCGGCGGGCCGCACGCGCGGAGAGCACCCCGGTGGCCAGGAGCAGGACGAATCCCGCCGTCGCCTTGAGCATGTCCGGATACTGCAGAACGAGCGTCCGGGTCTGGTCCACCACCGTCGACCGGGACGTCAGTGTGTAGCCCCAGATGATCAGCAAGGTGTGGGCCAGGACGAGCGAGACGGTGTACCTGCCACCCAGCGCGTGCCACCGGGCCAGCCGGTCGGTCCCGATGCCCCTGTCCAGCAGCGGAACCCGCGCCATGAGGGCGAGCAGGACCGCGCAGGCGTAGCCGGCGAGCAGCCCGGTGATGCGACCCGCGCCGGTCAGCCATCCCGCGGGGCCGACGACCGACGTGGTGTCGCTCCACCACAGACCGAGGACCGCAGCGGCGCCCGACCAGATCAGGGCGTGGACGGCGAACGGGAGGAAACGCTGAGCCCGGAGGCGGACCGGTGGCCCGCAGGGGGCGGCACGGCGCTCGTACGTAGGAGTGGCCACGAGGTGTCCCTCTTTCGGAGGCGGACCGCCAGCCTCACAGTGCCCCTTCTGAGAAGCCTCTGAAGAGACATCCGCACCGACGATTCAGAGGAAACTCAGAGCTCCGGCGACCCGCGCCCGGCCCGGCCACGGGGGATGCTGGACACACCATGGACAACCACGCCCCGCCACCCGTTCTGAGCAGGCCCGACGGCACCCCCGTGCGCGTCCTCGTCGTCGACGACGAGCCCGACCTGACCGAGGTACTGTCCGGCGCGCTCCGGTACGAGCGGTGGGAGGTGCGGAGCGCGTGCGACGGCGCCTCCGCCGTCAGCGCGGCCCGCGCCTTCCGCCCTGACGCGGTGGTGCTCGACTGGATGCTGCCCGACATGGACGGTCTTCGGGTGCTGCGCGAGCTGCGGGCGGCTCAGCCGGGCGTCTGCGTCCTCTTCCTGACCGCGCGCGACGCGGTGGAGGACCGCATCGCGGGCATCACCGCGGGCGGCGACGACTATGTCACCAAGCCGTTCAGCCTGGAGGAGGTGCTCGCCCGGTTGCGCGGACTCCTGCGAAGGGCCGGCATGGCCCGGGAGCCGGGCGGCAGCCGGCTGGTGGTGGGAGAGCTGGTGATGGATGAGGATGCCCGCGAGGTCAGCAGGGCGGGCGTGGCGGTAGAGCTCTCCCGTACCGAGTTCGAGCTGCTGCGCTTCCTGATGCGAAATCCCCGCCGGGTCCTGTCGAAGGACCAGATCCTGGACCGTGTCTGGTCGTACGACTTCGGTGGCCGGGCGCACATCGTCGAGCTGTACATCAGCTACCTGCGCAAGAAGATCGACGCGGGCCGGACACCACTGATCCACACCGTGCGCGGGGTCGGCTACGTCCTCAAGCCGGACACCTCATGAGGCGACTGCCCGTGCCGCGCACCCTGAGGGCACGGCTCACCGCGGGTCTCGTGCTGCTGCTCACCCTGGCGTGCCTGGCGGTGGGGGTGACCACCGTGGTGGCGCTCGAAGGCTTTCTCGTACGCAAGCTGGACCAGCAGCTCGTCGCGACCGGGGGCCGGTTCGCGGCGAGCCTGGAACACGAGGCGCGCCCGGACGCGGACAACGCACCCGACACCAGGGGCCAGTCGGACGGCACGTTCGGCGCCCGGCTGCTGCACGGCAGAACCACGCAGGCATCCGTCGTACGCGATGAGACGAACGCCCCCGTACCGCTCACCGCGGCGGACCGGCGGGCGCTGGCCGCCGTACCGCCCGACGAGACGGGCCACACCCTCCGGCTGTCCACCCTCGGCGCCTACCGGGTCGTCGCCGTCGTCGGGGACGACAACGACGTGCTCCTCACGGGACTGCCGTTGCACGGCGTTGCGGAGACCGTGCATCGCCTGGAGGCGGTGGAAGCCGTGGTGTTCGGCGCCACCCTCGCCGTCACCGGAGTGGCGGGGGCGCTGTGGGTACGGCTGTCCCTCAGACCGCTCAGCCGCGTCGCCGCCACCGCGACCGAGGTGACCCGGCTGCCGCTGGCCAGCGGGGAGGTGGCCATGCCCGCCCCGGTACCGGAAACCGACCCCCGTACCGAAGTCGGCCGGGTCGGCGCCGCTCTCAACCACATGCTCGGCCATGTCGGCGACGCGCTCTCCCGCCGGCACGCGAGTGAGGAGAGGCTGCGCCACTTCGCCGCGGACGCCAGCCATGAACTGCGTACCCCCGTGGCCACCGTGCGCGCGCACGCGGAACTGGCGCTGCGCCACCCGGGCACCGTACCGGGCGAGGTGCGGCACGCGCTGGAGCGCATCCAGTCCGAGAGCGAACGGATGACCGGGCTCGTCGACGATCTCCTGCTGCTGGCACGCCTGGACGCCGGCCGGCCACTGGCGCGTGACACCGTGGACCTCACCCGGCTCGCCCTCGACGCCCTGAGCGACGCGCGTGCGGCGGCGCCGGATCATCGCTGGCTGCTGGACCTGCCCGAGGAACCGGTGACCGTCACCGGTGACGGCCACCGGCTCTACCAGGTGGTGGCCAACCTCCTGAACAACGCCCGCACGCACACGCCGGCCGGCACCTCCGTGACCCTGGGCATCGCCGGCGAGGAAGACATCGCCGACGGGGAGGGCATGGTCGTACTGACCGTGACGGACACCGGCCCCGGCATTCCCGCGGAGCTGCGGGCCGAGGTCTTCCAGCGGTTCACCCGCGCGGATCACGGTCGCTCACGGACCGCGGGAGGCACCGGTCTCGGCCTGGCGATCGTTTCCGCGGTGGTGGGGGCTCACCACGGCACCGTCGACGTGACCAGCGTCCCCGGACGCACGGCTTTCCGCATGCGGCTGCCCGTGGACCCGGACCCGCGATCGGGATGACGGCGATGCGGCTTCACGGGCTGTGGCAGCGGGCGGAATTTTGTATACTCGTTGTATGCAACCGTGGGGGAAGTCGTGATATCGGGCCGGGACAAGGCGTACGCGTTTCTCAAGGAGACCGTCCTCACCGACCCGGACATGCAGGGTGGGTTCCTCTCCGAGCAGGAGATCGCCGACCGTATCGGGGTGTCCCGTACCCCCATCCGTGAGGCGTTGCTGCTGCTCGCCGCCGAGGACCTCGTGAAGCTGGTCCCCAAGCGCGGGGCGCAGATCGTCGCGCTGTCGGGGCGGGAGATCACCGAGCTGATGGAGCTGCGCGGCATTGTCGAGCGGTACGCGGCCGAGCGGACCATCCCCGAGGGCCGAGTTCCCGTGTCCGAGCTGACCGGACTCCTGGACCGTCAGCGCGCGCTCAGCGGGCCCGAGCACGCCAAGGAGTTCATCGCGGTGGATCACCTCTTCCACGCGACGATCGTCTCGGCGGTGGGCAACTCCCTGCTCAACCGGCACTACGAGGGGCTGCGCAGTCGGCAGATCCGGGCCGGGGTGGTAGCGCTCTACAACGAGCACGGCCGGCAGGAAGCCGTGCTCGACGAGCATGTGGCGATCCTGGCCGCGATGGCCTCAGGTGACGCGCGCGCGGCGTGCGCCGCGATCGACAGTCATCTGGAGACCACCCTCAAGGTCCTGCTCGCCGGATAGGCAAGTGGTCCGGCGGGGATGTCAGACCGCTCCGCTACGGTGCCACCATGACGGAATTCGTACTGGTCGCAGGCGCGTGGCTCGGATCCTGGGCGTGGGACGAGGTGGTGCCGGAGCTGCGCGCGGCCGGCCACCACACCCATCCCTTGACGCTGTCCGGCCTCGCCGACAAGCAGGGCGTGCCGGCCGGACAGCGGACTCATGTCCAGGACATCGTCGACGAGGTCGAGCGCCACGATCTGCGCGACGTCATCCTGGTCGGGCACAGCTACTCGGGCATCCCGGCCGGCCAGGCCGCCGAGCTGATCGGTGACCGGCTGGCCCGCGTGGTCTTCGTGGATTCCAACGTGCCGGCCGACGGCGAGTCGTTCGTGTCCGGCTGGCCGTACGGCCGGGCGATGGTGGAGGCGTCGATCGCCGAGAGCGGGGGTTTCTGGGCCCCGCTGCCCGCGGCCGACTACGCCGGCCAGGGTCTCAGTGACGAGCAGATCGCACGGATCGTGGCCGGCTCGACACCGCACCCGGGCGCCACGCTGACCGAGCCGGCCGTGCTGGCACGGCCGCTCGGCGAGCTTCCGGCGACATACATCAAATGCCTGCTCGACGGCGCCGAGCCGAGCGACGAGGTGGCCGAGCTGCTGACCAGCGAGCACTGGCGGCTGGTCGAGATGGACACCGGCCACTGGCCCATGTTCTCCCAGCCGCGCGAGCTGGCGCGGATCCTCCTCGACGCGGCCGGGTAGTCACGCCACGGCGCCCCGGACACCAGCCTTCCCGGACAGGGCCTAGAGCCGGCGGTTGGCCAGTACGGGTACGGCGCGGCGAACAGCGGCGACCTCGGCGAAATCCAGGTCGGCCAGCAGCATCCCCGGTCCTGCTTCGAGACGCTGCCGTACGGTTCCGTCGGGACCGACCACCGCGCTGTGGCCGATTCCGGTGGGAGCGTTCGACGCCGTGGGAGTTCCGGACGCCGCCGGGTCGGCCTGGTCCACGGCGGCGAGCCAGAGGGTGGCGTCGAGTGCTCGGGCGCGGATCAGCAGTTCCCACTGCTCACGCTTGCCGGGACCGGCGCCCCAGGAGGCGGGGAGCAGCGACAGGACCGCTCCGGCGTCGGCGTGTGCCCTGAACAGTTCGGGAAAGCGGACGTCATAGCAGGTGGCGAGGCCGATGCGAGTGCCGTCGACATCGATGGTGACGACCTGGGAGCCGGGTGCCACGGTGTCGGACTCCGCATAGCCGAAGGCGTCGTAGAGGTGGATCTTGTCGTAAGCCGCCTCGACGCCGGGGCCGGTGGCCAGCAGGGTGTTCGCCACCTTGCCGTCCGGGGCGGGGGTGAACATGCCCGCGACCACGACGAGACCGGTCTCCTCGGCGATCCGGCGGACCGCCGTGGCCCACGGGCCGTCCAGCGGTTCGGCCAGCGGGGCCAGGGGCGTTCCGAAGCACGCCATCGCGGCCTCGGGGAAGACGGCGACGCGGGCCTCGGCGTCGGCCGCGCGACGGGCCTGTTCGCGGAGGAGCGCGAGGTTCTGCTCGGGGTCGGGGCCGGTGGTGATCTGGCTCAGTGCGATGCGCACGGGGCTACCTTCCTCGGTGCGGGTGCGGGTGCGGGTGCGGGTGCCGATGTTGGTGCCGGTGCCGACGTTGGCGCTGGGGTCAGCCGGCCGATGCGGTCTGCGAGCCAAGGGGCTCTGACGTACGGTCCTCGCTGTCGCTGCCCCCGATCAGCTCCTCCTCGTCCGACCGCCCCCCGTCGCGGCCCAGACACAGCCCGGTGATCGTGACAGCCGCGGTGACCACGATGTAGAGAGCCAGCGGAACCCACGACTCGTAGGCGTCGAGCAGCGCGGTGAACAGCAGGGGCGCGACGGCTCCACCGACGACACCGGCCAGCGTGTAGGCGAGCGAGGAACCGGTGTAGCGCAGTCGCGGGGAGAACTGTTCGGCGATGAAGGCCGCCTGCGGTCCGTACATCAGCGAGTGGATGGCCAGTGCCACCACGACACCGAGGACGAGCAGCGGCCAGCTCCCCCCGCCGATCATGGGGAAGAACAGGAACGGCCACACCCCGGCCGCCGCGGCGGAGACTCCGTACACCAGCCGCCGGTTGACGCGGTCGGACAGAGCTCCGGCCAGCGGGATGAGGAACACCTGCAGGGAGGAGCCGATGAGGACGGCGGCCAGTGCCGAGCCTCGGGACATGCCGAGTTCACCCGTCGCGTAGGTGAGGACGAAGACGGTGAAGAGCGCGTACAGCACGTCCGGAGCGATACGGCTCAGGATCGCGGCCGTCAGGGCGCGGGGGTGCGTGGCGAAGACTTCCCTGATCGGTGCCTGGGGACGATTCTGCTCGGCCTCCATGGCCTTGAAGACGGGGGTTTCCTCAAGCTTCGTACGGATCCACAGGCCGAAGACGACGAGGACCCCGGAGAGCAGGAACGCCACCCGCCAGCCCCAGGTCAGGAACTGGTTCTCGGTCAGCAGTGCGCCGAGGGCCGCGAGTACCCCGTTGGCCAGCAGGTTGCCGGCCGGCGGGCCGATCTGGGCGGCCGAGGCGAAGAAGCCGCGCCGCCGAGGGTCGCCGAACTCGCTGGACAGCAGGACGGCACCGCCCCACTCGCCACCGACACCGACGCCCTGGGCGAAGCGGAGTATGACCAGGGCGATGGGGGCGGCCACGCCGATCGTGGCGTAGGAGGGGAGCAGACCGATCAGGAGGGTGGCGATCCCGATCAGTACGAGGGTCGCGATGAGGACCTTCTTGCGGCCGATCTTGTCGCCGAGGCGGCCGAAGACGAAACCGCCCAGCGGCCGTGACACATAGCCGACGGCGTAGGTGGAGAAGGCCAGCAGAGTGCCGGTTGCCGGGTCCTCGGAGGGGAAGAAGACATCACCGAAGACCAGCGCCGCGGCCACGGAGTAGATGGCGAAGTCGTACCACTCCAAGGCGGTTCCGGTGAGGCTGGCGAAGAAGGCGCGGCGGACCGCGGACCCGCCGATCGGGTGCTTTTCCGTACTCGTGCTGGTGTGCTTCACGACGTCCGTCCTTGAGTGGGGGCGCTATCGACCTTCCGGCATACTTCTTGTATACAGGTCGTATGCGCAAGCCTTCCGCGCAAAGTTAACCTCCCCGATACCCCGACCGATGTGGAGAAACCATGGCGCCGCTGACCTTCGAACTGCCCGATGGCACCCTCCGGCACGTCGATGTCGTCCAGGTGCTCAACGCCGGCTACGCCGGACGCAGCCAGGTCGATGTCGCCGCGCACGTGGCCGAGCTCGCCGAGCTGGGCGTGCCCGCGCCGTCCGTGACCCCCGCGCTCTACCCGGTTTCCCCGTACCTCGCCCAGCACACCGACCAGGTCAGCGTGCAGCACGGCCGTACCTCGGGGGAGGCGGAATGGGCGCTGGTGGTGGACCGCGACGGTGAGCTGCTGCTGACGGCAGCCTGCGACCACACCGACCGTGAGCTGGAGGTGCACGGAGTGGCGTGGAGCAAGAACGCGAGCCCCGATGTGCTCGCCCGCCGCGCCTGGCGCCTGGCCGACGTACAGGGGCGGCTGGACGATCTGACCCTGCGGGCGTGGGTGACCCACGCGGGGCGGGAAACCGCCATCCAGAACGGCACCCTGGCCGAGCTGCTCACCCCCGGCTACTGGGCCGATGTGCTGCGTGAGCGCGGTGACCTGGTGCCCGGTACGGTGCTGATCTCCGGCACCATCCCCATGGCCGAGGGCGTGGACCAGTTCGCCGACCGCTGGCGCGTCGAACTGAGCGACCCGGTCACCGGGGACGCGATCGAACTCGCCTACGACGTGGTCCGCATGCCCGCGCCGATCGGCTGACCCGCGCCGGCGGTCAGAAGACCGACCAGCCGGAGGCGGTGGTGAACGCGTCCAGGGCGGCGACCGCCGCGACGGAGTTCCCGACCTCGTCCAGGCTCGGGCCCCACGCGCACAGTGCGGCACGTTCGGGCAGGATGGCCACGATGCCGCCGCCGACCCCGCTCTTGCCGGGCAGCCCGACCCGGTAGGCGAACTCTCCCGCCGCGTCATAGGCGCCACAGGTGAGCAGGACCGCGTTGATCCTCTTGGCCTCACTGCACGACATCAGCCGGGAGCCGTCGGCGCGCAGCCCGTGCCGGGCCAGAAACCGGCCGGCCAGCGCGAGGTCACGGCAGCTGGCGGCGAGCGAGCAGTGCGCGTAGTAGTGGTCCAGCACGGTCTCGACCGGGTTCTCCAGATTGCCGTGGCTCGCGATGAAGTGGGCCAGCGCGGCGTTGCGGTGACCGTGCCCGGCCTCCGACGCGGCCACAGCCGGGTCCGTGTCCAGGAGCGGGTTGCCGGACTCCTGGCGGAGGAAGTCACGCACGGCTCCGGCGGCGTCTCCGGTCAGACTCTGCAGCCGGTCGGTGACCACGAGCGCGCCCGCGTTGATGAAGGGGTTGCGCGGGATGCCGTGCTCGTTCTCCAGCTGGACCAGCGAGTTGAAGGGGTTGCCGGACGGCTCCCGCCCCACACCGCGCCAGATCGCTTCACCGCCATGAGCGAGTACGAGAGCGAGAGAGAAGAGCTTGGAGACGCTCTGGATCGAGAACGGCTGTTCCCAGTCGCCCACGCCGTACAGATCGCCGTCGACCGTCGCGAGGGCCATTCCGAACGCGTTCGGATCCGCCGTGGCAAGTGCCGGGATGTAGTCGGCGACCCGCCCCAAACCCGCGGTTTCGTGGGCCGCCGCCATCGCGGTGAGCAGGAGTTCCTGGTACTCAGGCATGTACGAGCGGGTCCGGCGTCGGCTTCGTCTGCATGATCCGGATCTTCTCAGAAGAGCCTCGGGCTCCTGTACCCGGCCCGGCGGCCCTGGTTCAAGTAGCGCCGGGATGTGCCCGATCGCCGAGAACTCGCGCGAACCTGCGATCACTGAGTGTCTAGACTCTGGGCCAAGGCTTCAGCTGATACGGGCGCGGTACGGATGCTTCGCGTGAGGCGCGGGCGAGGTACCGGGGAGGACGGAAGATGGCGGCGCAGGGCAGTCCAGCAGACCGGTTCAACACGGGGGAGGCGCACTCGGCGCGCGTCTACGACTACGTGCTGGGCGGTAAGGACAACTACCCCGTGGATCAGGAGGCCGGTGAGGCGATGATCCGCGAGTGGCCGGCTCTGCGGGTCCATATGCGAGCCAACCGGGAGTTCATGCACCGGGCGGCCCGCTATCTCGCACGGGAGGAGGGCATCCGGCAGTTCCTGGACATCGGTACCGGTCTGCCCACCGTGCCCAACGTGCACGAGATCGTGCAGGAGGTCACCCCCGACAGCCGGGTCGTCTACGTCGACAACGACCCGATCGTGCTCGCGCACGCGCGTGCCCTGCTGACCAGCAGTCCCGAAGGCCGCACCGCCTACATCGACGCCGACATGCGCGACCCCGACGCGATCATCGGCTCTCCGCAGTTCCAGGAGATCCTGAACCTGCGGCAGCCGGTCGGGCTCATGATCATCGGGATCCTGCACTTCATCCTTGACACCGACGACGACCACGGCCTCGTACAGCGTCTGCTCGCCCCGCTGCCCGCGGGCAGCTTCCTGGCCATGACCATCGGCACCGCCGACTTCGCCCCGCAAGAGGTCGGCCGCGTCGCCACCGAGTACGCCCGCCGCGGCATGCCCATGCAGCTGCGTACCCAGGCCGAGGCCGAGGCGTTCTTCACCGGCCTGGACCTGGTCGAACCCGGGGTCACCCAGGTCCATCACTGGCGGCCCGACGCCGACCAGGGAGCCATAGACGACCGCGACATCGCCATGTACGGAGCCGTCGCCCGGAAGAACACCTGAGTCGTCCGACGTGCCGCCGCCCTGGCATGATCGGAAGCATGGCTGAACGTGTGATCGCCGCGTGTGACGGGGCGTCGAAAGGAAACCCCGGGCCCGCCGGCTGGGCCTGGGTCATCGCCGACGGTGAGGAGACTCCGGCCCGCTGGGAGTCCGGCCCGCTGGGTACGGCGACGAACAATGTCGCGGAGCTCACCGCCCTGGAACGCCTGTTGACGGCGGCCGCGCCCGGCGTTCCCATGGAAATCCGGATGGACTCGCAGTACGCGATGAAGGCCGTCACGACCTGGCTGCCCGGCTGGAAGCGCAACGGCTGGAAGACGTCCGCGGGCAAGCCCGTCGCCAACCAGGAACTGGTCGTCCGCATCGACGCGCTGCTCGAGGGCCGCTCGGTGGAGTTCCGGTACGTGCCCGCGCACCAGGTCGGCGGAGATCGGCTCAACGACTTCGCCGACCGGGCCGCGAGCCAGGCGGCACTGGTCCAGAAGACCGCGGGCAGCGAGCACGGCTCCCCGGAGCCGCCGGCCGCGCCCGACACCGTACGGTCGGGCGGCGCCCGCCGCGGCTCCTCCGGCGGAGCGACGAAGACAGCCTCGTCGCGACGGCGCACCTCGGCGGGCGCGGCGCGGACCCTCAACGCCAAGTTCCCCGGCCGCTGCCGCTGCGGGCGCTCGTACGCCGCGGGTGAGTCCATCGCCAAGAACGCGGAAGGCTGGGGCCACCCGGCCTGCGCCACCGCCAAGGGCGACGAGGCTTAAGGGCTGTCCCGCAATCCGTGGCGGAACATGAATCCGGCGCTGTTCGGAAGAGCGGGTCCTCATGGCCCGGGAGTAGAATGAGAAACGCCTGGTTTCGCACGCGCGATTGCGCCGCCTCCGGGCAGACATTGACTTGGAGGCTGGTAGTCATGGGTCCTCTGCTTCTCGTTCTCCTGCTCGTCCTGATCATTCTCGGAGTGGGGTTCGTGATTCATGCTCTGTGGTGGATCGCGGTCGTCGTATTCGTGGTGTGGCTGCTCGGATTCCTGATCCGGCCGGCCTCCAGTGGCGGTCGCAGGGGCCGCTGGTACCGCTGGTAGACAGGGCAAGAGGGTGCTCGGACGACATCGTCCGAGCACCCTCTTCTATCGTCCGAGCACCTTCTTCCCGTGCATGTCCCAGGGAAGCGCATCTGTGGATGAACGGCGGTTTTCCGGGTAGCCGCCAGGTCAGCCACAGCATTGCAGCATCCAACGAAGGGACAGCACCCATGGCGTCTTCGCTGCTCGAGACCGTAGACATCAAGGCCCCCGTCGCCGTGAGTTGGGACCTGTGGAGTGACGTGACGCGCTGGCCGAAGTTCCTCAGTCATGTGAAGCACGTCGACCGCATTGACGAGCGCCGCTTCGCCTGGCAATTGTCGCTTCCCGGCGCGGACAAGAGTTTTGTGGCGGAGCTTACCGAGGTGATTCCGGAAGACCGCATCGCGTGGAAGACGACAGAGGGTGTTCACCACGCGGGCGTCGTCACTTTCCATCGTCTCAGTGACACGACGAGCCGTGTCACTCTCCAGATCGAATACGACCCGCACGGATTCGTGGAGCATGTCGGCGCGCTGACCAACCTGGACTCCGCATTGGCCAACTATGACCTGGGGGAATTCCAGAAGCTCGCCGAAACGGCAGCCGCCGGCTGAGTACGGGAATCAGTATGCCGCCCTCCGGCCGACTTCTGCCGGAGGGCGGCACACCTGTTTTCGGTTCCGGTCGCGCCCGGCCTAAGGGCTGTCCCGTAATCCGTGGTGGATCAGCGCACGGCGTCAGATGCGGTGCATCGCAAGGCGGAGGGACGTCCGCATACTGGATGTATTCGGGCGTTCCGACAACGCAGCGAGGTGCCGTAGCTGTCGTCGTGCGCCCGCCACGGATTACGGGACAGCCCTTAGGGCCGTCGGTCAGCGCTGCGGTACGGGGAAGGCCACCGGGCTGCGATGGCCGGCCCGGTTCACCGCGCGGACGCCGAAGAAGACGTTGTCCTTGGACAGGTCCACGGTGTGGCTCGTCGCACCGGCGGCCTTGATCACGTGGGTCCACTCCGGCGCGGTCGTCTCGCGCCACACCACCTCGTGCCCGGCCAGATCGGATTCCGTGCCGGGTTCCCACACCAGTTCGGTGGAGTTGGTCAGCGAGCTGGTGACGATCTTCACCCCACGCGGAGCCGCCGGGGCCTGGGCAAGGGTCCACAAGGCCGCGCCATTGACCCGGGCCACGCGGGCGATGTACGCGAAGTCGCAGAACTCGGGCAGGTCACCGTACTGCTGACCGTCCTCCACCCGTACGTCCTGGTGCTGGTGCGCGAAGTCTTCGGTCGGCTCGGTGAAGCGGGCCGCGGTGTAGCCGCGTTCGAGGAAGGGGATGTGGTCGCCGCCACGCAGATAGCGGTCGCGGCGGTAGATCACGCGGACGTTCATGCCCGTGGCGTCGTTGTTCGCGACGTCGCGGACGAAGCGCGCGAGCTGGCGGGCCGGTGAGTCGTTCTCGCCGCCGACCGAGCGGCGGGTGTCGGCCTGTTGCGGCGTCTCGGAGGTAGGGACGCCTTCGGCGAAGAGGCGCACGGTGTACGGGTCGCGGGTGCCGTCGTCGGCCCTGGGACTGCCGACGATGTCGTTGGTGAACATGCCGTGGACGTCCGAGCCCGCGGCCTTGAACTGCTCCGCCATATGGGTGGACCCGTACAGCCCCTGTTCCTCGCCGGCGACGGCGGCGAAGACGATGGTCGCGGCCGGGCGTCGCCTCGCCATCACGCGCGCCAGCTCCATCGCCACCGCGACCCCGGAGGCGTCGTCGTCGGCGCCCGGCGCGTCGCTGACCGCGTCCATGACGTCGGTGGCACGCGAGTCGTAGTGGCCGGAGACGACATAGACGCGGTCGGGGTCGACCGAACCGCGAAGGGTCGCGACGATGTTGGTGATCCGGGTCGCCACCGGGATCCGCGAGGCGGGCTCCTGTACGTACGACTGGAGTTCGACGGTCATCCGGCCGCCGGAGGCCGCGGCGTAGCGCTTCAGCTCCGCGTATATCCAGTCGCGCGCGGCGCCGATACCGCGGTCGGGGTCGTCCTGGGTGGACAAGGTGTGCCGGGTTCCGAACGCGGCGAGCCGGCGCACGGTCGCCTCGATCCGGTCACGGTCGACCTCTTTGAGCAGTTCCCGCAGTTCCCGGCCGGGGGACTGGGCGGTGGCCGGGCGGTCTGCGGTGTCCCGCCCGGTGGACGCGGCCGCGGGCGCCGCGGAGGCCGCCTGAGCCACCGACGGCACGCCGACCACAGCGGTCGCGACCGTGGCCGACAGTACGGTCCTTCGGGGCATCCCTGTCGGGTCCTGGGGCATGGCGAGTCCCTTCCACGGCTGCGTCAGTGACATGGCGCTCCATGGTCATGGACAGGCCAACAACAGCACAAGGTCGCCAGACCGGCCGGGCCCGCCGTTATTCGACCGGCGCGCGGCCGAAGCGGCGCTCAACGCCTTCCCGCACTACGGTGCCGAGGTGCCGGACAGCAGGTGCACTTCATTCACCTACGCGGCAAGCGCCCAACGCGCCGTTCACTGATCCGCGTGTTTCAGTTGAGGACCGGCCTGCCGGAGTGAACCAAGCCGTCGTCAGCGGAGCCCGCAGCGGACGGGGCGGTCGACGCACTGAACGTCCGGCGCCCATGTCGACAAGTTGCCCAGTGGCCCGGGTGCTGATTTGGTCGTTCAAGACCGCCCAGGCGAAGGGACGTGCTCCTCATGTCGGAAGGTCCGCCACAGAGCTCCGCCACGCCTCACCCGCCACCCACGCCGGGCGACATCGGCCGCCGGGCCGCTGTCCGCCGCGAGCAGCTCGGGCTCACGCGCGCGGAGGTGGCCGAGCGCGCGGGCTCGGCGCCCGGCTACATCCAGTACGTGGAGGAGAAGCCCGCCGTTCCCGGCATCGGGTTCCTGCTGCGTCTGGCCGACGCGCTGCAGACGACGGTCGAGGAACTGACCGGCGGAACGGTCGACCTGCCACCCGGAATCGGCGAGGCCGCCTATCACCCCGAGCTGGTCGCGCTCGACGAGGACGAGTGCCGCGCCCTGCTGGGTACGCACGGCGTGGGCAGGGTGGGCGTGACCACAGCCGAGGGGCCCGCCATCGTGCCGGTCAATTACTTGATCGTCCACGGCGATGTGGCGTTCAGAACGGCCCCCGAAGCGCTCCCGGCCGAAGCGGCGGGCCACGAGGTCGCCTTCGAGGTGGACCATATCGACGAAGCGCTGAGCCAAGGATGGAGCGTGCTGATCGTCGGCGGCGCGCGAAAGGTCACCGACCCCCATTCCGTACGCGCACTGGACGAGATGGCCTACACCGCGCCATGGGCCGGCGGAACCCGCCCCCTGTGGATCGCTATCACGCTCGCCCGTGTCACAGGCCGCCGGATCAACGTCCGGCAAACGCATGTCCCGCCCGGGACCGGGCAGCCCGCACAGCCCGCACGGGACTGACCGCGGCAAGGCGCGTACGGTGCGCGGGCGGGGCCACGTCAGCGGCCCCGCCGTTGCCGGCCACTACACCTGCGCGCCGTTGTCGCGGCCGCGGGTCCGAGCGGTGGAGGCGAGCCGGCGTTTGATCCTCGCCACCGGCCTGGGAGGCGGCCCGCCGCGCCGCGCCTCCAGCGCGATGGAGGCCGGGACAGCCAGGAACACCGATGAGTAGGTGCCCACCACGATGCCGATGAGGAGCGCCAGCGCGAAGTCCCGCAGCGAGTCTCCGCCCAGAATCGCCAGGGCTGTCAGGATGAAGAGGGCGCCCATCCCGGTGTTGACCGTGCGGGGAACGGTCTGCAGCACCGCGGCCGTGGCCACCTGCGGGAACGGCGTACGGCGGGCCTTCGCCCACAGTTCCCTGACCCGGTCGAAGACGACCACCGAGTCATTGACCGAATAACCGATGACGGTCAGCAGCGCGGCCGGGAAGATGCCGTCGACGGGGCGCCCCATCCAGGCGAACGCACCCAGCAGAAGCGTCACATCGTGAGCCAGCGCCGCCACCGACGCCAGGGCGAACGACCGGCGGAACCGCACGGCCAGATAGAGGAACTGGGCCAGCAGCGCGACCGACAGGGCGATCAAGGCGTTGCGCCGCAGCTCGTTCCCGATGCTGGGACCGATGGACTCGTCGCGCACTTTGGTGACCGTGCCACCGTGTTCGGCCAGCACGTCGTGGATCTGTCTCTCCTCGTCGTGGGTGAGCGCGGCGGTGCGTACGGAGATGCCGCCCTCACCCGAGCTGTTGACCTCCGCGTGCGGGAGTCCCGCCCGGGCGAGCGCGTGACGGGCGACGTCCGCCTCGACGGTCCGTGCGGTCGTGTACTCGGTGAGCCGCCCCCCGGTGAACTCCACGCCGAAGTTGAGCCCTCGTACGGCGATTCCCGCCACGGCGAGCACGGTCAGCAGAGCGGAGAGCAGAAGCCATCGCCGGGAGGTACGGAAGAGCGTCGCGCCTCGCCCACTCAGCCATGTACGGACCCAGCCGGGGCCCGAAACGCCGGTGACGCCGGGCCTCTTCGCCACGAACCCGCGTCGCACCGCCACTTCGGCCAGGACCCGGGCGACGACCAGAGCGGAGAACATGGACGCCACCACGCCGATGGCCAGGGTCACACCGAATCCGCGCACCGGACCGGAAGCCAGCAGGAAGAGCAGTCCGGCGGCAAGCAGAGTGGTCACATTGGAGTCCGCGATAGCGCTCCAGGACCGGCGGAAACCCGCTGCCAGCGAGGAACGCAGCGTGCGGTGTCCGCCCGAGGCTTGCTCCTCCCTCGCGCGTTCGAAAACCAGCACGTTGGCGTCCACCGCCATGCCGATCGCGAGAACGAATCCGGCCAGCCCGGGCAGCGTAAGAGTGACGCCCAACGCCACGAGCGTGGCATAAGAGATCACTCCATAGGCCGCCAGCGCCACAGCGGCCAGCGCCCCCAGAAGCCGGTACACGGCCATGATGAACAGGGAAGTGAGCGCGACGCCGATGACCGCGGCCTGCGCGCTCGCACTGATCGCTGCGGCCCCCAGGGTCGGGCCGACCGTACGCTGCTCCACGATGTCAACCGGCACCGGCAGCGCACCGCCCTTGATCAACAGCGCCAGTTCACGGGCCTCCTGGGCGCTGAACATGCCGGTGATCTGCGTCGCCCCGGAACTGATGCCGACTCCGCACCCGATCGACCGCTCCACCTGAGGCGCGGAGATCACCTCGTTGTCGAGCACGATCGCGACCCGCCGGCGGTCGTCCCCCTCCGCATGACAGGCGGCCGACCCGGTCAGCCGCGCCCACTGCTTCTTGCCGTCGCCGCGGAACTCGACCGAGACGGACCACCCCGATCCCTGCTGCGCGTCGAAACGCGCTTCGGCGTCCTTGAGGCTCGATCCCGTCAACACGGCCGCACCCAAACGCAGTTCGCGGCCGCTCTCGTCCGGCAGGATGAGACTGCCGTCCCCGGCGGGTGGTTGTGTGATCCCTGGGCCGTGTGTCCCGCCCGAGCCCTGTGGGGCGGAGGGATCGTCCCCGTTCCCCTCGACCGGATGGAATGTCAACTGCGCTGTGCGGCCCAATACTTCGGCGGCCTCCCGCGGGTTCTGCACATCGGGCAGCTCGACGATGATCCGGTTCTGGCCGGAACGGGTGAGGGTCGGTTCTGCCACCCCGAGCGCGTCGATCCGCCGCCGTAGAACTTCCATGGTGAGGTCGGTGCTTTCGCCGTCCGCCGTGACGGTCGCGGAGTCCTGGGTCCGCAGAACGATCTGCGTACCTCCTTTGAGATCCAGCCCCAGCCGGGGCGGCGTGGTCAGAGCGATGCATATGGATGCGAGCAGTACGGCGGCAGCCAGAACCGCCCGCACCACAGTGGCGCGAGTCATAGGGGGTGCCTCCAGCGGAGCGCGCCGGCGCACCCGCGCACAGGAGACGGGCGGGGAGCCGGCTGGTCAGGGAACAGGACGGGACACGGCCCGCCCCGGAGGTCCCCGGACCCCGGGAAGCGCGTACGGTACGGCGGGCTCTGCCGCCTCCCGCGTGCGTACGGTGCGCGGCACTCCGGCAGGCGCCCACGGCAGGCGAGGGCCGGCGAGAAGGACGCCGTGGGCGGGGTGGCCCACGCCATGCGCGCGCCACCCCGCCGAAAGACCGGCGACCCGGGGCGGGTCGCCGAGGCGCTCGCGGGACTCGGCCGATGTCCGCGTGTCCGCGTCTTCCCGTACCTGCCTCGTCCGTTGGACAAGGCAGCCCAGGCCCTGTCCCTGCTCGGCGGACGGCGCCGTGCGCGAACCGTGAGCGGCCGCCGGTGAACCTGTGAGGACCGCCGACTGCACGGAACACACCGCCGCCACGGTGGCGAAGAGCGCGAGGATGACGACGATCCACCGGGGCACGTCGCCCTCCGCACGCTTCCGCGTCACGTCGTCCAGCTGTGTGTGCGGGGCCACGGGGCGCTGCCCGGATGGCGGAGTACGGACAGCAGGGCCGAGGCGGCTCCCCGCACCACCGCGGTGGACGGCGCGGGGGAGGGACGTACGGGCGTGCGGAGGCGCGTTGCCAGCTGACCCCTGAGGTCGCCTTGCACAGCGCCGCCGCCGACCAGCAGAGGGCCCCGGCGCAGCGCGCCGGTCATGGCACCGTCCTTGTCGCGCCGGAGCATGTCCTCGACCATGCCGGCGGCCGCTTCCACCAGTGTGGAAGGGGAACCGGGCGCCATGGGGCCGAGGTCACGCAGGCCGATTTCCGCCTGCCGCGCGTCCGTCACACTGCCGCACGCGAGGAGGGTGACCTCCAACAGGTCTGCTCCGACATCCACCACCAGCAGGGGACGCTCGTCGTACGCGCCGCCGGCCCTCGCCGCTGTCCCTGCCGCAGCTCGCGCACTGTCGATGACGACGACCGCTGACGGTCGCAGGACCGACAACGCCTCGGTCACTGCGGCACGGTGGTCAGGACCGGCCAGAACTGGCCGGGACAGCACGACCACGGGGCGTGGACAGCTGAGCCGCGTGCCCGACGGGAGGAATTGTCGCAACATGTCCGCACAGGCGACGGGGTCGACGACGCGTCCCCGCCGTACGGGACGGACGACCTCGCCACCGGCCGACACCGAGCTGGGCAGATCGAGAAGCGTCTTCCAACCCGGGGCCCAGATACGGGTCCGGGAACTGCCGAGGTCGATGGCGAGTCCACGGCGGACCTCGGTGCCCTTGGCACCAACTGCCGTACAGATGTTCATGGTTCTTTGACTTCCGCAGAAGGGTCAGGGCAGCCCGGTGCGGCCTTCACCGCGAAGTAGGTTCAGGCCGGGAGTCCCTGGCAGCCGACGCAGAAACGTACGTACGGCCTGATTTCCAGCCGTTCCACGGGGATGTCCCTCTCGCAGCGTTCGCATGTCCCGAAGACTCCGTCCTCCAGGCGCTGAGCGGCCTGGTCGATCTCGTTGAGCAACTCTTGGGCCGAGGCGGTCCGGGTAGCCAGTAGTGTGCTTTCGCTCCACTGGTCGCCCCGCTCGACATCGGCCAACTGTGCTTGAAGGGCCTCGCGTTCCCGCGCCAGCCATTGGTGGGCCTGCTGCACGGAGACTTCGTGGGGAGGGTGTTCGGGGTGCGGGCTGTCCATGATCATGGCAAGGATTTCCTCTGGGTCAGGGATGTCTGAGGTGAAAGGCCCCCGTAGGGGCGGGGTGAAGCACGGTCTGCGTCGGGCTGTATGAGCCAAGGACGACGAGGCGGACCCTCAGCTGAAGCGAGGGCCGCCCGGCGGCGGTGACCCGCCGAATCTCCGATACAGAGGCAGACTCATGGCATCACTATGGGATATCCCGGTCAGGAAAGCCAGTGGGCTGCGAACGCCAGGGCGCGTGCCGGTGTCGTCCTGGCTCGGAAATCATCGCGCGCTGCTCGACGGGTCATGACGATGACGCCCCGACAGGGACGGCCGGGCTGGGGAGATCAGCTTCCCACCCGGCGTGCGCCGGGCGCTGTTCCTGGCGCCAACGCGCCACGCCCACACCTGACACTGACTCGTCCGAGTGAGGAATCCGTCTCCGTCTAGCTTTCGCCTCGGCGGACGTGTCATAAGGATGTAACACCCAAAAAGGGAAAGAGGGAACTGTGTACACACTTCGCATCAAGCGTCGAGTCACCGCAGCGCTCGCCGTATTCATGATCGCTGGTTCCGGGGCCTTGACTGCCACGCCCGCCATCGCGGCCACCACCCCCGACACCGTCGCAGGTACGGTCTCGGCCCCGGCGCCGAGGGCGACCGCGGTGCTTCCCAAGGGCAAGGTCGTCTCGCGGGTCACACTGAACATCCGTCAGCGGCCAACCGCCAACTCCGCAGACCTGGGCGGCATCCAGCCGGGCACGATCATCTCCCTGTCCTGCAAGGTCGCGGGCCAGAACGTGGACGGCAACAACCTCTGGTATCTGCTCGGCGGCGGGAGGGTCGGCTACGTCGCCGCCCGGTACGTCAAGAACCTGTCGCCCGTGCCGTACTGCGTGCGCTGACGATCCCAGGACCGTGAGCAATCGCTGACCGTTGCCGCACGCAGCAACGGCAGCCCGAATAGCGCCGGATCGGTGGTTTGGCCAACCGCCGATTCGGCGCTTCGTTTGTGTATGTCGCAAGCGCGCTCGGCGGAGATCTCGCTCCCCGGGAGATCTCGACGCCGTGGTGACCCGGTCCCGGGCTGGGATGCCTACGGGTTGATTCGTAACGTAGCCAGAACGGTGCAGTTGCCGTTGGTGTCAGTTTCTACACCCCAGTCTTCGGCGAGTTCGGTGACCAGTTCCAGGCCGCGGCCTGATTCCTTGATGTGGTGGACGGGCAGGGGCTGTTGGGGGATGGAGGTGGTACGTCCCTGGTCGCGGACTTCGATGTGCAGGCGGTCGCCGGCTTTGTGCAGATGGCTGCTGATCTGGGCGCTGCCGGAATGCTCGACCGCGTTGGTCATCAGTTCCGATATGACGAGGAGGGTGGTGTAACGCGTGTCCTCGTCGGTGACGTTCTGAGTGCTCAGCCAAAGCTGGGCGAGATGGCGGGAGATGGGGACGGCTCGCTTCAGCGAGGGTACGGAGAACGATATCGGTTGCCCTGCGGTGCAGTGAGCGACCAAGGCCTGGGGGTGTGTCCCTTCTGGCCATTCATCGAGGTCCTGGGCGGTCAGTACCAGTTCGGTGAGCGGGATCGCGATCAGTGACATGTGGCTTCTCTCCTCGGTGGGGGATGGCGGTGTTCGTCATCCGGGGCTGCCGGCACGGGTGTCGTTGTTGTTATCCGTACCGGTGGCGTTGAGGATTGGGCCATAGCCGACCGTGTTGTTGCCGTGAGCCCGTGCCCGTCGCGAGGACCGTGACGGCTGGGCCGGTGCTGAATGTCCGCGTTCTTTTATGAGGGTTCACAATGCCTCCCGTATCCATGCGTTCGCATGGTTCGGGCGAGACGTTGGTTTCGAGATGTGGAGGTGGCTGCTGTGGAGGGCCGGGGTGCCGGTCGTGGGGACCGGTGTGTCTCGCTTCTCCTATTCAAGCAGGTGGGTAATTCAGGGGGAAGGCGTGAAGTGTTTTTGTAGGGAGCGGAATGCGCGAATAGGTTGCGATGTGTGTTCATCGCAAGAATACGGTTGTGGGCTGTGCTGAGCCATTTCCCTTTAGGGGGCCGGTATTCGGCGTCCGAATCATGGCATGGCGACGAAGGTTGTATATCACATCACGAAGCGTGAGAGCGACGACGACCCTTTTCGGGCTTGGATGTAGGGCGACGTGAAGGGCAGACGGTCGGGCCTGTGGTTGGTGGGGGTCTGCAATTTCAATTCTCTGGTGTGGGCGGGGTTTGAGCGGTGTGTTGGGTGAGGTGGGTGGCGAGGGCGGTGAGGGTGGGGTGTTGGTAGATGTAGTTGGTGGGGAGGGTGATGTGGAGGTCGTTTTGGATGTGGTTGCGGAGTTCGAGGGCGAGGAGGGAGTCGAACCCGAGGGTGGTGAGGGGGGTTTGGGGGTCGAGGGCGGTGGTGTTGAGGTGAAGGATGGTGGTGATCTGTTGGTTGAGGTAGTTCTCGAGGTTGGTTTGTTTGCTGGGGTCGGGTCCGGCGGGTGCGGGGCTGGGGGTGGGGACGGCGCTGGTGGGCGCGGGTGAGGGTTCGGGGCTGGGGCGGGGGTTGGGTTCCGGTCGGGGGCTGGGGGCCGGTGTGGGTGCGGGTGTGGAGTCTGCGGCGAGGTGGGTCATGAGGGGGATGGGGGTGGTGGTGCGGGGGAGCCAGGTGTCGGGTGGGCCCGGGATGACGGCGGTGTTGGTGCGGGCGTGGGTGAGGAGGGTGTGGAGTGCGGTGAGCCCCTGGTGGGTGGAGATGGTCTGGTAGCCGTGCTGGGCGTAGTGCGTGGCGGCTCCGGTCTGCCCCCAGGGGCCCCAGTTGACGGCGAGGGTGGGGTGTCCCTGGTGGGTGCGCCAGATGGCGAAGGCGTCGAGCCAGGAGTTGGCCGCGGCGTAGAGGGCTTGTCCGGGGTTGCCGATGAGGGAGGTCATGGAGGAGTAGAGGACGAACCAGTCGAGGGTGTCGTGGCGGGCTGCTCGGTGGAGGTTCCAGGCGCCGTGGGTTTTGGGATTCCAGACGCTGGCGACGTGGTCCTCGTGGATGTTGGTGAGGGTGGCGTCGTGGAGGGTCATGGCGCTGTGGACGATGCCGCGGAGGGGGTGGCCGTGGGCGGTTGCGGTGGTGACGAGACGTTCGGCGGTCTCGGGTTGGGTGATGTCGCCGAGGATCAGGGTGATGCGGGTTCCGGTCTGGCTGAGTTGTTCGATGGTCTGGGTAGTGGCAGGGGTGGGCGGGGTGCGGGCGTTGAGGACGACGTGGCCGGCATTGTGTTGGGCGAGCCAGCGTGCGGTGGCGAGGCCGAGGCCGCTGAGGCCGCCGGTGATGATGTAGGAGCCGTTGGCGCGGATGACGGGTGGGCGGGGTTGACGGGCGGTGGTGCGTCCGTGGTCGGGGAGGGTGAGGATGAGCTTGCCGGTGTGGTGGGCGCCGGCCATGAGGCGGAAGGCTTGGGTGGCTTGGTCGAGGGGGTAGGCGGTGTGGGGGAGGGGCTGGAGGCGGCCTTCGGTGATTTCGGTGAGGGTGTCGCGGAGCAGGGTCGTGTAGGTGTGGGGGTGGTGCTGTTGGAGTTCGATGAGGTTGATGGTGGCGAGGGTGATGTTGTGGAGCAGGGGGGCGAGGCCGAGGGGGGTGTCGGCGTGAGTGTCGCGGACGCCGAGTTCGATGAAGCGGCCGAAGGGGCGGAGGGTTTTGAGTCCGGCGCGGATGGCGGGGCCGGGGAGTGAGTTGAGGACGACGTCGACGCCTTGGCCGTCGGTGGCGCTGAGGGTTTGTTCGGTGAAGTCGAGGGTGCGGGAGTCCATCACGTGGCGGATGCCGAGGTCGCGGAGGTATTGGCGCTTCTTGTCAGAGCCGGCGGTGGCGAGGACCTCGGCGCCGAGGCGGCGGGCGACGGCGATGGCGGCGAGGCCGGTGCCTCCGCTGGCGGAGTGGATGAGGATGCGTTCGCCCGGGCTGAGGCGGGCGATGTGGTGAAGGGCGTACCAGGCGGTGAGGTAGGCGGTGGGCAGTCCTGCGGCGGTGGTGGGGCTGAGTCCCGGCGGGATGGGGGCGACGGTGTGGGCGGGGAGGGTGGTGAAGGAGGCGAAGGCGCCGCCTTCGAGGTGAGCGGCGAGGACAGGGTCGCCGATGTGTAGATGGTCGACGCCGGGGCCGGTCCTGGTGACGACTCCCGCGCACTCGAAGCCGATCGGCCCACAGGCATCCCGGTCCTGGCCCCGAGCCTGATCCAGGTCCAGGTCCAGATTGAGGTCTTGGCTTTGGCTTTGGTTGTGGGGGAGCAGGCCCATGACGGTGAGCACGTCGCGGAAGTTGATGCCGGCGGCTTGGACGCGTACTTCTACTTCGCCGGGTCCTGGTGTCCGTCGTGGGGCGGTGGTGAGTTCCAGACTGGAGAGGTCGCCGGGGCGTGCCGCGTGGAGGCGGAAGCCGTCTTCGGCGAAGTGCACGGTGCGGGAGGTGTCCGAGGGGCGTTCGGAGTCCTGTACGGGACGGTAGTCGAGCCGGGCGACATGCCGTGCGGAGCCGCGCAGAGCGACTTCGTCCTCGCTGCCGCCGGCGAGCAACTCCCCGACCAGATTCACCAGAACCGGATCCTCCTCGGCCGAGCGGGCCTCTCCGGCCAACTCCTCCTCGGCCGGATCCTTCGCGCCCTGCTTGTCCGGGGCGATGTCCACGAGCGTGGCCCGCATGTCCGGGTGTTCGAGCGCGAGTACGCGTACTACCCCGCGTAGGGCGCCTTGCCCGAGGTCGGTTGTTTCGCCTGTCAGTACTGTGCGGGCGTCGCGGGTGACCACGTACAGGCGGGGCGGGTCGGTGTGGCGGGCGTGTGCTTGGGCGATGCCGAGGAGCCGTCGGGTCCGCCGCAGTGCGTTCACGGTGGGATCGTCCGCGGGGCCGGCTTCTGCTGTCGGGTGGTTTGTCGGTGTGGTGGGGGTGGGGGTTTGGCAGAGCATGATGACGGCGTGGGGGAGGTGGGGTTGGGTGGTGAGGTGGGCGTTGAGTGTGGTGGCGATGGACTCGAGTGGGTCGTCGTTGAGGGGGGTGTCTTGTACTTCGGTGTGTGCTCCGGCGGTGTGCAGGGCATCGGCGAGGTGCTCAGCGGCGCCGTCGCCCTCGCCGATGATGAGCCAGTTTCCAGCTGAGGTTGGGCGAGTGGTGGGTGAGCGGGGGGCGGGGTGCCAGTCGATTTCGAGGAGCGATTGGTCGGGTGGGGTGGTGCCTTGCGTGGTGTGTTCGCGGTGCGTGAATTGGGCGCCGTCGAGGGTGAGGACGGGGGCGCCGGTGGGGTCGAGGAGGCGGATGTGTCCGGTGAGGGTATTGGCGGTGGTTTCGGTGATGCGTGCGTGGCAGTAGGTGGCGGTGGAGGGATCGCCAAGGATGCGTACGGAGTTGATTTTGACGGGGAGGATGAGGCTGTGGCTGGTGTTGTTGATGAGACGGGTGGTGATGAGTTGGAGGCAGAGGTCGATGAGGACAGGGTGGACTCTGAGGGCGTGTGAGGGGTTGTGGGCAGAGGGCGGGATGTTCACGGTGGCCCAGAAGCTTTCCAGGTTGCGTGAGGTGTGCAGGTCGGTGATGCCGGTGAAGGCAGGACCGTGCTGGAGTCCTCGGCTGCGCAGGCCGGCGTAGAGGGTGTCGGGGTCGAGAGTGAGGGGGTGTTTGAGGGCGAGGGTGGTGAGGGAGGCAGGGCGGGGCGGGGGTGGGGGCGAGGCGTGGTGGTGGAGTACGGCGGAGGCGTACAGGGTCCATTGGCCGGTGTCGTCGCGTGCGTGGATTTCGCAGGTGGCGCGGTCAGGGGTGGAGAGGATCGCGGTGGTGGTCAGGCCGGTGTGGGGGGTCAGGTGGAGCATCT
Organism: Streptomyces sp. NPDC042201; assembly: GCF_055582185.1. NCBI lineage: Bacteria > Bacillati > Actinomycetota > Actinomycetes > Kitasatosporales > Streptomycetaceae > Streptomyces > Streptomyces sp. NPDC042201. The sequence continues at coordinate 3,132 of NZ_JBVJDS010000004.1, read as the reverse complement.
GGTGGAAGGTGATGTCGGTGACTTCGACGGTGGCCGGCGTGGTGTCGAACATGTCGCAAGCTGCGCTCAGGGCGACGGCGTAGTAGGCGGCGCCGGGCATGACGGGGCTGTTGTGGACCTGATGGTCGGCCAGCCAGGGAAGGGCTGCGGTCCCGGCCTCCGCGTGCCACAGATGGCGCACGGGATCACCCGGCACTTCGGTATGAACACCAGGCAGCCCGCCACCGGCCGGGGTGTCGCCGGGCTGGGTGCCGTCGGCCGGGGTGTCGCCGGGCTGGGTGGTGGTGCTGGCCGTGGCGGGGTGGGCGGTTCCGCTCCAGTGGTGTTGGCGGTCGTAGGTGATGGTGGGCGCGTCGGTGAGGTGTCCGTCCGCGTACAGGGGAGCCCAGTCAATGTGTACGCCGGCGCAGTGGAGAGCGGCGAGTTGGGTGCGCAGGGTGGTGGCTTCGTCTTCTCCGCGGCGCAGGGTGGGCAGGACGAGGTGGGGGCTGGTCCGAGTGGTGTGCGGGGTGAGGGTTTCGGTGAGGGCGCGGGTGATGACGGGGTGGGGGGAGACTTCGACGTAGATCAGGTGGCGGTCGGCGGCGGCCGCGGTGACGGCGGTGGTGAAGCGGACGGGGTTGCGGAGGTTGGCGCACCAGTAGGCGGCGTCGAAAGCGGGCGGGGTGTCGAGGTTTTCGAGGGCGGTGGAGTAGAAGGGGGTGTGGAGGGGCCGGGGGGTGAGGTCGGCGAGGCCGGTGAGGAGTTCGGGTAGAAGGGGGTCTACCTGTGAGCTGTGGGAGGCGACGTCGACGTCGATCGGTGCGGCGAGGATTCCCCGGGCCTGCCAGGCGTCGATGAGCTGGCTGATGTGCGCGGGGTCGCCGGTGATGACGGTGGAGTGGGGTGAGGCGTAGACCGCGATGGTCACGGACGGAGTTGCGGCGATATCGTTTTCCACGGTGGCGGGAGGCAGGGGCACGCTGGCCATGGCGCCATTTCCGGCGATCCGGGTCAGGAGTGCGGAGCGCCGGCAGATGACGCGTACTCCGTCTTTGAGGGAGAGGGCTCCGGCGACGACTGCGGCCGCTGCTTCCCCCATGGAGTGGCCGATGACCGCGGCCGGCTGGATTCCGTGGGCGCGCCAGGTGGCGGCGAGGGCGATCTGGAGGGCGAACAGGGTGGGCTGGACTGTGGCGCAGCCGGTGACCTGTTGGCCGGTACGCACCGTCTGAAGTACGGAGAATCCGCTCTCGGCAGCGATGAGGGCGTCGGTTTCGGCGAGGGAGGCTGCGAAGGCGGGTTCTCGTCGTAGCAGTGTGCACCCCATGCCGGCCCATTGGGAGCCCTGTCCGGAGAAGACCCATACCGGTTTGCGGGACACGGCGGCGCCCACGGCGCCGGAGGTCACGGCGGGATGCGGGTCTCCGGCGGCGAAGGCTCGCAGCGCCTCGACGGCTTCGCCGCGGGTGGCGGCCACTACCCCCAGGCGTCCGCGTCCGGCGCTGCGGCGGAGGGCCAGGGTGTGGGCGACGTCGCGAAGTGGTACGTCCGCGCCGTCGCCTTCGAGCCAGTCGGCCATGCGCTGTGCGGCGGCCGGTAGTACGGCGGGGGATCCGGCGGGGACGAGCAGGACGTCGGGTGCGGCTGTCGTGGCGCGGCGGGGTGCGGGCAGGATGGGACGGCGTTTGGCGGCGGGGGGCTGTTCCAGTACGACGTGGGCGTTGGTGCCGGAGAATCCGAAGGAGGACACCGCGGCCAGTCTCGTGGTGCCCTCTACGGGCCAGGGGGTGAGTTCGGTGGGGACGAAGAGACGGGTGTCCTGTGCGGTGATGGCGGGGTTCCAGCGGGTGAAGTGCAGGTTGGGCGGGATGAGGCCGTGTTGGAGGCACAGGACTGTTTTGATGAGCGCGGTGACGCCGGCGGCGGGTTCGAGGTGGCCGAGGTTGGTTTTCACCGATCCCAGGGCGCAGCGTTGCCGGCCGGTGCCGTAGACCTTTGCCAGGCTCGCGAATTCGACGGGGTCGCCGAGCGGGGTTCCGGTGCCGTGTGCCTCGATCAGTCCGACGTCGCGCGGGTCGACTCCGGCGTTGCCGAGTGCGGCGCGGAGGACGGCTTGCTGGGCGGCGGGGGAGGGTGCGGCCAGGCCGTCGGAGCGGCCGTCCTGGTTGACGGCGGAGCCGCGCAGGACGGCGAGGACGCGGTCGCCGTCGCGCAGGGCGTCGGCCAGGCGTTTGAGGACGACGGCCCCGCAGCCTTCGCCGCGGACGAAGCCGTCGGCGGCGGCGTCGAAGGTGTGGCACCGTCCGGTCGGTGAGAGCATGCCCATCCGCGCGAAGGACAGCGTGATCCTGGGCTGGAGCATGAGGGTGACGCCCGCGGCCAGGGCGAGGTCGCACTCGTTGTTCCGCAGCGACTGGCAGGCCAGGTGGACTGCGACCAGGGAGGACGAGCAGGCGGTGTCGAGCGCCAGGCAGGGGCCTTGGAGTCCCAGCAGGTAGGAGATACGGCCGGCGGCGACGCTGTGCCCGTTGGTGAGGATGGAGCCTTCCAGTTCCTGGGGCTGTCCGGCGAGGCTGTCCATGTAGTCGTTGTAGCTGAGACCGGTGAAGACCCCGGTGGGGGAGCCGGCCAGCCGCTCCGGTGGGATTCCGGCGTGTTCCAGTGCTTCCCAGGCCACTTCCAGCAGCAGGCGGTGCTGGGGGTCGAGTACGTCCGCCTCGCGGCCGGAGATGCCGAAGTAGTCGGCGTCGAAGGTGGATACGTTGTTGAGGTATCCACCGCGGCGGGAGGGCGGGGTCGCCCGGTGCGGGGTGTGTTCGGTGTGCTCCGGTGTCCAGAGTTCTTCTCGTCCCGGGGGTGGTTCTCCGACCGCTTCGCGTCCCTCGGTGAGCAGCTGCCATAGGGCGGCGGGGGAGTCGGTGTCGCCGGGAAGCCGGCAGCCCATACCGATGATGGCGATGCGGGTCGCGGTTTTGCCCGAGGCACGTGTGCGTTTGCCCATGGGGTTCTCCTTGTCCGGTCAACACTCGGGGGCGGGCGGGTTGGTGTTCGTTGGGGGTGGTTTATGTGGGGTGGTTGTTGGTGAGGTGGGTGGCGCTTTTGAGTCCTCCGATTTGGTAGTTGAGGGTGAGGGCGTGGTGGAAGGTGAGG